>JBBDNU010000184.1:0-13791 GCA_040877365.1 Planctomycetales bacterium
GAAAAAGGAGGGCGATGAGGGGCGCTTTGCTCCTTCGTACTTCTTACTTCGTACTTCTTACTTCGTACTTCTTACTTCGTACTTCTTACTTCACAACAGGTGCCGGGCCTTGATGTCGAGGTAGCGGCTCACGAGATCGGCGGAGAGCTGCTCGGGGAGCGTGTCGACCACGAGCAGCCCCGATTGCTCGAGCTGGGCGACTTGCAGCGACTGGGCCGCCACCAGCTCCGCGGCCGCCGCGACCTGGAACGCCTCCACGTCGCTGCGGGGGATCCTGTGCAGGCGCTCCTGGAGCGGCACGTTCTGCAGGAACGCCGTCAGCACGAGGTGCGGCGTGCGGAGCCGGCGGACGCGCGTCGTGATCGCCGCGAGATGCACTTCGTCCAGCGCGTGCGTCATGAGCATCACCAGCGACCGCTTGCGATACCGGCGGCGGACGTTCTCCACCATCAGCTCGTAGTCCGACGCCTCGTACCGCGGCTCGAGGTCGTACACCTGGCGGATCAGCTTGTGGATCGCCCCGATCCCCCGCACGGGCGGGACCCACCGCTCGACGCGGTTCGAGCAGGCGAGAATCCCCACGGTGTCCCCCTGCCGGAGCGCCACGTAGCCCAGCAGCAGCGCCGCGTTGAGCGCCCGGTCGAAGTGCGAGATGCCCTCCAGCTCGTTGCACATCGACCGCCCGCAATCGAGCAGCAACAGCAGGTTCTGGTTCTTTTCGACGGCGTACTCGCGGCTGATGAGCTCCTGATGGCGGGCCGTCGCCTTCCAATCGATGCTGCGGTACTCGTCCTCGCGGCGATATTCGCGGAGGCGGTCGAACTCGGTCCCGCGCCCGCGGAGCCGCGACAGCCGCACGCCCGCTTCCGCGAGCCGGTTCCGCCGCGCTAGCAACTCGACCCCCTTCACCGCCTGGATGTCCGGGAAGATCTGGACCGGCTGCTCGGCGGCGCGCTCGTCCTGGAGCGTCCACAATCCGAACCGGCTGCGGCAGCGGAGAAACAGCCGCCCGAACCGCGCGCGGCCGCGGCGGTGCGGCTCGACGTGATAGACGAAGTACCGCGTGCGGCCGGAGGGCAGCTCGATCGCGTGCGGCAGATCGGGGGCGCTCGACGGAGCGGGGGGCTCGTCGTGGACCTCGACGGTGATCGTTCCCCGGTTGCCGTTCCGCAGCCGGACCGTCACCGGGTTCCGCGCCCCGAGGCTCATCACGTCTTTCGAGTCGCGTTCGACGCGCACGAGCGCCAACCGCGGCGACGCCGCGAGATCGAGAAGCGCGATCGCGAACACCCCCAGCGTCGCCCATCCGCCGAACTCCGCGACGCCCGGCACGAAAATCCCGACGACGAGCGGCAGCCCCGCGAGGAGGAACAGGGCGAGGAGCAGGGGGCGGGGGAGCATGAGAAGGTGGAGACGGGGAATTGAATGGGATGCGCTTCGGGTGCTTCGATTCATGCTTTGGCAAGGACCGACTCGATCGTGTCCTTCAGAAGTTTCTTTCTGATTTCGGGATCCTCCTTCTGGATGTATTCGACGGCGGCAAGGTCGTCTCCGCGCTTCCGGTTCTGGCGCGGCTCCAACGCTTCGATCAAGACGGCCTCCATCGCGGGGATGATCTTGTCGCTGAGATACTGCGGTGGGAGCGACTCGAGCTGTCCGTCATCAGATACGGGCAGGAGGCCGAACCATGAAAACCGATCCCATCGGGTCGAAAGTCGATCGAAGGTGTGCTCGTACAGTCTTCGGCCAAGAGGCCGTTCTGTGCTTCGTCCGACGTAAATGACTTCCCGTCCATCGTAAAGTAGGTACAACCCTTGCTGAAGGCAAAAATCGACCGGCGTAGCACCGATCTGTTGCATGCCCAGGAGGCGAGGGATCTTGCTCCAACTGATCAAGTCTCTGCGCCAGAACATTCCAAACGACGTGATGACTTCATATTGCTTTTCTGATCCCTCTTGCTCGTCATCCATCGCTGCAATCGGCACATGTGAAGTCGCCAACGAGCGGCTGATGTATTCTCCCCTTCCGACTCTGACGAATGGGGCCTTGTCGACTTGCTGCTTGATCGTTGTGGTGATGAAGGCATTCACCGTCGCTGCAGGCGTCGCACCCACGCTTTTCCGCAGCTTCGCGCTGACGATGCGGTCGGCGATATCGGTGTAGTGAAGCGCGGCGCCGGCTTCCTTCAACACCCGGTCGATCGCTTCGCGCCACGGCAGATCGTTGCCCATTGTGATCCAATGCTTGTTCGTGGGAAAATCAATTCGACAACATCCGCCGACGTTTGCTTCAGGCCGGGGCGTATCGATCGACGGGGACTTCGATCGTCCGCTGAGTCGCGACGGTGCCGCGACCGATCTCGGCGACGCGGCGCAGGACCGAGGCGTCGAAGTACCGCGTGCCGCACTTTTCGCAGACGCCGATGGGCACGTCTTCCAGAATCACGAAACTGTCCTTGTGCCGCAATGCCTCGCGGGGGACGCGCCGCTCGCGCACCGTGCCGCCGCAATGTTCGCAGGTGAAATCGTACATGGGACCGTTCACTCGATTCGCCCCCTCACCCTGACCCTCTCCCCCGCAAAGCCGGGGGAGAGGGGACTTGCGATCCCGCCCCGCGTGGGGGGCGGGCTTGGAGGAAATCTATTTCGGCGCCTCCACCGCGTCGAGCACTTCGCGGATCACGTCTTCCACGCGGACGCCTTCGATCTCCGCTTCCGGCTGCAGCCGCAGGCGGTGGCGCAGCACCCACGGGGCCAGCTCCTTGACGTCGTCGGGGACGACGAAATCGCGGCCGCGGCAGGCGGCCATCGCGCGCGAGCCGAGCAGCAGGTTCACGCTGGCCCGCGGGCTGGCGCCGACCTCGATCGCGTGCCAGCTCCGCGTGCGGCCGACGATCGACGTGATGTAGCGGATCACCGACGGCTCGACGATCACCTTTCGCACCGCCTTCTGCACGGCGAGCACCTGCTCGGCGGTCATCACCGGCTGGAGGTCGAACTCGTCGAGCCGGCGGTTGTCCTTCCCCGCCGCGTATTGCGCGAGGATCCCGTCCTCCTGGTCCTGCGTGGGATAATCGACGAGCAGCTTGAACAGGAAGCGGTCGAGCTGCGCCTCGGGGAGGGGGTAGGTCCCTTCCTGTTCGAGCGGGTTCTGCGTGGCGATGCAGATGAAGGGAAGCTCGAGGAGATGCGTCGCGCCGTCCACCGTCACCTGCCGCTCCTGCATCGCTTCGAGCAGCGACGACTGCGTCTTGGCGGGGGCGCGGTTGATCTCGTCGGCGAGCAGCAGATTGGTGAAGATCGGCCCCTGGTTGAACGTGAACTTCCGGTCGTGCATGTCGTAGATGGAATGCCCCGTCACGTCGGAAGGCATCACGTCCGGCGTGAACTGGATGCGGCGGAACCGGCAGGAGAGCACGCGGCCGAGCGTGTTGACGACGAGCGTCTTCGCCAGCCCCGGCACGCCTTCGATCAGCACGTTCCCCTCGCTGAACAGCGCGATCAGCACCCCCTCGATCAGCTCGCGCTGCCCGACCACCACTTTGCCGATCTCGGCGACGACGCGCTCGAAGCGGTCCTCGATGGCGGCGGCGTTGACGCGGCCGGCGGGATGGGCCGCAGGCTGCGTCTGCATCTGTTCGAGTTCCATGTTCGTCCTGCGTCGGGCGGTGGGGGGGCGAATCGGGGGAAGCGGTCATTCTAAGGCGACCGGCCGGACGGTGCGAGCGATTAATTCCGAGAGGAGGTGAAACAGGTTATGATTCCATGATGGAACCCTTCGACGCGTTCGATACCGGCCGACGTGTCGCCGCGTCGGCGGCCACCCCGCCGCTCACCGCCGCCTTGCCCGGCGTCGGCGGGCGGACCAAGGTCGAGCCTGAAGATTTCGAGGTCGAGGAAATCCCCGCCTACGAGCCCTCCGGCGCCGGCGAGCACCTCTTCCTGTGGATCGAGAAGCGCGACGTGGCGGCCGAGCAGTTGCAGCGGCACGTCGCCCGCGTCCTCGGCGTCTCTACGAGCGACGTCGGCATGGCGGGACTGAAGGACCGCCGGGCCGTGACGCGGCAGTACGTTTCGGTCCCCGCCGCGCGCGTCGCACGCATCGCCGAGTTGAACACCGAGGCGATCCGCGTGCTGAAGGCGGAGCGGCACGGAAACAAGCTGAAGACCGGCCACCTCCGCGGCAATCGGTTCTCCGTTCTCGTCCGCGAGGTCGTCGAGAACGCCGAACAGATCGCCCGGCCGATCGCGGAGCGCGTCGCCAGGCAGGGATTTCCGAATTATTTCGGCTCGCAGCGGTTCGGCCACGAAGGGGAGACGCTCGCGCTCGGGTTCGATCTGCTGGCCGGGAGAAAGCGGCCGCAGGACCTGCCGGCGGCGCGGCGGCGGTTTCTGTCGCGGCTGTCGCTTTCCGCCGTGCAGTCGGAGTTGTTCAACCGGGCGCTGGCGGAGCGGTTGCGGGATGGCTTGCTCCATCAAGTCCTCGCGGGGGACGTGATGGAGGTCGTCGCGTCCGGCGGGAAGTTCATCGCGGAAGACGTCGCCCGCGAGCAGCCGCGCTACGACGCCGGCGAGATCGTCCCCACCGGCCCGATGTTCGGCCCGAAGATGCGCCAGCCGGCGGGCGAGCCGCTGGAGCGCGAGCGGCGGCTGCTCGAAGCGTGCGAACTGAAGTTGGAGGACTTTCGGCGGCAGCAGCGGCTGCTGCCCGGCACGCGGAGGGCCTGCATCGTCTGGCCGGCCGAATTGGCGATCCAGGCGGAGCCGGAGGGGCTGCGGCTGTCGTTCACGCTGCCGCCGGGGACCTACGCGACGACGCTGCTCGCGGAGTTCTGCAAGATGCCGCACGATCACGCTGTCGACGATTCCATGCTGGCTTTCTCGGAAGTGCGCCGGGAGTATCGGAGCGCGCTTCGGAAGCTGGCGGAGTAGGATGGTTTCGCTCCAGCCCGACGCGCCAGCGAGGGAGGGAGGACCGCCGCACGAGCCGACGACGTGCAACAATTCAACCGTCGAGGCGAGTCTCCCTTGCTTGCGCTGCGGGCTGGGATATTTGCAGGCGATACCGAGCCGGTGCCGACCGGTCCTTGAAAACCATCCTGTCGCCGCTCTACACTTCGAGCGGAAGCGAGGAGAGTGTGACGTGGCCGCGATGGACATCGTATTGAACGGCGAAAGCCGATCCGTGGGGCCGGGCACCACCGTCGCCGCGCTCCTGGCGGAACTCGGCCGGACCTCGCGCGGCGTGGCAGTCGAGCGGAATGAGGACGTCGTGCCCCGCGCCCGGCACGCCGAATGCATCCTCGAACCGGGGGACCGCATCGAAATCGTGACACTCGTGGGCGGAGGATGAGGACGGGTCGCCCCGCCGGCATCCGCCATTCTTCTGCCCACTGACCACTGTCCACTGCTTTCTGCCTTCCAACACCATGTCCACGCTCGAATCCCCGCTGAAACTCGGCACCCACGAGCTCCGCTCGCGGCTGATCGTCGGCACCGGCAAGTACGCGACCTTCGACCTGATGCGCGACTGCCTCGCCGCCAGCGAGGCGGACGTGATCACGGTCGCCGTCCGCCGCGAGCGATTGATCGACGCCGAGGGGCGGAACATCCTCGACTTCATCGACCTCGACCGATACACGGTCCTTCCCAACACGGCCGGCTGCTTCACGGCGGAAGACGCGATCCGCGTCGCCCGCCTCGGCCGCGAGATCCTCGAAGGGCTGGAGAACTCTGGGGCGGACTGGGTCAAACTCGAAGTCCTGGGAGACAAGAAGACGCTGCTCCCCGACCCGGTCGCCACGCTCGAAGCGACCGCGAAGCTGGTGGCCGAGGGGTTCCAGGTGCTGTGCTACACGACCGACGACCCGATCACCGCGAGGAGGTTGAAGGAGGCGGGGGCGACCTCGGTGATGCCGGCCGGCAGCCCGATCGGCAGCGGGCAGGGCGTGCTCAACCCGAACAACATCCGCATCTGCCTCGAGTACCTGAAGGAGGACGATCCCGAGTATCCGGTGATCGTCGATGCGGGCGTCGGGACGGCGAGCGACGTCTGCTTCGCGATGGAGCTGGGCTGCGACGGCGTGCTGCTCAACACCGGGATCGCCGGCGCGGACGATCCACTGCGGATGGCCCACGCGATGAAGCACGGCTGCCGCGCCGGCCGCCTCGCCTGGCAGGCGGGCCGCATCCCGAAGAAGCTCTACGCGACCGCCTCCAGCCCGGAAACGGGGACGATCGCACCGGGCGGCCGGTCGTAGGGGCGGCCGGTCGTAGGGCCCGCGCGAAAACAACCTCGACGAATTGGTCCTGGTCCGTCTGCCGGAATCATCATTCCGCTGGCCGCGAAGGGCATGACGACGCGCACGAGTTCCGCTACGGGTCCCGCCGCTCAGCGGCGACCGGAGGGAGCATGTTCCCGCGGCGCTCCCCGCTCCAGGATATACAGCGCGCTGTCCGCCCGCAGGTTGGCGGCCCAGGCGCGGTCGACGGCGCGGCCGCGGATGATCGGCCGCTCCTTCACGATTCGCAAACCGACCTGCGACACGAGGTCGCGGACGTCGTGCAGCGACATGAAGTGCAGGTTCGGCGAATCGTACCAGGCGTAGGGCAGCGCCTCCGTCACCGGCGCCCGTCCTTGCCGCACCACCTGCAATCGCACCTTCCAGTGCGCGAAGTTCGGCACGACCACCAGCGCCCGCCGCGCGATCCGCAGGATTTCCTGGAGGACCGCCTTCGGCTGGCGGACTTGTTGCAGCGTCTGGCTCAGCACGGCGAAGTCGAACGCGCCGTCGGGAATGTCCGGCAGCCCGCGGTCGAGGTCCGCCTGCACGACCGGGATCCCCTGCTCGAACGCGGCGATGATTTCCGCCATCTCCAGCTCGACCCCCAGCACGTCGCAGCCGTGTACGTCGCGCAGCCGGCGCAGCAGCCGGCCGTCGCCGCAGCCGAGATCGATCACCCGGCTGCCGGGGTCGATCTCCTGCGAGATGATCGCGTCGGTGAGAACGGCCGACGGATCGGGGAGGCAATAGCGCTGGGGGGGCATGGGTGCGGGTCGATTCTCGTCGTCGGTCTGTTCCGTGCGGAGCGAATCACCGGACATCGATGCGGAAGGGCATCAGCGTGAGCCGCGGCTCGCGGGCGAGCAGCCCCACCAGGCCCGCCGCGCGAAGCTGCCGCGCCAGCTCCGGCGAGAGTTCGCCCAGCTCGCGAAGCAGCCCGCTCGACTGCGGCGCCGCGGAACGAACGCGGGCCTCTTCCGAATCGATCGGGCCGAACAGCGCCTCGAAGGGACTGGTCGCCTTGGGCAGCACCAGCCGCTCGACCTGCTCCCCCTCGTCCAGCTTCGCCAGCTTCTTCGCGTGGGCCACCGCGTCATCGAGCGAGCCCAACTTGTCGACGAGGCCGATCTTCTGCGCCATGGCGCCGGTATAGACGCGGCCGCGGGCCAGCTTCTCGAGCTCCTCGACCTCCATCTTGCGGCCCGCCGCGGCCTTCTGCGTGAACTGCTCGTAGATTTCGTCGAGCAGCTTCTGCATCGCCTTCCGCTCGGATTCGCTGAAGCCTTCGAGCGTGCTCATCGCGCCGCTGTGCTTGCCCCGGCTGACGACGCTGGTCGTGATGCCGACCTTCTCGAACAGCCCCTTCAGCGCGACTTTGCCGCCGACGACGCCGATCGAGCCGGTGAGGGTGCCCGGCTCGGCGAAGATCGCGTCGGCCCCCATCGAGATGTAATACCCGCCGCTGGCGGCGACGTCCCCCATGCTGACGACGATCGGCTTGTCGACCTTCTCCAAGGCGCGCCACATCAGGTCGCTGGCGAGCGCGCTGCCGCCGGGGCTGTCCACGCGGAGGACGATCGCCTTGACCGACGCGTCCTCGCGGGCGGTCTTGACCGCCTTGACGATCGTGTTCGCGCCGAGCGTCTGCTCGCCGAACAGATCGACCTGGCTCTCGCCGGTCATGATCGGACCGGTGGCGTGAATGACGGCGATCTTGGGCTTGGCGGTCTTGCGCGTGGCGGTCTCGACCCCCATCATCAGGTTCATCAGCTTGACCATCCCGGTCAGGCCGCTGAAGTCGGTGTCGATCTTCTTCTTCCCGTAGCCTTTGACGATCTCGACCTGCGCTTCTTCCTCGTCGCCGCGGATGAGCTGCTCGAGCTCGTCCTCGTAGGCGATGCGGTCGATGAGGCCCAATTCGCGGGCGGCCTTGGCCGAATGCGGGCCGGAGTCGATCGCGGCGACCACCTGCTCGCGGTCGAGCTGGCGGGCCTCGGCGATCTCGTCGACCATCTGCCGCCAGTAATCGTCGAGGATCTCCTCCATCTCCTTGCGGAACTCGGGGCTCATCTCGGTGCGGGTGAAGGGCTCCGCGGCCGACTTGTACTCGCCGACGCGGAGCATCTCCGCTTTCACGTCGAGCTTGTCGAACAGGTTCTTGAAGAAGGTGACCTCGGCCCGCAGGCCGACCATCACGAGCACGCCCGACTCGGGCATGACGACTTCGTCGCAGGCGGTGGCGAGGAGATAGTCCTTGGTGGTCCCACTGTCGAGCCAGGCGTAAATCTTCTTGCCGTCCTTGCGGAGCCGGCCGATCGCCTGCCGCAGCTCGTACAGCTTGCCCCAGCCGATCTCCGGCCCCTGGATGTGCAGCACGACGCCGTGGACGTTTCCGTCCTGGGCCGCCTTGTCGAGGCGCTCGATGCCGTCCGCGAGGCTCTCGGTCAGGTCGCCGAACAGGCCGGGCGCCTGCGCCCCCTCCGGATACGCTCCCTTGAGGGCGATGTGCGCCCAGCGGAGCTTGGCGGGGGCGGCGGGCTTCTCCGCGGGACCATCTTCGGCCGCGCGCGCCGAAGCCGCCAACGCCGCGGCGGCCAACATCGCACTCACCAGCGCGGCCAGGGAGCGCGCGCCCCGAGGACAACGGATCATCGCATGCACTCCATATTTCTGGTGATTCGGCTGAACCGGAAGAACGCGCAGGCTGAGCGGCCTGCTGCCAGTCTAGGAGAGGCCCGGAGGGCGGTCAATAAGCACTTGCCATCGGTCCCGTCGTCTGCGAGACTCGTTGTCCGGGCCGCAACCGTTCCGCCTCGCCTCGAACGAAAGCGCACGATGATCCCTCCCACTCGACTCGCGGCCATTCTGTTCGTGCTGGCGGGCATTGTCGTCCCGGTCGGTCGGGCCGAAGCGCAGGGGTTGATCTGGAGCCTCCCCGCGGACGGGACCTGGGTACGGTATGAAGGGACGTACGAGCAAACGGTCCACTCGGCCGATCCGACGTCCGCCATGCCGCAGACGAAGCTGACGTGGCTGCGGAAAACCGAAATCAAGTCGGTCGGGCGTGAAGACGCCGAGTACGCGGGACAAGCCACCCCCTGCCGCTGGGTCGAGATCAAAACGGTGACCGGCAAGGCGAACCCGGACTTTCCGCTGGGGATCGACCCCGGCCCGGCCGGCACGCGGGTGTACAAGGTGCTGATTCCGGAGTCGCGGGTGCTGGGCAAGACGGTGGATGAAGCGGGAATTCCCGTGACGTTCCTGCCGATCGTGAAGGGCCACCAGAAGATCGGCGACGGCCCGGTGCAGGCGCTGGGGGGGGGCGTGCTGCAAGTCTATCCGTCGTTGACTCTGCTCCAGCATTATCCGGCGATCGAGCCGCAGAGCGCGCAGCCGGAAGATGCGCAAATCCGCTTCGCCGGCGGACCGGTCGCCGCCGTGAGGCACGTTGCATCGCACACCAGCGAAGGCCCGACCAACCGCACGGCGAACGAGGCGGAGTTCTGGATCAGCGGAGACGTGCCGTTCGGCCTCGCCAAATGGGACGTCCGGCTCACGCGGATGGAGAAGGACGCCGCTCAACCTCGCGGCGCGTTCCGGCTGGCGAGCGAGTCGCGGGAGCGGATGGAGGCGCGGCAGACGGGGACCGACGCGAAGAACGAGGCCCCCAGCGAGATCGCCGTCCCCTAATCCTTGAACAACTTGGTCTCGCGGTCGCGCCAGGCGTCCGCTTCGCCGTTCAGCCGCTTCAGGTGCTGCTCGAGGAAGGCCAGGGTGTGCTCCTCGACGCCGAGCCGCTTGCCGAACAAGTCGGTGCCGCGGAATTTCGTCTGGTAATTCTTGAGATACATCCGCGCATCGTTGCCGGCGGTGGCCGTCAATTGCTGGTGCAGGCGCTTCGCCGTTCCCCGGTCCTTCGCGTCCTGCTCGCCGACCGCGACCAGGAACGCGATGTTCCACAAGGGCGCCCGGAGCGCGTTGTAGGTCCGTCCCGTGTTCATCCCGGGCAGGTTCTGCTCCGGCGACAACAGCACCAAGGCCCGCACGTCCTGCCCCTTCGGCGTCTGCGCCGCGAACACCGGCGCGTCCGGGTACGGCTCTGCGAGCCAGTCGGCGTAGGAGTACGTCGCGGCGATCGGGACGGTCATGTCGGCGGCGACGATGGCCGTCTTCCGCATGTTGAGCTTCTGCTCCTGGTGCTCCTGGAAAATGAACTTCTTGATCGCGCCCAGATCCCATTTCGCCATCGCGAGGTAGTCTTGATTGACCAGGCCCTGGTTGGCGACGCGGGTGCGCCCCGCGGGGGGGAGCGCATCGACGATGGGCAACGTGCTCTGGCCGTGCTTTCGCAGATCGACGGCGATCACCGCGTAGCCTTCGTCCTGCAAACGTTTGGCGAAGCCGCCGTTCCAGACGAGCCGGTTCCCGTCTTTCCCGTGCAGCAGGACGACCACCGGCGCCTCGCGGCCCGCAGTCGACTCATAATACGTGGTGGCGAGCCGCCAGCCGTCCCCGGTGGCCAGCGATTCCTCGCGGACGACCCCCGTCTTCTTTTGTGCCGCCGGCGGCTGGGCGCGTCCCGCAGCCGGCGCCGCCAGCACCACCGCGGCGGCGAGGACCGCGAAAAGGACCCGGCCGGCGACGCGGACCGGTCGGCGGTGATCCGTTCGTGAATGATTCGTCGACATCATGAACCGTTCCCCCCGTGCTGTGCATGACAAACGAATCGGCGGCAGGACACGTTCCATTCCCTGACCGGATGCAAAGCTCCGGACATCAGTGTAAAGCCGTTGCCGATCCGGGTCAATCGGACTGATTGCCGACGCGCGGCTGGTCCGGATTCGGCTGCACGCGCCGGCGGCGGAAACCCGATAAGAGTCACAGCGGTCCGCCCGCGGCGCGCCGGCGGTCCGCGCCGCCGGTCGGTCAGCGGGAGAATTCGATGATGGACGAAGAGGACGCCCCGGCCGGCGTGCCGGAATGGATCGTCACCTATGGCGACATGATGTCGCTGTTGCTGACGTTCTTCATCATGCTCGTCTCGCTGAGCGAAATCGTCGCCACCGAGAAGTACCGGGCGGTGCTCGACGCGCTGCAGCGGTACATCGGCTATCGCACCGGCCCCGCCGCTCCGCCCGGGAAACACTTTCCGCTCAACTCGCTCGTCGCGAAACTCGGGACGCTTGGGTCATTCACGAACGCCGACCGGGGCTTCGGCGGCGTGAAGACGCCCGCGGTCGAGGGCCGCAATCTGCGCGTGTACCGCACTCCCGAGGGGGTGCCCGTCCCGGTGCTCGGTCCCGTCCCCTTCGCCCCGGGAAAGTCGGACCTCGCGCCGCAAGCCGCGGCGCGGCTGCCCGCGATCGCCGCGGAGCTGGCGGGGAAGCCGAACAAGATCGAGCTCCGCGCCCACGCGGGGCCGATGGCCGGATCCGGGGAGGCGGCGCGGCGCGCGCTGCTCGACTCGACGTATCACCGCGCGCGGGCCGTGATGGAGGGGCTGGTGGAGCTGGGAGTGGAGCGGCAGCGGATGCGGATCACCTCCGCGGGAGACAGCGAACCGCTCCCCGACACGGGCGACGACCGGTCCCGGGTCCTGGACCGCGTCGAAGTGTACCTGCTCGACGCGCTGGCGGACGACTACGTCGGGCCGGCGGCGGCGATGGACTGACGGTCCGATCATCGTCCGCCCCGGCTTTCGCCTGGGGGATTTCCGCACGGCGTGAATCTCCGAAGCGCCGGTGGAACGCCGCTCGCGCCACCTTAGAATCGGCCCGGAAGCCTGGCGTATCGCCGCCCGGGGCGAGCGCACGGCTTCCTTCTCGTCGATCGCGGACGGGGATCCCATGAGCCGACTCGACCTTCAAGACCATGCTCCGTCGCGAACCCGATTTCTCGAGGACGTGCTCGCCGGGCTGCGCGCGAGGCCGAAGACGCTCCCCTGCAAGTATCTCTACGACGAACGGGGGTCGCGGCTGTTCGACCGCATCTGCGGGCTGCCCGAATACTATCCCACCCGCACCGAGCTGGCGATCATGCGCCGCCGCGCCGCCGAGATGGCCCGCCGGATCGGGCCGCGGGCGGCGCTCGTCGAATACGGCAGCGGCAGCTGCCTGAAGACGCACCTGTTGCTGGCGCATCTGGAGCGCCCGGCCGCCTACGTTCCGGTCGACATTTCGCGCGAGCATCTGCGAAAGACGGCGGAACAGCTCGACGCGCGGTATGAATGCCTGCCGATTCTTCCGGTCTGCGCCGATTTCACGCAGCCATTCCAGCTTCCCGCCGTCGACGGCCCGAGCCGGCGGACGATCGTGTACTTTCCCGGCTCGACGATCGGCAACTTCGTTCCCGAGGAAGCGGTCGCGCTACTGGCGGGGGTCGCGCGGCTGGTGGGACCATCCGGCGGACTGTTGATCGGGGCGGACCTCCTCAAGCCGCGGGCGATCCTGGAAGCCGCCTACGACGATTCCCGGGGAGTCACCGCCGAATTCAATCTCAACCTGCTGGCGCGGATCGACCGCGAGCTCGACGGAGAGTTCGATCCCCACACGTTCGAACATCGGGCGGTGTTCGACGAGGAGCGCGGCCGCGTGGAAATGCAGCTCGTCTCCCGCATCGAGCAGAGCGTTCGCGTGGGGGACGAGGAGTTCGACTTCTCCCGCGGCGAGACGATCCACACCGAGAACTCGCACAAGTACACGCTCGAGAGCTTCGCGATGCTCGCGGCCCGCGCGGGCTTCGCCGTCGAGCGAGCGTGGACCGACCCGCAACGGCTCTTCAGCGTACAGTATCTGACGGTGGACAGTGGGCGGCGGAGTGAGATGGCTGGAAGAGGTGAACCATGAATCGCCGAACGCTCGCACCCTTGTTGCTCGTCCTGCCGCTCGCCTGCGGCTGCGCGACGGAGCCGGACGATCCGCGCCGCGGCCCGGGAATGTCGCGGGAAACCCAGCGTGGCGGAGAAGGGGGCGTCACGCCCCCCGCCGGCCCGAACATTCCCGGCCAGGGCCAGACCGATCGCCCGCCGACGAACCCGTGATGGATGGTCAGTGGGCTTGGCCGCGATGCTCGTAGCCCGCAGCGCAAGCCAGGGAGAATCGCTCGATCGGGTTCCTCGCGGGAAACCGCCGGCCGATTCGGTGAGTCTCCCTCGCTCGCGTCTTCGAGTCTCCCTCGCTCGCGTCTTGATGTTGCGCTATTTCGTGAGTAGCGATGCCGTCATTCCCGCGAAGGCGGGAATCCAGTGCCTTCGTCCTCCGCGCACCTGCTGGATGCCCGCCCCCGCCTTCGCTGGGGGCAGGCTCTTCGCGGGCATGACGCGCAAAGTGGCGGGGGGCCGGGGCTGGACCGACGGGAAGCCCCGGTCCGGCGGGCACCGGGGCTTCGCGTTGCGCCAGCCCCGGCCACCCAGACGCCGGCCGATTCGGTGAGTCTCCCTCGCTGGCGCGTCGGGCTAGGCTTTGTTTTGAAACGTGCTACGCGAGTTCCTTGAGGTAGTAGCGGATGCA
>JBBDNU010000185.1:0-13679 GCA_040877365.1 Planctomycetales bacterium
TCACACGGCGGCGGTGGCGAGGAGGAGGCCGATGCGGCAGGCGTGGAGGTATTGCTCGATGTCGAGGGCTTCGTTCACCGTGTGTACTTCGAGCATGCCCGCGCCGAGCGTGACGGTGGGGAGGCCGCGGGCGCTGGTCCAGTTGGCGTCGAGACCGCCGTTGCTGATCCGGGCGCAGGGGGTGAGGCCGACCGCTTCGATTGCGCGGAAAGCGGATCGCACGCACGGCTGGTTTTCGTCGAGGCGGAAGGATTCGTACTTGAGATCGGCGACGAACCGGACCTTGGCCGTCTCGCCCCGCGAGTTCTTCACCTTCTTCGCGGCCCGCACGAAGGCGTTTTCGAACTCGTCGCGGAGCCGCTGGCGGAACTTCGGGTCGTGGCTGCGGACCTCGGCGTGCAGGCGGAGGTGCGGCGTGACGACGTTGGTCGCCTCGCCGGCGTGGACGAAGCCGATGTTGCTCGTGCCGGTGTGCTTCCCCTTCTGGATCAGGCCGTGCCAGCCGTTTTCGACGAGGTCCGCGACGGCGAGTCCCGCGACGGCGATGGCGCTGACGCCGTGCTCGGGGTGAACGCCGGCGTGGCTCGCGATCCCGGCGATCTCGATCTCCATGTTGTAGTCGCCGGTCGCGCCGGTGACGGCGACCTCGGGGTCGCCGCCGTCCCAGTTGAAGCAGAGTTCCGGCTGGCCGAGCTTCGACAAATCGGCGAACCGCGCGCCGTACAGGCCGATCTCCTCCTGCACGGGCCAGAAGAGGGTGAGGGGCGGGTGGGGCAGCTTTTGGCGGAGGATTTCGAGGGCCGCGGTGAGGACGACGCTCGCGCCGGCGCGGTCGTCGGCCCCGAGGGCGGTGTGGGCGTCCTTGGAAACGATGACCGGCCCCTTGCGGACGGGGCGGGCGCCGACGCAGAGGGGGACGGTGTCCATGTGGGCCATGAGCATCCGCCGGGGGGCCTTGAGCATGCCGGGGAGCTTGACGATCAGGTTGCCGATCTCGCCGCCGCCGGGAATGTCGCGGACCGAGGCGTCGAAGGAGATGGCCGACTGCGGGATGCCGGCGTCGCGGAGCCGGGCGACGATGTACTCGGCGACGCGGCTTTCCTGCTTGCTCTTGCCGGGGATGGCCATCAGGTCCATCGCGCGGCGGACGGCGGCGGCGCGGGCGACGCCGGGGAGTTTTTTCGCGGTCGTCTTCATCGAGGCGGCGGGCATGGCGGTCGTTCAATCAGGTCGGAAGGGATTTCGACGCAAAGGCGCGAAGACGCCAAGCGCGGCGGAGATGGAATCCATGCATTCACCACGGATCACACGGATGGACATGGATATTGTGCCATTGATGATCTCTCGATCTCTGCGCACTCCGCGGTTCGAATCATTTCCCTGCGATGCTCGTGGACGTGCAGTGGTCGCATTCCATGACTGCGACCGGTCAGGCGAAGCGTCTTCAACCGCAGGAGGACGCCGAGGGCGCGGAGAACTACGAATCTTGATCTTCATCCGTGCCCATCCGTGACATCCGTGGTTGAAACCGATACACACGATCGCAGAGCGAGAATGATAACGGTTGCATTCCGGGAGAACCATCGCACGGCCAAGGAGGAGGAGGAGGAGGACGGGGGCCCGTTTGCCGAGCGGGTCGGGGTGCGGGGCGTGTTGGCCGTTCGACAGGCTGAAGCCTGTACTCCAGCGGCGGGGAAGCGATCTTGTTCAGGTTTCCCAGTCTGTCTATGATCCGCCCCCCTTTCGGCGGACCGGGATGGTCCGCCTGGCGAGGATTCAGGGATGGTCCGCGCTGTTCTGCGGTCGCTGAAGCCGTTCTTTGCCGCGCTGTGGATATTGGTCTTCCTCGTGTGCGCGGCGGAGGTCGGGTTGCGCCTGTACGAGGCGCGGGCGGGATCGTCGCCGGCCGGGAATGCGACGGCGGAGCAGGGGATTGCGGCGGAGCTTTACCGCCGGTCGTGGTTCGTCCATCACGGGTTGCAGCCGCTTCAGTCGACGGTGGTCCCGAACCCGGACAGCGGCGAGAAGGTCGAGGTGCGGACCAACGGGTTCGGTCTCCGCGGCGGTCCGATCGCGGTGCCGAAGCCCGCGGGGGTGTACCGGATCGTGTGTCTGGGTGACGAGCGGGTGCTGGGGGCGGAGGTGGCGGAGACGGAGACGTTCACCGCCCGGCTGGAAGATTATCTGCAATCGCGGGCGCCGATGCGGATCGAGGTGGTCAACGCGGGGGTGCCGGGGTACTGCCCGCTGTTGTGTTACCTTCAGTTCCGGCACGAGTTGTGCGCGCTGCAGCCGGACCTGACGCTGCTCGATTTCGAGATGGGAGACATCGCCGACGACCACGCGATGCGCCGCCACGCGCTGATGAACGGCGGGCCGGTCCCGCTCGCCTGCGCGCATCCCGAGCTGTCCCGTGGCGGGGCGGGGGGACTGAACGAGCCGCTGCTGCTCATGCGGCGGGCGCGGCAATGGTATACCGCCTCGCTCGCGAGCGAGGCGGATCCCGGCGACGCGGACGACATCGACCTCCCGCAGGGCCGCTACGCCTGGATCAAGCCGGACGGCCCGGACTGGTCGATCCACATCGAGCAGGCGTTGTCTTCGGTCGTGGAGCTGGACGAGCTGACCGACGGGCAATACTCGCGGCTGATCGTGGCGCTGTCGCCGGCGCCGTGGCAGGTGTCGGCGACGGCGTGCGACGCGGCGACGCGGCGGGCGGCGGGAATCCCGGAGGGGGCGCACTACGCCGACTCGCGGCCGTTCGAGCTGCTGGCGTCGTTCCTGTCGTCGCGGAAGATCCCGCACTGCGACCTGGCGCCGGCGTTTCGGGCGGCGCACGACCGGGACCGGCTGTTTCTGACGCGCGCGGCGCGGCTCTCGGCGGAAGGACACGATTTGTACGCCCGCACGCTCGCCGGCTGGATCGTGCGGAACGTGCCGGCGGCGTGGCGGGCGGAGTCGGCGGGGGGCGGTCATCCGGGAGAAGAAGCCCACCGGCGGCGCCCGGCGGGATAGGCGGCGGCCGCCGGATCGTCGAATTCAATGTGCATCGACCATCACGGGATATTTCATGTAGAATGACGAGCATGTCCACGACCACACGACGCAGACCCGGCGAGCATCTCGCGGCGCGATTCATCCGGCTTCGCGACCAATGGAAGCAGGAGACGGCCCACCTCGGCACGGTCCAGCGGCGCGCGATGCATCCCGCGTATCAGCACATCATCGGAATGGGTCCGGACGCCATTCCGCTCATCCTCGGCGAGCTTCGCAACGCGCCGGACGATTGGTTCTGGGCCTTGAACGCGATCACCGACGCGGATCCCGTGCCTCCTGAGAATCAAGGGAGAATGACGATGATGGCCCGCCGCATGGATTCGCTGGGGCCAAGAGCACGGTTATCTCGAGGATGCGTGCGGTGAATGATCTCCCATTGGATCCACCTCGATGATGACCTCCTACGAGACCGCCAGCCATTACTTCGACGGGGCCGCCCGGCTGATGGGGCTGTCGGAGAACATGCAGCGGTTGCTCCTCGTCCCCGAGCGGCAGCTCAAGGTGCAGGTGGCGATCGAGCGCGACAACGGCGAGATCGCGACGTTCATCGGCTTCCGCACGCAGCACAACAGCGCCCGCGGGCCGCTCAAGGGGGGGTTGCGGTTCCATCACGAGGTGGACGAGGAGGAGGTGCTCGCCCTCGCCACGCTGATGACCTGGAAGACGGCCGTCGTCAACATCCCCTACGGCGGTGCGAAGGGTGGGATCGCGGTCAACGTCCGCGACCTCAGCCCCGGCGAGCTCGAGCGGATGACCCGCAAGTTCATCGACGAGATCCACGACCTGATCGGCCCGGACAAGGACATCCCCGCCCCCGACATGGGAAGCGACGCCCAGGTCATGGCCTGGATCATGAACCAGTACCAGAAGTTCCACGGCTTCAACCCGGCGTGCGTCACCGGCAAGCCGGTCGAGCTGCACGGAGCGGAAGGCCGCGAGGAAGCGACCGGCCGCGGCGTCGTCACGCTCGCCGCGGCGCTGCTGGAGCGGCTCAAGCAGCCGATCGAAGGGGCCACGGTGGCGATCCAGGGTTTCGGCAACGTGGGGAGCTTCGCCGCCCGGTTCCTGCACGAGAAGGGGGCGAAGATCGTGGGGGTCAGCGACGCCTCGGGGGGGATCTGGAACAGCGCGGGCATCGATGTGCCGGCCCTTCAGATCTACTCCTCCGAGCACGGCGAGATCAAGGGCTTTCCCGCCGCGAAGGCGATCACCAACGACGAGCTGCTCACGTCGGAGGTCGACATGCTGGTCCCCGCGGCGATCGGCGGCGTGCTCAACTCCGAGAACGCCGAGGAGGTCCGCGCGAAGTACATCGTCGAGGCGGCCAACAACCCGACGCAGCCCGAGGCGGACGAGATCTTCAACCGCCGCGAGATCGTCGTGCTGCCCGACATTCTCGCCAACGCGGGGGGGGTGACCGTCAGCTACTTCGAGTGGGTGCAGAACCGGCAGCACTTCAAGTGGGAGCTGTCGCGGGTCCGCAAGGAGCTGGACCGGATCCTCCTCGACAGCTTCGACCGCGTGTGGAAGCTCGCCGAGGAGAAGAAAGTTTCGCTGCGCACCGCCGCGTACCTGCTCGGCATCGGCCGGGTGGGGCGGGCGACCGTTCTGGGAGGAATCTGAACGCCATGCTCACGACCGAAGCGATCGTCGAACGCTGCCCGCTGTTCCAGGACATGTCCGCCGCCGAGCGGAGCGCCGTGTTCTCCCTGCTCGAGTCGGTCACCTACACCGCGGGTGAAACGATCCTCCGCGAGGGGAAGGCGGTCCGCATGCTGTGGATCATCCGCCGGGGGCAGTGCGAAGTCGTGAAGAAGACGAAGACCGGCGTCGAACAACGGCTCGCGATCCTCGAGCAGGGGGCCGTGTTCGGCGAAATGTCGTTCTTCCATCCGGCGCCGCACTCGGCGAGCATCCGCACGCTGGACGCCGTCGAAGTGCTGCGGCTGACGCTGGAGGAATTCAAGCAACTCGAGGAGGTGCATCCTTCCGCCGCGCATCGCATCGTCACGAACACGGTGACGGTGCTCGTGGGGCGGTTGCGGCGGATGGACGAATGGGTCCGCGACCTGCTGGAAACCCCCGAGGCGGCCGGCCACCGCGAGGAATGGCAGGAGTTCCGGGCGAAACTGTATTCGGAGTGGCTGAAGTAGGGGTTGAGGGTTGAGGAAATCGTTCAGCCGCGACCGCCAGGGAGCGCATTGGTCCATGAAAACCACCACGATATTCGGCATCCTTGCGGGCGTCGCATGCGGACCGTGGGCGGCTGTTGATGCAGCCGACATCCGGTTCGATCTGCCGCGCAAACCGGACGCGATTACGACGACGGCGATCGAATACCGTCCCGTATCGGTCACTATCGAAGGAGTGTACGAAGCCCGTCCGTCATATTGTTGTCTGGACGTCAGGCTGCTGGACATCGCGGTCAAATGGCGCAACGACTGCGACCATTCGATTTGGGTGGTGGGCGATTCGGTCGACGCTGTCGAATGGCGAGTGGAGCGGCGTGCGGCGAAGTCGTCCGAATGGTTCGCGAGTTTTATGGCAATGGCCAGTCCGATCGATTTGCACGAGGTCGCCCCCGGCGCCCTTCACGAGTTTCGCGCGATTGCGTATCCACCGGATTGGGGTCAGGAAATCCGTATCGCCTTCGACTATTTCGAGCAACCGCGAATCATCGAACAAGATCGAAGGCGGGCCGTGTCGCCCGGCCATCGCGTTGATGTTCCATTGAAGGAATCGGGAAACGATCGATGAGTTTCGATCTCGTGAAACGTGCTCGCGACATGTGGCTCGCGCTCGTCATCGTCGGCGCGTGCATGGGTGCCGACGTCCCGCGCTCGCCGAATGGCGCGCCCCGTCCCGACACGGTCGTCATCGAGGATTTCATCGCAAACCTGCAAGAAGAGCCGTTTTCGGTGGAGGTTCGCGACGATGGAATGGCCCTCCACCATGCCGGACGATGTGACGTTTTCTATCTTCCGAAGTTGCTCGTGAGGGTTCGGAACCACGGTTCCAGTGCGGTTTGCGTCGATCGATGGGAGGATTACGACGAGCGTCCTTCGAAACTCGAAGCATGGACCGCTCCGGATGACGAATGGCGCGAACTGCGCTTTATGCATTCGGGGAGGAACGAGAGAGTAGTAATCGACCCCGGCGCGACTTTCGAGTTTCAACTCCTCGTTTTCGGCGACCGGTTTCTCGTTGGAGGCTGGCTATATACGAGTGAGTCCTTAGGGAGATCGCGACTCCGCCTGGTTCTCGATTACTTCGACGATCCCGAGTGCACTCCATCCCGACGGAAGCGAGCGACGTTGCCCGTTCGATTCCTTCCACCTCCCGACACCGCCCATCAACATGCTGACCGCTGATCGCTGAAAGCTGACCGCTTCCACCATGACCGACCTCCCCACCTACGCCCGCGATACGGCGCTTCGCGCCCGTGAGGCGTCGCGCGCGCTTGCTGTCGCCAACGGGGCGACGAAGATCGCGTGGTTGCGACGCTCCGCCGAATCGCTTCGCGCGCGGTTCGGCGAGATTCTCGCGCCCAACGAGCAGGATCTGGCGAAAGCGCCGGAATATAAACTCGAGGCGGCAGCGATCGATCGGTTGCGGCTCACGAAAGATCGCGTCGAGAAGATCGCCGTCGCGCTCGAAGAGATCGCCCTGTTGCCCGATCCCGTCGGCGAAGTGATCGAGGGGGGCGTGCGGCCGAATGGGCTGCTCGTGTCGCGCGTCCGCGTGCCCTTGGGCGTCGTGTTCTTCATCTACGAGTCGCGGCCGAACGTCACCGCCGATGCCGCCGCGTTGTGCGTCAAGAGCGGCAACGCGGTGATTTTGCGCGGGGGGAAGGAGGCGTTCCACAGCAACCGGGCGCTGCACGCGGTGCTGGCCGACGCGCTCGCGGAGACCGGCTTGCCGCGCGATGCGGTGCAGCTCGTCGAGACGACCGACCGGGCCGCCGTCGGGGAGTTTCTCAAGCTCGGAAATCTGATCGACGTGACGATCCCCCGCGGCGGGAAGTCGCTGATCGAGCGCGTCGCCGCCGAGGCGACGATGCCGGTCATCAAGCACTTCGACGGCGTGTGCCATGTCTACGTGGACCGCGCGGCGGACCTCGACATGGCCCGCCGGATCGTGCTCAACGGCAAGTGCCAGCGCCCCGGCGTGTGCAACGCGACCGAATCGCTGCTCGTGCATCAAGACATCGCGGCGACGTTCCTGCCGCAAGCCGCGCGGGAGCTGGCGGGGCGGGGGGTCGAGCTGCGGTGCGAGCCGCGGGCGCTGGCGCATGTCCCGCAGGGAAAGCCGGCGACCGACCAGGACTTCCGCACCGAGTTCCTCGCATTGCTCCTGTCGGTGAAGGTCGTGGACGATCTCGACGCGGCGATCCGGCACGTCAACGAATACGGCTCGCGGCACACCGACGCGATCGTCACGGGGGACCTCGAAGCGGCCCGGCGGTTCCAGGCGGAGGTCGACTCGGCCGCGGTGATCGTCAACGCCAGCACGCGGTTCAACGACGGCGGCGAGCTGGGTTTGGGAGCGGAGATCGGGATCAGCACGGACAAGTTCCACGCCCGCGGCCCGTGCGGGCTCCGCGAGCTGACGAGCTACAAGTGGCTGGTGCAGGGGACGGGACAGGTGCGGGAGTAGAGGTCAGAGGTCAGAGGTCAGAGGTCAGAGGTCAGAGGTCAGAGGTCAGAGGTCAGAGATCGCCGAGAGCGCGGAGAGACATTCGGCCTGGCAAGGTCGGAACGAGTCGAGGCGTTTCACCTGAAGCCTGTGCAGTGGGGATCAACACGGATCAATTCTGCGGAAATCCGTGATCGTCCGTGAAATCCGTGGTCGAGAGGCTTAGTCGGAACGGAGTCTGAAATCGTGGCGGATGTCCTCAGCCAGAGCGAAGTCGAGTCGCTGCTCGCGGCGCTCGATCGGAATTCTTCCCCGGGGGGGCCGCGGGGCGGCGCCCCCCTCGACGGGTTCGGCACGCCGATCAGCGTGTACGACTTCAAGCGCCCCGAGCGGGTCAGCAAGGAGCAGATGCGGGCCTTCCAGGCGCTGCACGAGGGGTTCAGCCGGGAGTTCGGCGCGGCCCTCTCGGGCATGCTCCGCACGATCATCGAGGTCAAGCTGATCAGCGTCGACCAGCTCACCTACAGCGAGTTCGTGTTCAGCCTCGAGAACCCCACCTGCTTCAACCTGCTGGAATCGAAGGGGCTGGAAGGGAACCTGATCCTCGATTTGAACCCGTCGATCATCTTCCCGATCATCGACCGCCTGCTGGGGGGGGGGAAGCAGGCCCGGCACAGCTTCCCCACCCGCGGGCTGACCGAGATCGAATTGCGGCTCGTCTCGCGGATCACGGGGCTGGCGATCAAGGGGCTGGACAGCGCCTGGGCCAACATCTGCCAGCTCGGCCTCCGCGTCGCGCAGATCGAAAGCAATCCGCAGCTCGTGCAGATCGTCCCGCCGAACGAAGTCATCGTGCTGGTGAGCTTCGAGATCACGATGGGGGAGATGCGGGGGATCATGAACCTGTGCATTCCGTTCAACACGATCGAGCCGCTGTCGGGCAAGCTCTCGTCCGACACGTGGTCGGCCTACACCAAGCGGGTCGCGAACCCCGAGCAGTTGGCGACGCTGGAGACCGGCCTGTCGCGGGCCAACGTCGAGATGACGGTGAACCTCGCCGGCGCCACGATCACCGCCCACGAGCTGATGAACCTGGCGGTCGGCGACGTGATCGTCACCGAAAAGGACAAGAGCGCGGGGCTGCAGGTGCTCATCGAAGGCCGGCCGATGTTCGAGGCCCACGCCGGCGTCCACAAGCAGCACAAGGCGATCCGCATCTCCCGCGCGGTCGCGCGGCCGAAGGACCTGGTGGCGGAACGGCTGAAGCAGCAGGGGGGCGGGGGATGAAGGTCGAAGGGTTGAGAGTTGAGGGTTGAGGGTTGACCTCGGGAATTTCCCCGCACCGCGCATCCGTGCGCCCTTCTTGACGGAACGCGCGCCCGGCGATAGAAGTAATCAATGACAGTTACTTCCAAGAACGCGACGCGCCCTCGCGAATTCGGAAGTACTGAGTGACGCCGTTCGCGGCCGGTGCGCCGGCCGCGTCCCATTTCACGGTCCCAGCAGAGAGGATTTCGACATCGACACGTCGCACAGGCTGAACGAGCAGATTCGCATCTCCCCCATTCGGGTCGTCGACGAGAACGGCGAAATGCTCGGAGTGGTCCCGACTTCCGAAGCCCTCGCCCGGGCGTTGGAAGCCGGACTCGACCTCGTGGAGGTCGCTCCGACCGAGCGGCCCCCCGTCTGCCGCATCATGGACTACGGCAAGTTCAAGTACGAGCAGAAGAAGCGCCGCGAGGGAAACAAGCCGCACCAGATGCAGGTCAAGGAGATCCGCCTCCGCCCCAAGACCGGCGAGCACGACATCGAGTTCAAGATGAAGCGGGCCCGCGACTTTCTCGCCGGCAAGGACAAGGTGAAGATCAACGTCCTGTTCCGCGGCCGCGAGCACGCCCACCACGAGCGGGGCCGCGAGATTCTCGATGGGATCATCGCCAACCTCGAAGACGTCGCCAAGGTCGAGAAGCCCCCGTCGATGGACGGCGGGCGGATGATGTCCGCGATCCTCGCCCCGAAGGGCTGACCGCCGGCGGCGGAGTCGACGGACCGAAAAGTCCAAGAGTCGAGGCGCGGGAGCGAACGCCTTTTCGACTCTTCGATTTTTCGACCCCGGTCGGCTGGAAAGCCTCTCCCGCTCCCACTATAATCGCCGATCTTTCGTCCGCCCCCGACCGACGGCCTCGCCATGCCCAAGCAAAAGACCCACAAGGGAATGAAGAAGCGGTTCACGGTGACCGCCTCCGGGAAGATCAAGCACCGCAAGGCGAGCCGCGGCCACAAGCTGAGCCACAAGTCCGCCAAGCGGAAGATGCAGCTCCGCCAAGACAACGTGATCGGCGGCGCCGAGGCGAAACACGTCGTCGCCGCCCTGCGTCCCTGCCTGTGACGGGTCGAAAAGTCGAGAGTTGAGAGTCGAGGGCCCGCCGATCGATCTATCGGCCCTCATCTCAACTCTCAACTCTCAACTCTCAACCTTTAGATCGACCGAACGCCATGAGAGTCACCAACGGGGCCGCCCGCCACCGCGCCAAGAAGCGGCTGTTCAAGGAAGCCCGCGGGAATTACGGCGGACGCAGCAAGCTGCTGCGGACGGTCAAGGAGACCCTGCTCCGCGCGCGGGCGTTCGCGTTCCGCGACCGCCGGGCCCGCAAGCGGAACTTCCGCCAGCTGTGGATCACCCGTCTGACCGCCGCCTGCCGCGAGCGGGGCATGTCGTATTCGGTCTTCATCCACGGCCTGACGCTGGCCGGGATCGGGCTGAACCGCAAGACGCTCAGCGAGCTGGCGATCCACCACCCGGCGGTGTTCGACGAAATCGTCGAGGCGACCCGCGCCGCCCTCGCCGCCGGCGCCGCCGCCTGAAAGGGTGGCTGGATGACTTGGAGTGGCACGCCCTGATGCATCGGTAGTAGCTGAATTCGCAAGAATTCAGCCCGAGCCACGCGCGCGAACGTGGAGAGGAGGGGAGTGATGGCGAGTCAACCGCTCGGCACGCTGCACCCCGTGCCCGGGTTGCACGGATTCCCCGAGGTCCCCGCGAAGGAGGGTCGCTTGTACGCCATCGCCTTCGACATGGACATCGAGTCGCTGAAACTGCACTACGGCGATCCGTACAACAACGCCTACGCGGAAATCCGCAGAGTCCTCCGGGAGCACGGCTTCACCTGGCAGCAGGGGAGCGTGTACTTCGGCGGGGCGGAGATCAACGCGGTCACCTGCGTGTTGGCGGCGATCGACGTGGCGCGGAGTCTCCCCTGGTTCGCCGAATCGGTGCGCGACATCCGCATGCTGCGGATCGAGGAGTTCAACGACCTGATGCCGGCGGTGCGGCAAGCGATGGAGTAGGAGTGGACGCACCAATCGCATTGCAGCGAGTCGAGGACTTCGAAGCCGCGGCGCTGGCCGCGATCGCGGCCGCGGCTGCTCCCGCGGCGCTCGAGGCGGCGCGGGTCGAGTTCCTGGGGCAGAAGAAGGGGCGGCTCAAGGATCTGCAGAGCTTGCTGGGGAAGCTCGACGCCGCGGAGCGGCCGGCCTTCGGCAAGCGGTTCAACGAGGCGAAGGCCCGCGTCGAATCCGCGCTCGAACAACGAAAGCAGCACCTCGCCCGACCCGCCGTGGAAGCGTCCGCGGTGGACGTCACCTTGCCCGGCGTGGCCTACCCGCTCGGCCGCAGGCACCCGCTGACGCAGACGATCGACGAGTTCAAGGACATCATGGGGCGGTTCGGGTTCTCCGTCGCCGAAGGCCCCGAGATCGAGGACGAGTTCCACAACTTCGACGCGCTGAACATCCCGCTCGACCACCCGGCCCGCGACCCGCTGGATAATTTCTACGTCGCCGCCGCCGCGCATGTAGGACGGATCGGCAATCCGTTCTACGACGGCGGGCCGCTGCTGCTGCGGAGCCAGACCTCGACCGTGCAGATCCGCGTGATGGAGCGGACGAAGCCGCCGGTGCGGATCGTGTCGGTCGGCCGCGTCTACCGTCCCGACACGATCGACGCCACGCACTCCTGCATGTTCCACCAGATGGAAGGGTTGATGGTGGCGGAAGGCGTGACGATGGCCCAGTTGAAGACGGTGCTGCATCTGTTCGCGCGGGCCTACCTCGGGCAGGACGTGGGGATTCGCTTCCGCCCTTCGTTCTTCCCCTTCACGGAGCCTTCCGTCGAAGTCGACATGCACTGGGGAGACGGCTGGATGGAGATCGGCGGGGCCGGCATGGTCGACCCGCACGTGCTCCGCGCCGTCGGGTACGACCCCGACGAAGTCAGCGGCTTCGCCTTTGGACTGGGGGTCGAGCGGTTCTGCATGAAGCGGCACGGGATCAGCGACATCCGGCTCTTCACCGAGAACGACGTGCGGTTCCTGCGGCAGTTTTGAGCGCCGCGATGGCGCTAAAACGCGCACGTGGGGCGGCACGCTCTGACGCCTCGGTCAGGGCGTGTTGCGCCCCGCCTGCGCCCTCCGCAGATTCAGCGGGCGCCCACTCGAAGCTCTGTTTCCTCCGGGCGAGCGTCAAGTTCCCCGCGTCCGGCACGCTTCGTGCTGCCGTCAGGCTCCCCGGCATTCCCCTATGCGGGAATGCCGGAAAGAGCCGTTGCTTTCTCGTCAGAGTTCCGTAGGCTGGGGGTTCCGGTGGAACGCGCAAGATAGGAAGGGATTCAGCGTTGCCGTTTCGTGAGGGAGCATTTGCCAGGCAGTGTCGGCCCCGGTATTCGCGAACCGGGCCGTCATTCGGATGCTGTTCTCGACGTGCCACGTATGACAGGAGACCGAGAATGAAGAACGCGATGGCTGGACTGTCGGTGGTCGTAGGGCTGCTCGTGGCGGCCCCGGTCGGGGCGGGCCATTTCGGCTCGCATCATGGCCATGCCGCATGTGGGTCTTGCGGCAGCGCTTACGGCGCGTGCGGGCCGGCCTGTGCGCCGGCGGCATGCGCCCCCTGCGTTCCGCAAGCGTGTTGCCGCACCGAATGGCAAACCGTCGAGCGGGTCGTGCACGTGCCGCAAATGACGACCGAGAAGCGGACGTGCAATGTGGCCGAGTACCGTCCGGAAGTCCGTCAGCGGACGGTGACCTGTTACGAGAACGTGCCGCACGTCCGCACGGTCGAGTACCAGGTTTGCCGGATGGTGCAGGAGACTCGGTCGCGGGTCGAGAACTTCACCGTCTGCCGTCCGGTGTGGAAGGAAGTCCCGCAGGAATACACGGTGCAGGTCCCCTACACGGAGACCCGCCAGGCGACGCGGACAGTGTGCAAGCCGGTGTGGCGCGACGTCGAGACGCAGTTCACGGTGCTGGTCCCCTACACCGAGACGCGGCAGGCGACGCGGACCGTCTGCCGTCCCGTGACCCGCGACGTCGAGCAGCAGTACACGGTGCTGGTCCCCTATTGCGAGACCCGGCAGGCGACGCGGACGGTCTGTCGGCCGGTCACCCGCGACGTCGAGCAGCAGTATACGGTGATGGTCCCCTACACCGAGACGCGGCAGGCGACGCGGACCGTCTGCCGGCCGGTCACGCGGAACGTCGAGCAGCAATACACGGTGCAGGTGCCTTACACGGAGACGCGGCAGGCGACGCGGACGGTCTGCCGCCCCGTCACCCGCGACGTCGAGCAGCAGTACACGGTGCTCGTGCCGCACACCGAGACCCGGCAGGCGACGCGGCGCGTGTGCCACGTCGTGCCCGAGAAGCGGATGCGGACCGTCTGCGAGGACCAGGGCTGCTGGGAGACCCGCACCTGCCAGGTGGTCGATCCCTGCAATCCCTGCGCGACGACCTGCTACAGCTATCGCGTGTGGGCGCCGAAGATCGTGCAGCGGCAGATCGAAGAGACCTGCTACGTGAACCGCTTCGTGGATGAGCCGTGCGATTACCAGGTCACGGTCTGCCGTCCCGAGAGCCGCACCCGCACCGTGCAAGTGTGCGAGTACGTCAACGAGCAGGTCCCCTACGAGTACCAGGTGACCCTGTGCCGGC
>JBBDNU010000186.1:0-13679 GCA_040877365.1 Planctomycetales bacterium
GGGCCTTGGCGCAAATTCCGTGCCGAACGCTATTGGCAAAGCCGGGGGAGAGGGGACTTCCGATGTCATCCAGCATCAGCGATCGAGAGATCAGGTGGAGCGCTCCGGTCCGCGCGGTCCCGGTCCGCCGGGTCGAGGTCCGCCCGGAAACGCGGGACGCGGTCCGACCGGTCCGCGTGCGGGAGCGGCTTCGCCCCGTCCGCGGGGTGCGTCGTCGCGGTCCCGTTGTTCGCCGCGCGCGTCCCCGGCCGGACGGCCCCCCTGGGGCCGCTCGCCGCCGCGACCCTGTTGCAGCCGATCGAGGCGGTCCATCAATTCGCGCCGCAGCCGTTCGAGATCCTCCTGCGTGGCGGCGCGGGGCGCGACGTCCCGATCGTCGCGGCGGTCCGCCTCGCGGCGATCCGCGTCGCGGCGCCCCTGCTGGAACCGCTCCAGGAAGTCCCGGCGGAGCTGCTCCAGATCCTCACGGCTGGGGCGCTCTGGAGCGGCCTCCCGCGGTGCGCGGCGATCGGCGCCGCGCCGCGCGTCTCGATCGTCCCGGGCGTCGCGCGAGTCGCGGGCGTCCCGGTCCGCGTCGCGCCGGGCATCCGGCCGGCCGAAACCGGGCCAACCGAAACCGCCACGGCCGAAGCCGGGGCGACCGATCCCGCCGGGAGCGAACCCACCCGGCCCCATTCCCGGTCTATCCGAACCGGCGCGGCGGTCGTCGCCGCGGCGATCGGACGCAGGGCGACGATCGGCCTGCTGACGAGCGTCGCGGCGGGGCGCCGGGCGCGTCGCGGCCGGCCGCCGGTCCTGTCTCTCATCCAAACGGTCCAACAGCCCCCGCAGCACATCCCGCAGGCGATCGCGGGGATCGCTCTGGACGTCGCCGCGGCCGCCGCGCATCTCCCGTCGGCCGGCGTCACGACCGGCGTCGCGCCGCGGCTCCTGACGTCCGCGCGGGGCCGCAGCGCGGCTGCGGGGAGCCGCCTGACTTCCCGGGCCGCGGCCTCCGCGTCGCAGATCGCGACGACCACCCCGGCGGTCGTCGTCATCCCCGCGCGCATCGCGACCGCGACCTTCGTCGGAAGCGACGTATGTCGACTCGGTGTTCCTGCCGGAAAGCCCAGCGGCGCGATCGCCGCCCGCGGAGTCGGCCGCCCGCGTTGGGCCGGCCAGCCCTCCCACGAGCAGCAGCGACGCCAGCCGTCCCGTCCACGTCAGTCCTGTCCTCATGAGCGTGTCCCCGTTTGCCTGATGGATTCCAAGGCCCCGAAAGCGGGTGAAGTCCGACCACGGACCTCCAAGCGCCGCCGCCGCAACGTTTTCCGGCTGAAACCGGCCGGCAGGCCCGCTGCGGAAAGCGTCCTTGCTTAAGTAGCTACCCGCAATCGCCGGGGCTGCGTGACTGCTGGGATCCGGCCAAACCCCGGCGTGTTTCCATAACAGGCGAAGCCAAGGATCGGGCGAAGCCGTGAACTCCCCTCCCTTTCAGGGGAAGGTGGCGACTGGCGAAAGGGATCCGGACACCCTCCCCCAGCCCCTCCCTCCGAGCGGGAGGGGAGTGATTGCGATCTACGCCCTTCGCGGACTCAGGACGCGCCACCCGAGGCGGGAGCGTTGCGGCGCTTCCGCAACGCGAGATGGATCTCGCGGCGGAGGTCGCGGAGCTTGATCGGCTGCACCAGCACGCGGGCGGTCTCCGCAGTCGGAAACCGGTCGCGGAGATGCGCCTGCTCCTCGGCCAGAACGGCGATCGTGACGACGCCGCTGTCCTCTCCCGCGCGGGCGGCCTTGGTGAAGGCGGCGAGAATTCCGTCCCCCATGTTCCCGCCCCCCATCAGCACGATGCAGTCCGGCGGGCTCGTCGCGAGCCGGGCCAGCCCGCGCTGCGCGTCGCCCAGCACGAGCACCCGGAAGCCGTGCCGCGTGAGATAGTCGCGGAGCATGTCCTGCTGCTTGATCCGGTCTTCGATGCACATCACCGTCGGCAACGGCCGCTCTTCCGCGGCGGGGGCGAGGCTCTGGGAGGGGGCGGGGACCGGCGGCGGTCCGCCGGAGTGGCCTCCGTTCTCCAACTGGGCGAGGGCGGCGCGGAGGTCCATCAAGAGGTGGGAGGGGGCCTGATAGCGACGGTTGGGATCGATCTGAATCAACCGGTTGATGATCTCGACGACCGCGGATGGCAGGTCGGGCGCCACGGAACGCACCGGCGGGACGTTGCGGTACCGCGAGATCTGCATCCGCTCCTCGCGGACGCGCGTGGATGGATACGCCGGCCGGCCGGCGACGAGTTGATAGTAGATCGCCCCCAGGAAATAGAGGTCGCTGCGGGGGTCGTCCTGCGGGGCGCCGGTCCCCTGCTCGAGGGTCACGTATTCCAGCGCCCGCTGCATCTCCTTCCCCGCGATCTTTCCCAGCACTCCCTCATCGCCGGCCAGACCGAAATCGATCAGGCTCGCCACGCCGCGGCTGCTCATCAGCACGTTCGTCATCTTCAGGTCGCGGTGCGTGACCCCCTTGCCGAGGGCGTATTCGAGGGCCTCGGCCATGTCGCGGACGTAGCGGGTGGCTTCGAGCGGGCCGAGCTTGCCGCGGACCTTGATGAAGTCCTTGAGGTTCCCCCCCTCGACGAACTCCATCGTGAAGTAATGCAACTCCCCCTGGCTGCCGACTTCATAGATGGGAATGATGTTCGGGTGCTTCAGCCGGCGGCCGATCTCCCCCTCGCGGTGGAACAGGGCGACCGTCTGTTTGTCGTCCGCCCAGCGCTGGCGGAGGACCTTGACGGCGACCATCCCGCCGTCGGCGAGCGATGCGCCGCGATAGACGCGGGCGAAGCTCCCCGAGGCGTTGCGGTACAGGAGCTTGCAGCCCCCCAGCACGAGGCCGTCGGTGCTCCCCTTGCTCAACCGCTCGACCTGGTAGGACGTGAGGTCCCCGGCGTCGAGCAGCACGGCGAGCAGCCGCGCGGGAGTCCCGGCCCGCCCCGCCTGCGCGCGGGCGTCTTCCACCCGATCACGGCTGACGAGACGCATCTCGATGAGGCGACGTGCCAGGTCGTCGATGGTCCTGAACGGCACGGGGAACCCACGATGCAGGGGGAGGCAGGCAAACCGGGAGGACGGAAGCCGGCGGCGATCGAGCCGGCCGGCCGAGGTATGACGACGCGCTGGAACGGAAGAACCCACCATCTTGGTCGGTCAAGCGGACGCGGGCCCGATCCAACACCGATCCTAGCATTCACCTCGAATGGATCAAGCGTGCAGCGCGTCAGGCCGGTTGAAGCGCGCCGTGCCGCACCTCGCCCGCCTGGACCGTCGAGTGGAACCGCAGCCGGTCCCCCGGCCCGGACCACTCGAACACGATCAAATCGGCCCGCGACCCGGCGTGCAGCCGGATCTCTTCGAAGCCCAGCAGCCGCGCGGGGTTGCGGCCCGCCATGTCGATCGCCTCGGCCAGCGTGATGCCCGCCATCTCGATCGCATTGGCCACGCAAGCGTCGGTCTCCTGCGCGGATCCCGCGAGGATCTGGCGTTGCCCCGCGACGACGATCCGCCCGTCGTCGAGCACCTCGACCGGCACGGTCCCATCGTCGTAACGTCCCGGAGCGCAACCGGCGAGCGACGAAGCGTCGCAGGTGAGGATCGTCTTGTGCGGCCCCTTGACCGCGATGATCGAGCGGACCACGCTCGCCGGCAGGTGATGGCCGTCGCTGATGATGCTCGCCATCAGCCGCGGCTCGCCCAACTGCTCCCAGATGTAGTTCGGGTGGCGGCGGATCATGCCGTGCGCCCCGTTCCCGAGGTGCGTGCTCAATCGCGCGCCGGCGTCGACGGCGGCCTGAATCTGCTCGGCGTTCGCCGCGGTGTGGCCGATCGAGATCACCACTCCCGAGTTCACGGCCCGGCGGATGAAGGGGACCGCGTTTTCGACCTCGGGGGCGAGCGTGACGAGGCGGATGCGGTTGCCCGACGCCTTCTGCCATTTCGAGAACTCGTCCCAATCGGCGGGGCGGACGTGCTCGAGGGGATGCGCGCCGCGGGGGCCGTCCTCGCTCGACATGTACGGCCCTTCGAGGTGGCAGCCGGGGACCATCCGGTCCGCCCACGCTTCCCGCTCGCACGCCTCGCGGATCGCCGTGTACCCTTCGAGGATCGCCTCGAACGAATTGGTGCAGATCGTGGGGCAGATGCGGGTGATGCCGAACGCGAAGTGCGGCTCCAGCGTCTCGAGCACGTCGTCCGCGGTGATGTCCGGCCCGCAGAACGGCTGGCCGAGGTGCCCGTTGATCTGCAGGTCGAACAGCGCCGGGGCGATCCAGGGCCAGTCGCCGGTCTCGGCCGTGGCGGGGACGGGGGCGACCGAGGCGATCCGCTCGCCTTCGATCGTGATGCGGCACGGTTCGCCGGTGTCGTAACGGCGGCCTTCGAGTTGCATGGCGAGTTCGCGCGATGAGAGGTAGGAAGATCGGAACGGCCGATCCAAGCTACAAAAGGGGAAGGCGGGATGCAAACGTCCCACTCGATAGGCGAAGCACCCAGCGCGGCGAAGCCGCGACCGAAATTCGATTTTTCGACGCAAAGCCGCAAAGATCGCAAAGGATCGCAAAGAAAAAGTACGACGTCGAGAAACCTTCAGCCCGTCGCGCCCTTCGCGTGCTTCTGTTCGACCGAAATGCCTGCCGCAGTCGAGCTTCGAACCTCGGCGTCCTCGGCGCTCTCGGCGGTTCGAACGTTTTCCGGCGGTGACGCCGAAAGCTCTGAACCGCGGAGATCGCCGAGGACGTGGAGAAAAAGTTCGAGTCGAGCCCAGGCGAATACGAAAAACAGTTCAACCAGGGATGCGCCCGGATTGATCCCGCGCAGCGCCGGCCCCCAGCGACGGCGGGGGCGGGAATCCAGGCCCATTTCCGCAGCACCGCTGGATGCCCGCCTTCGCGGGCATGACGCGCCGGCGCGATGAAGCGGGCGGCTTGCACCACGGTCGCCGCGATGTTTACTTGGCGCGGATCGTGCCGTAGGCCTTGAACGTGACCGGCTCGGGGCGGCCGGCGATCGTGACCGTGAACTCCTCGGTGAAGTCGCCCGGCCGGTCCGGCGCGGTGAACGTCAGCGGGAGCACGTGGACCGCCCGCTCATCCTTCGGGAGCCGGACCTTGAACGCATCTTGGTCCGACGCGCACTCGATCTTTTCGATCGCGAACGGCTTCCGCCCTCGGAGCACGACGTTCGTGGGCCGGGAGTCCCCCGGTCCGAGCGTGCCCAGCGCGACCACGGCCGGCGTGACGGTGATGTCCGCCTCGACGCGGGCCTCGACCAGCAACGGGACCTCCGGGCTGAGGGCGTCGTCGGTCAGCAACGTCACCTGGTCGCGAATCACGCCGACCGGCGCGTTCGGCTTCAGCGTGACGTACACCTCGTAGTTGACCCGCCCGTTGCCGCGGCTGATCTCCTTCGCCTCGGCGGCGACGTATTCGTTGTGCGGCTGCACGTCGCGGATGGTCCAGTCGTCGCGGCCGGCGTAGGCGACTTCGATCTTCCGCCGGGTGGCGCTGCCCAGATCGACGGAGCCGAAGTTCGCGGCGCCGGGGGTGAGCACCACGTCGGTGCGGATGTAGGCGGTGATCGGGATCGTCACCTCCTGGAACAGCGGCGCGTCGAAGGTCACGATCAGGTTCGAGTCCTTGCGGTGCGAGAACCGCTCGGTGTCCATCGTGACTTCGACGTAGGCGACCTCGCGGCTGTCGAGCGTCGATTTCGACGGGTTGGCGGCCGCGCACCCGCAGCTCGTGCGGACGTTCGCGATGTGCACCGACTGCTTGTAGAGGTTCGTGAGCTTCAGGCGGTAACGGGCGTCTGCCCCGCGGGCGATCGTCCCGAAGTCGATCGACTGCTCCGCGAACATCTTCTGGGCCCAGTTCAGCGCCCGGCCGTCGGGAGCGGACGGCGGCGATTGCGCGTGGACGACGGCCGTCAAGCAGAACAGGAGCGGCGCGCAACGGCACGCGCGCCGGAAAGCGGTTGCGGTCAACATGGCAGCCCTATCCCGCAGTGCGAACAGACCGCGACCGGCCGGTCCTCGGACGATCGCCGGTGAAGCCCTCATCGTCAGCCTGCTCCCTGCAACTTAGTGCGAGCCTTGGGAAAAGTCAACGGGCCGGAAATCCCGCCGGCGACCGGTGTTCCGGGACGCACAACCCATGCGCGCCGCCCCCGCGCCGCCGATGCGACCCGCGTCTTTCGGCCCCTCCGCACGAACCGGACAGCCCGCGCCGGCCGCATCGAGCAACCCGACCGGCGCTTGCAGGCATCCCCCCGCGTGCTACCATGCATCGCGAAGTGCGCCCCCTGATTCCGGAGGTTTCGATGCTCCACTCCCCTGCCGGCCGACCGCCTCGCGGTCCCTCCCGCGCGACCCGCACGTCGTTCACCTGGCTCGCCATCCTCGCCGGGTGCGCAACCATCGCGGCGCTGTCGTTCTTCTCCCGGACACCCCTGCCCGCCCTCGCGGCGGATGAACCGCCGGCCCCCGCCCCGACGGCCGAAAAGGACGCCGACGCGGACGCCGACGACCTGCCCCCCAATCCCTTCCCGGAGCGGGTCAAGGTCCCGGACGGAATCCTCGACGGCGGGACCGGCTGGCTGAACGCTGCGGGGCCGATCTCGCTGAAGGACCTCCGCGGCAAGGTGGTGATCCTCGATTTCTGGACCTACTGCTGCATCAACTGCATCCATGTCCTGCCGGACCTGAAGCACCTTGAAAAGAAGTACGAGAAGGAGCTGGTCGTCATCGGGGTCCACTCGGCCAAGTTCGAGAACGAGAAGGAGACCGAAAACATCCGCCGCGCGATCCAGCGGTACGAGATCGAGCACCCCGTGGTCAACGATGCGGACATGAAGATCTGGCGGAAGTTCGGCGTCAGCTCGTGGCCCACCTTCGTGCTGATCGACCCGGAAGGCTATCTTTGCGGCGCGCAGTCGGGGGAGGGAAACCGCGAGCTGTTCGACCTTGTCGTCGGCAAGGTCGTCGAGCACCACCAGGCCAAGGGGACGCTCGACACGACCCCCGTCCGCTTCGACCTCGAACGCGCCAAGCTCCCGCCGACCCCGCTCCGCTTTCCCGGAAAAGTCCTCGCCGACGAACGCGGGGGCCGGCTGTTCGTCTCCGACAGCAATCACAACCGGATCGTCGTGACGGGACTGGACGGCAAGCTGCGCGACGTGATCGGCACGGGCGAGATCGGCCGGAAGGACGGCCCGTTCGATGCGGCGCAGTTCGACCACCCGCAGGGGATGGCGCTCGCCGGCAAGTTCCTCTACGTCGCCGATACGGAAAATCATCTCCTCCGCAAGGTGGATCTCGAACGGAAGACCGTCTCGACGCTCGCGGGGACCGGCGAGCAGGCCCGGCACCGCCGGCCGGGGGGCAAGCTGCTCGATACGCCGCTCAACAGCCCGTGGGACCTCCTCCACCGCGACGGCACGCTGTACATCGCCATGGCGGGGCCGCACCAGATTTGGCGCCACCAGCTCGGGACCGACGAAATCGGCGTCTTCGCCGGGAGCGGGGCCGAGGACATTCAGGACGGCCCGCTCGCCGAGTCGGCGCTCGCCCAGCCTTCCGGACTGGCGCGGATGGGGAACTACTTTTACGTCTGCGACAGCGAAGGCTCGTCGATCCGGCAGGTCCCGTTCGATCCGAAGGGGAACGTCGCCACGATCGCCGGCACGCACGATCTCCCCCGCGGCCGGGCCTTGTTCGAGTTCGGCGACCGCGACGGCGTCGGATCGGAAGCCCGGTTGCAGCACCCGCTCGGCATCGCCGCGCATGGCGGCGCGCTGTACGTCGCCGACTCGTACAACCACAAGATCAAGAAGCTTACCCCCACGCCGGCCGCCTGGAAGGTCGAGACGTGGCTGGGGACCGGCGAGCCGGGGGCGAAGCTCGATCCGCCGCAGCTTTCGGAACCGGCGGGGCTGGCCGTCGCGGGCGGGAAACTGATCATCGCCGACACGAACAATCACCGCCTGCTCGCGGCCGATCTCGAGACGCGAAAGGTCGTCCCGTTCGAGATCGCCGGGTTGCAGCCCCCCGCCGCGCCCAAGCCCGACGCGGAACTCGCCGACGAGGGCGTCGGATACTATCCGAACGTCGCGCCGCAAAAGGTCGCGGCCGACGACGGCACGCTCGCGATCGAGATCGCCCTCGATCTTCCCGCCGGCCATAAGCTGAACCCCCTCGCGCCGGTGACGTACCGGCTGCAACTCGACGACGGCCAGAGTTTGTTCGACGCCGCCAACGTCGCCGGGCGCGGCAAGGCCGAGGCCGAGGGTAAGACGGCGCGGATCTCGCTCCCGCTCAAGGCGAAATCCGGCAAGGCGTCGCTGATCCTCTCGGCGACCTACGCCTACTGCCGCGACGGGAACGGGGGCCTGTGCCGGATCGCGACCGCCCGCTGGACCGTCCCGGTGGAGGTCGCCGCGGACGGGGACCGGCAGCCGGTCCGCCTGGAGACCCCGCGGATTTCGGACGCCCCGGCCGGGGAGCCGGCGGGCGGATTGAAGACCGACCGTGAGTGACCGCGCCGCCCGCGAGTCCCCCTCCCCGGAATTGCGGGGAACCGCAACCGCGGGGCCTTTTTTCGACGCAAAGCCGCAAAGACGCAAAGGAGCGCAAAGACGAAGTAGAGAAGGACGATTTCTGGCAGCATCGGCTACGATTGATTTACGCGGTCGCACTGATGAAGAATGAAATCAGTGCCCATCAGTGAAATCCGTGGTGGAACGAGTTCGATCGGTTCCGCGTCCGCCCCGATCGACTTCCTCTCCGCGCCCTCGGCGCCCTCTGCGGTTCGGGACGTTGCACGTAGCAGCGCTGACTCCCTTGTTGCCGCACCCATCGCAGCGGTGGACCGGAGTCGCTTGACAATGCCACGAATCGCGCGGCAGAATATCGAACATGGGACTTGACGCCCGCTGCGCGGCGCTAGAATAGACGGCGTCGGTCCCACTCTCATCCCCACCCGTACCGCTGCACCCCGCCCCACCGGCTCGATCGCGCGATCCCGCACGATCGGCTCCCTCCCCGCTGTCCCGCCCGGGAACCTTCCGATGAGACCGCTGTGCTTCCGCATTCCGTGCGCCGCCGGAGCGCTTGCGCTGGCCTTCGCCGGGCTCTTCGCCGCCGATTCGCGCGCCGCCGCCGCTCCGCTCCGCGACGCGATCGACGCCCGGATCGAAGAGGCCTGGAAGCGGGACGGCGTGGCGCCCGCTCCCCCCGCGACCGACGCGGAGTTTCTCCGCCGGGTGTTCATCGACCTGGTGGGGACGGTCCCCACGCATGAGGAAGCGCAGCAGTTCCTCGACGACGGCGACCCCGCCAAGCGCGAGAAGCTGATCGACAAGCTGCTCGCCGATCCCCGCTTCGCCGCCCAGCAGGCGAACGTCTGGGACCTCGTGTTCATCGGCCGTGATCCGCCGGGGTACGATGCCCGCGTGCGGCCCGGCTTCCAGAAGTTCCTCCGGGAGCAGTTCGCGAACAACGTCCCGTATGACGTGTGGGCCGGCAAGATCCTCAAGGCGGAAGGGAACACGGTCGACGAGGGCGCGCCGATGTTCCTCGCCCAGTTCAACCGCAACGCGGAAGACGCCACCGAAGCGGTCACCCGCACCTTCCTCGGGATGCAGCTCCAGTGCGCCCGCTGCCACGATCATCCCTTCGAGGATTATTCGCAGCTCGATTTCTACGGGATGGCGTCGTTCTACGCCCGGCTCCAGAACGTGAGCCTCGGCAAGAACGGGCAGGAGAGCAAAATCACGATCGGCGAGCTGAACGCCGGCGACGTGCTGTTCACCGGCCCGGTGCAGAACCAGAAGCCGGGGCAGAAGGGGGAGCCGGTCAAGGCGAAGTTCATGAAGGGGGCGGAACTCGCCGAGCCGGAACTGCCCAAGGACTTCACCGAGCCACGGAACTTCCCGGCGAACCAGGATCCGCCGAAGCCGCAATTCTCTCGCAAGGACGCCCTCGCCGACTGGATCGCGAACTCCGACAACCCGTACTTCGCGAAGGCGGTGGTGAACCGCGTGTGGGGGCAGTTTCTGGGTCGAGGCATCGCGCACCCCGTCGATAACCTGAGCGACACCAATCCCCCCAGCCATCCGGAATTGCTCGACGCCCTCACGGCCGGCTTCGTCGCGCAGAAGTTCGACATGCGGTGGCTGGTCCGCGAGATCGTCAACTCGAAGGCGTACCAGATCGGCTCGACCGGCGAAGTCGACCGCGCCCTGCCGCGGTCCTTCGAGCGGGCCCGCGTGCGGCCCCTCTCCGCCGAGGAGCTGGTCGCCGCGCTCCGCACGGCGACCGGGTTCGACGAGGCGATGAAGGCGGCCGGGAAGGATCCCGACAAGGAGTTCGGCCTCGGCGGCGAGCTGTTGAAGATCTTCGGCCAGCCGCAGAACGGCGTCGGCGACTTCATGGGGGGCATCTTCGAGCACCTGTATCTCAACAACGGGGGCGAGTTGCGGAAGCTCGTCCGCGGCCCCAAAGGCTCGCTGCACGACTACGTCGTCAACTCGCCGGACCCGGCCGAGGCCAAGGTGGACCGCATGTTTCTCGCGACCTTGAGCCGCCGCCCCGGCGACGACGAGCGGGCGAAGTTCGTCGCGTATCTCACCGACACGGCCGGCGGCGGCGCGCCCGACGCCCGCGCCGAGGAAGCGATCTGGGCCCTCGTCACCTCGGCCGAATTCCGGTTCAATCATTGAGGAAAGCGGTCAGCCGTCAGCTTTCAGCGATCAGCCTCATCGCCACAGGTACTGAAAGCTGAAAGCTGAAAGCTGATAGCTGATAGCTGATAGCTGATAGCTGACAACTGATAGCTGACAACTGACAACGGACAACCGACATGAACCAGCTCTGCAATCCCGGCGAGCACGTTTCGCGGCGCGGCTTCCTCAAGGGGACGGTGCTCACCGCCGGCGGGGCGATGGTCGCCAACTGGGGCGCCCTCACCAGCTCCGCCGCGCTCGCCGCCAGCGTCGAGAAGAAACAGAAGAAGTGCATCATGCTCTGGATGGCGGGGGGCGCCAGCCAGTTCGAGACCTTCGACATGAAGGTCGGCCGCAAGACCGGCGGCCCGTTCCGCCCCATCTCCACGAACCTCCCCGGCGCCGAAGTCTGCGAGCTGCTCCCCAACATCGCGCAGCACATGGACAAGCTCGCCGTCATCCGCAGCATGCGGACCTCGCAGGTGGACCATCCCGGCGGGACGTACCTCATGCACACGGCCTTCCCGCCGATCGCCAACCTCACGCACCCCGAAATCGGCGCCGTCTGCGCGAAGTACCTCGGCGACGAAGGCTCCGACCTGCCGAGCTTCGTGCAGATGACCCCCGGCGGGCAGTCCGGACCGACCGCCGGCGCTGGCTTCCTCGGCCCCAGGTTCCAGCCCTTCAGCATGGGGATGGAAGGCAAGCTCCCGCGGCTCACCGGAACCTACATCGCCGGCCAGGACGAGGCCCGCCGCAACGAGCTGCGGAGCTTCCTCGACGAAAAATTCGTCGCCGAGCACCCCGCCGAGCCGCACCGCGCCTTCCAGCACGCCTACGACCGCAGCCGCCGGCTGCTCAACGCCAAGAGCGTGTTCGACATCTCGAAGGAATGGGCGAAGTACGGCGAGAAGTACGGCGACAGCAAGTTCGGCCGCAACTGCCTGCTCGCCAGGCAGCTCGTCGAGGCGGGGGTCGCGTTCGTCGAGGTCGGGGCGCACGGCTACGACACGCACGCCGACAACTTCACCGGCCACAAGGCGCTCCTCCCCACGATGGAGAAGGCCTGGGCCGCGCTGCTCGTCGACCTCCAGGAGCGCGGGCTGCTCGACGATACGCTCGTGATCTGGATGGGGGAGATCGGCCGCACGCCGTACATCAACAACCGCGCCGGCCGCGACCATTACGTCAAAGCGTGGAGCACGGCCCTCTCGGGCTGCGGCATCAAGGGGGGCGTCGTGTACGGCAAGACCGATCCCGACGGGATGACGGTCGCCGAGAATCCGGTCAGCGAGGGGGACTTCTTCGCCACGGTCTACAAGGCGCTCGGGATCGACCACGGGACGAACCACTACGTCGGCCTCCGCCCCGTTCCGCTCACGCTCCAGGGATCCAAGCCGGTCGATGCGCTCTTCGCGTGAGCGAAGCGGTCGAAGAGTCGAAAGTCGGTAGTTTCGGATTTTCGCAACCGATGGTTGTTCGACCCTTTCAGGGTCGCGGAAACTCTTGGGGGGCCACCCCCAGGGTGCGCTCGCTGCGCGAGCGACCCTGGGCTTTGTTGTTCAACCCCTTCGGGGTTAAGAGCTTGCGAATCTGATCCCCGCAACGCAAGAACGTGGAACGACTGAGAGGCACAATACTCTGCCGTCTGCCTACTGCCTTCGGCCTACCCCCGTCTGCCCACTGTCCACCGCCCATTGTCCACCGCCCACTGTCCACCGCCCCGCCCATGAACCTCGCCGCCGCCGCCAAGCTCTACGATCTCCCCTTCGAGGGCGCCTGGGTCACCTCCGTCTGCTTCCTGGGCGGCACGCGGCGCGTGGTCGCCGGCAACCGCAATGGGGAGATGTTCCTGTGGGCGCTCCCCGAGAAGGCGGATGAGACTCCGCCGCAGCCCGTGCGCAAGCTCGCCGGGCACTCGAACGAAGTCACCCGGCTGATCGCCACCGCCGACGGGAAAACGCTCTTCTCCGCCAGCTTCGATCGCTCGATCGGCATCTGGGATCCCGCCGCCCCGGCGAGCGGCACGGAGCAAGTGACGATCGACGCCGAGGCGCAGGCCGCCCGCGCCAAGGAGAAGAAGCAGCCCGCCCCCAAGGAACTCGCGAAGGTCGAGGTCGAAGTCCTCCAGCCCGTCCACAAGCTCGAAGGGCACGCCGACTGGATCAAGGCGATGGTCCTGAGCCGCGACGAGAAGCTGCTCGTTTCCGGCGACGACGGCGGCATCGTGATCGTGTGGGACGTCGCCGCCCGCAAGGAGCTTGGCCGCTTCCAGGTCGGCGGCTGGGTGGCGGCGCTGGCGCTCTCCCCCGACAACCAGCGGCTGTTCATTTCGGAAAGCGTCCCCCGCGATTTCGACGAGCGGTACAACGCCCAGAAGATCCGCGAGACGCTCACCGGCAACGTCGTCCTCGACCTGGAAGCCGACAAGGCGAGCCCCCTCAAGAAGTTCGTCACCGGCGCCGCCGCCTGGTCGCCGGACGGGAAGCTGCTCGCGCTCGGCCGCGAAGGGGAGGCCGACGGCACGATCCTGCTCGTCGATCCCGACTCGGGCAAGCTCGTCCGCGAGATCAAGCCGGCGCATCAGTACGGCGTGACGGCGCTCGGCTTTTCGGAGGACGGCGCGCATCTCATCTCCACCGGCCGCGACACGACGCTCAAGGTCTGGACGGCGGCCGACGGCAAGAAGGTCGCCGAGCTGGGCAAGCCCCGCGGCGGCCAGTTCAAGGACTGGCTGCACGCCTTCGACCTGTCGCGCGAGCAGAACCTGCTCGCCGCCGCCGACATGGCGGGCCTCGTGACGGTGTGGTCGCTCGCGGCTCGGTAGCCCGCGGCGCAAGTTTTGATGTTGCGCTATTTCGTGACCGGCGATGCCGTCATTCCCGCGAAGGCGGGAATCCAGTGCGTTCGCCGTCCGCGCCGCTGCTG
>JBBDNU010000187.1:0-13429 GCA_040877365.1 Planctomycetales bacterium
ACGATCACCTTGTCGAACTTGATGTTCGAGATCGCCTTAGCCGCGGTCTCGGCGAGGTTGTCGAGGTGCTCGAGCATCATGAGCTGGAAGGCCTGCTGGGCGCCGCCGCAGGCGCTGACGATCTCCCGCAAGCCCTCACCCTTCTTGGCGAGGATCTCGTATTGGCCCTTGGCCTCGGCTTCGAGCTTGGCGAAGATGGCGGCCGCTTCGCCTTCGGCTTCGAGGCGGCGCTTGGCGGCTTCGGCCTCGGCCTGGACGATGGTCCGGGCCTTCTCGGCCTTGGCGGGGGCTTCGAGTTCGGCGCGGCGCTCGGCTTCGACCTTCTCGGCCTCGGCGAGCGCGGCTTTCGCCATGGCGATGTTCTGGGCTTCGAGGACGGCCGCCTCGGCTTGCCGCTTGCTCGTCTCGCCGATGCGGTACGCCTCGGCCTTCTTGACGGCGAGGGTGGCCTGGGCGTCGGCGACCTTGGCCTGGGCCCCCGCTTCGCCGGCGAAGGCGGTCGCATTCGCGTCGGCGACGGCGATCCGCTTCTCGCGATCGACCTCGGCGACCTGCATCTCGCGCTGGAAGGCCGCCTTCTGCTCGCCGACGAGGGCGATCGCGTTGGCGTCGGCGACGGAGATCCGCTTCGCGCGTTCGACGTCGGCGACCTGCATCTCGCGCTCGAAGACCGCCTTCTGCTCGCCGACCTTCTGCTCCTTGTCGAGCTCGGCGACGCGGACGGCCTTCTCGCGGCCGGCCTGGCGGATGCCGATCTCGCGGACCTTGTCCGCCTCGGCGACCTGGATGAACTTGTCGCGCTCCGTCTCGGCGATGCGGGTCTCGCCGATCCGCATTTGCTCGGCGACGTCGGCGCGGGCCTTCTGGACGGCTTCGGAGGCGGCCTTCTGGCCGATCGCCTCGATGTAGCCCGACTCGTCGGTGATGTCGGTGATGTTCACGTTGATCAGCACGAGGCCGATCTTGCGGAGCTCCGGCTCGACCGATCCTTGAATGTTGTGCAGGAACTGCTCGCGGTCGCGGTTGATGTCCTGAATGGGCATCGAAGCGATGACCTGCCGCAACTGGCCGAAGATGATGTCCTCCGCCTGCTTGTGAATCTGAGTGTTGTTGAGGCCGAGGAGGCGGATGGCGGCGTTCTGCATCAGGGCCGGCTCGGTGCCGATCGCCACGGTGAACACGCTGGGGACGTTGACGCGGATGTTCTCCATCGAGAGGGCGTCTTTGAGGGGGATGCCGATCTGGATCGGCTCCAAACTCAAGTAGTCGTAGTCCTCGACGATGGGGAGCACGAACCGCCCGCCGCCGTGGACGCACTTGGCGGCCTGCCCGCCGCTGGCGCGGCCGTAGATCACGAGCACGCGGTTGCTGGGGCAGCGGCGGTAGCGCTGGGCGATGAAGATCAGCAGGCCGAAGATCGCGATGAACACCGCGACGGCGATGTACCACACCGGGGCGATGCCGTCGCCGCGCGGCTGGGCCAAGAGCTGGAGCGCGGAGAGCGGGGAGGCGAGATCAGACATGGGATTCCTCGACGGTGGCTTGAGTTTCCGCTTTGGCGACTTCAATGACGCCCGGCGCCACGAGGGCGCGGACGACGACGGCCGTTCCCGATGGGAGCGCTTCCCCCGCGGTGGTCGCGGGGAACTCCATCGTGCGGCCCTGTATGGCGAGAGTGACTTTCCCCGCGCCCGATTTTTCGGCGGGAATCGAGAGGTAGACCGTTCCGACCTGTCCGATGGCCCGTTCGAGCCGGACGGTGCCGTCCGAACGGAGGCGGTACAGCGTCCGCATCAGCCAGGCCATCAGGTACAACATACCACCGCCGGCGGCGAGAGCGATGAGAAAGGTCTGGGGGGGATCGAAACCGCGGCTGCCGGCGGCCACGCCGGCGAGCCCGAAGACGGTCGCACCGGCGACGAGCGCCCGGAAGCTGAGCATGCCGACGAACCATTGGCCGGAATGGTCGAAGCCGTCGTGGGGAACGTCATGCCCGCCGTCCGCGCCGCTGTTCGCCAGGTCGGCCTCGCCGTGCCCGCCGGAGAAGGGGTCGACGTCGCCGTCGTGGGCGAGCCCGACCAGGTTCAGCACGAACTGCCCGACGAGGAGCGTGCCGGCAATGACGGCACAATAGGTATAGAAGGATTCCATCGTCCCGCCCTCCCCGGATCAAAACGGTTCCGCCGCCGGCTGGAAGAGAAGTCGCCGCCGGCTCAGGCCATCATGGGCCGGATGTGAACCGGTGTCAAACGGTTTCCGTGGTGCCGGCCCGGACGCCGCGCCAGTGGGAACGCGGAAACCGCGGCGTCGGATCACGGGGAGATCCCCTGCGATGAAGTGACCCGGACGCTCGAGCCGTCCCGGTCACTGGCGATCGACTCCCGGCGGCTTGGGGCGGAACACGAGGCGGACGGCGTGGCCACCGCCGTGGTCGTATCCACGAACCGAGACGCCCGTGCCGCGGACGACGCGGTAGTCCGCATCCCATCGCCCGAAGACCACTCGGTCAAACAGTCGCAAGGCAGGAGCAGTGCGGCGTCGCTTCGGCTGCTCGAGTTTCCGTTGCTTTTCGTCGAGTCGCCCACGCCGGGGACCGCGCGGATTGGCAAAGTCTTTCGAGCGATCGAAGTAATCGTGGGCGTAGTAGTCCGCGCACCACTCGTGGTGCTCGTCGAACATGCCGACAAGAGGGAGCTTTTCATCGGCGACCAGTCGCGCGGCGACTTCCCATTCGGCTTCGGTCGGAAGGTGTAGATCGACGCCCTCGCCGTAGAGTCCCGCTCCGGTCAAAGACTCGCTCAATTGCCGGCTCTCGGACACCGGCTTGACGTCGCCCCGCTCCACGGCGGATTTCCAGAGGGCCTCAAGCTGCTTGTCGAGACGGGCGTCGAAATCCTTGACTCGCTCGGAATCGACTTCGTCCAGTCTCTTGAAGAAGGCCGCAGAGTCCTCGGCAAAGTCCTCCTCCTCCATGTCATCAAAGAGGCCGAACTCCTGTTCGATTTCGGCGGTGAGCCTTTCGCATTCCTTCCGCAGAGATTCGGGCACATCGGGATTGAGTTCCAATGTCAGAGATTCGGATTTCAGCAGAACTCGCAGTGCGGCCTGTCGCTCCGTCGTGAGCTCCTTTCCCTTCACGTCAAGCTCGGCAAACGCTTGCACCAGCCAACGTGCAACGAACTCGGACTGCCGCATCCGAAACCGCGCGAACTGGGCGTGCGTCAGTTCGCTTTCGGCGATGTAGTAGGCGTCGAGGCGGACTTCGATCTTCCGCGAGTCGCGGAGTGCGTCGTCGCCGATTTCATACTTGCCGGCCGGGACGAGCCGCAGCCACAGGTCGAGTTCCTTCACGCGGACGCGGTTCGGGAGCGCGCCGGTCTTGCCGGCGGCGGCATCGACTTCCGCATCGAAGGGAAACAACTTCTCGTCGTCGGCCGCCGCGGCGGCGGGGAGCAGCAGGCTCGCCAGCAGCAGGCATCCGCACCAGCGATATGATCGGCGGGCATTCATCGGCACCTCCGGCTGCATGAGCGGGACGGTGGAAACTCTCGCCTCCCGATTGTACCCGTCTCAACCGCGCCGGGTGTCGCGCCGGGACTTTGGATTCGGACGCTGCACGCGCGCCTCCTCGCGGCCCTTCGGGCCTGCGCCGTAGCCTGGATGCTCGATTCCCCGCCCTGACGGGCGGGGCTATCACGTTACGGCCCTCCGGGCCTGAGGGAGCATTTCGTTTCCACTGTCTCGGATCGTTCATCGCGGAGCCGATTCATCGGGTCCGCCGGAAGAAGTGCCCGCGATTTCACGGCTCGACGACGATCTTGCCGTTCAGCTCCGCCTTCTTTTCGACGGTCGCCTCTTCCTGCAGGCGGTGGGCGGCGGCGGCTTCGGCGAGGGGGAACGTGCGGCCGATGTTCGGCCGCAGCTTCCCTTCCGCGTAGAGCCGATTCAGCATGTCGGCGCTCGCCTGCTGCTCGTGCGGGCTCGCGTTGAACATCGCGAACCCGACCATCCGCAGGTCCTTCACGTAGAACGGGCCGACCGGGAACTCGGGGCGGGCGCTGCGGCCCGCCATCAGCACGATGCGGCCGCGCTTCTTCATCAGGCCGACGGTGCGGTCGAACGTCGGCTCGAACTGCGTCTCCCACCAGACGTCGATGCCGCCGCGCGGCTCGGCGAACTTGCGGATGTCGTCGTCGAGGAACGCGGAGTGGTAATCGAGGACGAGGTCGGCCCCGTATTCCTCGCACTGCCGCTTCTTCTCGTCGCTGCCGACGGTGGCGATCACCTTCGCGCCGTGGGCCTTGGCGAGCTGGACGACGCAGCTTCCCACGCCGCCGGTCCCGCCGTTGACGAACAGCAGCTCGCCCGGCTGCAATTGGGCGTGCAGGAACAGCCCGAGGTGGGCAGTGATCCCCACGAGCGCGCCGGCGGCGGCGTCGGCATCGGAGATTGCATCGGGCGTGCGGTACAGCCACTGCTCGTCGACGGCGGCGTACTCGGCGAACGTCCCCTGCCGGCCGAACAATCCCTGGTTGCTCCCCCACACGCGGTCTCCGGGCTGGAACCTGGTCGTCTGAGGGCCGCAGGCTTCGACGGTCCCGGCGAGGTCGCAGCCGACGACGTAGGGGAAGCTCAACTGCATCGGCACGATGCCGGCGCGGATGTAGGTGTCGATGGGGTTGAGGGCGGCGGCCCGGACGCGGACGAGCACCTGCCCCGGCCCGGGCTTGGGGGTGGGGAGTTCGTCGAAGTGGATGACCTCGGGGGGGCCGGTCCGGGTGATGAATGCGGCTCGCATAGCGTATTCCTCCGCGGCGTGTCGTTCGTACCCCCCTCCCTCTCAGGGAGGGGCTGGGGGAGGGTCTCCGCATTCGGTTCCAACGCGCGAACTCCCCTCCCTCTCAGGGAGGGGCCGGGGGAGGGTCTGCGGGCTGTGTTACGACAATCTCTCCATTCCACCCCGCATGCCGCGCAATATCCTCCGCAACCGCATCCACACCGTCCAGCACATCGTCGTTCGAATATCGGATGACACGCAGGCCGAGTCCGCTCAAGTAATCCGTTCGGCGGCGATCGTGCTCCTGTCGTTCATCGTGCGTACGTCCGTCGATCTCGATCACCAGTCGTGCCTCGGCGCAGTAGAAATCCGCCACGAACGGACCGAGGGCGTGTTGACGCCGAAACTTCAGGCCGGCAAGCCGGCCCGCGCGGAGCCGGCTCCAGAGCAACCGTTCGGGAAAGGTCGCGGCGCGGCGCAGGGTGCGGGCTCGTTGGGTCGTTTGAGGGCGAATACGATGGCGTTTTTCAGGCATGAAGAAGACCCTCCCCCTGCCCCCTCCCTGAAAGGGAGGGGAGTTTTCAATGCCGCTTGAAGTACTGGATCTCCTGCTCGTGCTTCTCGGCCGCTGCGCGGGTCTGGAACGTGCCGAGATTCCGGCGCTTGCCGGTCTTCGGGTCGGGCTTGCGGGAGTAGAGGCGGTACTCGCCCGATTTCAGCTTGCGGATCATGGCTGGCTGCTTCTGTGATCGACTCAGGCCGCCGGCTCGTCGCGCTTCCGGGCCGCGCCGGGCATCGAGACCAGCCGGTCGGCGTGCCGCCGCTGAAGCTCGATGTAGTACTCGACGAGCTTCTTCGGATCGTGGCCGAATCGTGCGGATATCTCGTGTCGGATCGCGCGGATTTCATCGATCACGGGATCGGCATGTTTATCGGCATGTTTATCGTCCGACATCGTCGACTCCCAGCATTTCCAGTGGCGTTGCAAGGACAGGAATGAACAATCCCAGGATTGTATGGATCCGCCGGATGGATGGTTCCAAGTCGCCACGAAGTCGCGCTTGTGAGTGGAGGCCAATCAATGATAACTCGCGGCATTCCGCATGAAAAGACGGGGCCGGAACGCGCGAAACTCGCCGCCGGCTACTATGTCCGCGGCTTTGCGCAGTCATGTGCCCGCGCCACAGGATGACTCGCCCGCGAGAACATGGCAACTTGAAGCACTGGCCATGCCAGCCGACCCCGGCGGCCTCATTCGAGCCGCCACGTCACTCCCCGCACCGGGCCGTCGCTGCGATTCCGAATGAGTTCGCATGCCGGCTCCGAATGCCGCGGTCGTGGCGGTTCGATCCTCGCCTGTCGGCTCGCCGGATCGGCGATTGCAGGTCGTCATTCAATACTTCCAAGTTCGCGACGGCGCGTCATGCCCGCGCAGTGCCTGCCCCCAGCGACGGCGGGGGCGGGCATCCAGCGGCGGCGCGGACGAATGGTTGGATTCCCGCCTGCGCGGGAATGACAGAGTCGCGTTCTTGGAACTACTGTCATTACCGAATCGCCGCCGGCGCCTTCTGGCCTTCCGGGATGAGCGTCGTGTATTTGCGGCCTTCCATCTTCTGGTCGAAGTCCTTCTTCGCCGCGGGAAGCAGCTCCGGCTTCTCGAACAGGTCGAGGGCGGTCGCGGCGAGCACCTTGGCCGCGTAGATCGTTCCTTTCTCGCCGATCGACGAGCCGATCGACGCCACGTTCTGCCAGCTATGACCGGGGCTGCCCAGGGCCATCGAGGCGGTGCGGATGCCGCACGTCGGCACGTGCCAACTGATGTCCCCCACGTCGGTCGAGCCGGCGCTCAGCCCGCGGCTGCCGGTGAGAGGCTGCACCTCCTCGTGCAGCGCCTGCGGGAGATCGCGGCCGAACTCCTCGATCAGCGGCTGCTGCAACCGGCGGGCGAAGGCGTGCTCCTCGGCGTCGAACTTCGGCGGCCCGACCTTGAGCAGGTTTTCGTGCAGCGCCTCGGCGAGCACGCCGCTCGAGATCAGCTCGTGGCAGTCGGTGTCGATCCGGAGGGAAAACTCGGTGCGGGTCATCAGGGCGGCCCCTTTGGCGATGTTCTGGAGCCAGGCGAAGCTCCGCTCGACGTCGTCGTGGGCGTTGGCCCGCACGAAGTACCACACGGTGGCCTTTTCGGGGACGACGTTCGGCGCTCCGCCGCCGTCGGTGATGACGTAATGCACCCGCGCGTCCTCCTTGAGGTGTTCCCGCATGAAGTTGGCGCCGACGTTCATCAGCTCGACGGCATCCAGCGCGCTCTTGCCCGACTCGGGACTCACCGAGGCGTGGGCCGGCAGTCCCTTGAAGGTGAACTTGGCGGAGACCATCGCCTTGGAGCTGCCTCCCCACACTCCGTTCTCGGTCGAGGGGTGATAGTGCAGGCAGGCGTCCAGGTCGCGAAACTGTCCGTCGAGGAGCATGTAGACCTTGCCGATCAGCGTCTCTTCCGCGGGAGTGCCGTACAGCCGGATCGTCCCCTTCACGCCGTGCTTCTCCATCGCGACCTTGGCGGCGATCGCCGCCCCGAGGGCGCCGGTGCCGAGGCCGCTGTGCCCGCAGGCGTGCCCGTTCCCCCCGTCCTGCACCGGCTCGCGGACCGGGGAGACCTTCTGCGACATGCCGGGGAGCGCGTCGTACTCGGCCAGAATCCCGACGATCGGCCGGCCGCTCCCCCACGAAGCGACGAAGGCGGTCGGCATCCCGGCGACCCCCTTCTCGACCTCGAACCCGGCCGCTTCGAGCTTCCCGATGAGCAACGCCGAGGACTTGCGCTCCTCGAGGCCGACTTCGGCGTGCGTCCAGATCGCCTTGTTCACGGCGCGGAGCTCGTCGGCCCGGCGATCCACCTCTTCGAGGGCGGTCTGCTGCGACGGGCGAAACGGAGCGGCCGGTGGATCCGCGGCGCGCGCGAGTCGAGCGATCGCCAGGATGGACGCGACGCAGGCCAGAGTTCGCAGCAGGTGCTTCATCGGTCCGACTCCATCTTCTTGAACGAGTACGCAGGACACATGGGTGCGGGGACGTTGCGGCCGTCGTCCCTTCCGCTCAGACTATACCGCGCGCAGTTGCGATAGACACGCCTTGACCGAACCATCACGGTAGCGGCATTGCTGCGAGAACGACGAGCCGGAACATTCGCATGACGACCCGCCGCGACCTCGACCGCGAAGCGCGCCGGCTGGCGTCGCTCCTGCTGGAGCGCGGACTGCGGCTCGTGCTCGCCGAAAGTTGCACGGGCGGTCTGGTGTCGGCCTCGCTTGCCGGCGTGCCGGGAATCTCCGAGCATTTTTGCGGATCGGCGGTCGTCTATCGGCCGGACACGAAAGTCCGCTGGCTGGGCATTCCGCGGGAATTGCTCGAAGTTCCCGGCCCCGTCAGCGCCGAAGTCGCGATCGAGATGGCCCGCGGGGCGCTCGAGCGGACGCCGGAGGCGGACGTGGCGGCGTCGGTGACGGGACACCTCGGACCGGACGCCCCGCCGGAGCAGGACGGGCTGCTGTTCGCCGCCGTCGCCGTCCGCGGGGATGGGACCGGCGCCTCGAGGGTGGTCGTCCGCGAGCACCGGCTGGACGAGAAGGACGCGGCGCCGGGCGGCGGATCCGCGAAACGGCGCGCGCGGCAGCGCTCGGCCGCGCTCATCGCGCTGGCACTGGTGCGAGAGGTGTTGGAGCGCGAGCGGTGAGAGTTCGTGAAAGAATGTAGGGTGGGCTGTGCCCACCGGCGTATGGACACGGTCCCCGTCGCGGTTTGGTGGGCACAGCCCACCCTACGGGTCGCGTCGCGACAATTCTTTCGCAAGCTCTGAGGATTCCGCGAACGACTGCGGCGACTACAGGCGACCGGACACCCTGCCCCTCCCTCAGAGGGAGGGGCGTGACGGCGGGGCGTTGCCCGCCGGCTGTCAGCTCGACCTGCACGAGCGGGGGCTCCTTCGGAGCGGCCTCGTCCGGCTGCGTCTCGAACCGCCGCACCACGCGCGGCTGGCCGACTGCGCGCAGCTCGGCGAGGAGCGGTGCGCGGGTGACGACCGCGAGCGAGCGTTCCGATTCGAGGTGCGATGCCAGCGAATCCGCGTCTTCCGCGCGGAGCACCGGGCCATCGACATAGAACAGGACCGGGGACATTCCGAGGCCGTACACGCAGACCGGACGCTCCGCCGGCACGCTCGCCCGAACGGCGCGGGCGAAGTCCGCCTCCGGCCGGCGATGGTCGCGGGCCGGGACGATCCAACCCGTCGCGCCGATGTAGCACGCCAGCGACAAGCCGCACGCCACGAGCGCGGCGTCTCGATTCCGCCTCGCCCACAACAGCGCGAACGCCGCGCATCCGCCGGCGCCGGCGATCGCGCAGACGACGATCGCCGGCGCGGCGAGATAGGGCCACTTCCGCGCGAGGAGCGCCGCCGCCAACGCGCTGCCGCCGAGGCACGCGGCCATGCCCGCCAGCGCGGCGCGCGGCGCGACGAGCGGTTCGCTCCGCCGCGCCCGCTCCGCGAGCACGACGAGAGTTCGCGCGGCCCAGAGCGAGAGGATCGGCAGGCAGGCCATCAGGTAATGCTTGTGCTTGTTCGCCTGCGCCGCGAGGATCAGGTTCTGCACGATCAGCCACACCCACAGAAATCGCTCCCGCGCGTCGGCCTGCTGCCACGCCTCGCGCCAGCTCCGCGGGATCGCGACGAGCGCGAGGACGCTCCAGGGAAGCGCCATTCCCACGAGGTGCGGCAGGTAGAACCAGGCGGGATGGCTGTCGAGCGCGCCGACGGCCCGGCCCAGCGTCTCTTCCTCCCACACGGCGAGAGCGTCGGGCACGCGTTGCCGGACGAGCCAGGGCCAGATCCCCGCCGCCGCCGCGACCAGCGCCAGCCCCGCCGGGTTGAGCCATTTCGAAAAATCGCGCCAGCGGCGCTCGATCGCCCAGAAGACGGCGACGGAGGCGAACACCATCGCCGCGGCGTAGTGAAACTTCGCCAGCCACGCGACGGCTAGGAGCGCGTAGATGCCGGTCCAGCGGAGAAAGGATCGCTGCGGCCACGTACCCCCCCTCCCTGTCAGGGAGGGGGCAGGGGGAGGGTTACAACGGAGCGTGGCAATCGGACACCCTCCCCCAGCCCCTCCCTCAGAGAGGGAGGGGAGTGGTTCGGGCGGCGCCGCACCAAGTGGCGGAGTGCGTCGCACGCCTCCTCCAACTTCGCCCGCGATCAACCACATCGCCGCCGTCGTCAACAGGCACAGCGCCATGTCCACCTCGGCTTTGCGGCCGAAGTCGATCGCCCAGACCGACGTGAGCTGCACGAGGGCCGCCCAGTAGCCCGCTGCCTTTCCATACCAGCGGCCCGCCCACACGCCCATCAGCGCCGCGAGCGCGATCGCGGCGAGCGCCGCGGGGACGCGGGCCGACATCTCGCTCACTCCGCCGAATACCCAACCGGATGCCGCCACCAGCCAATACCCCAACGGCGGCTTCTGCAAGCGGGGGAGCCCGCCGTAGCGGGGGACGATCCAGTCGCCGGTGTCGAGCATCTCCCGGGCGGGGACGGCGGCATACGCCTCGTGGGAGCCGAGCGTGCGAAAGTCCCCCAGCTCGTAGAACGGGACGACGAGGGCGATCAGAAACAGCGCGCCCCACGCGAGCCGTGACGTCGCCGCGGTTTCAGTCGATGCAACCGGCTTCAGCTCGCGTCGTCCCCTCCCGCCTTCCAGCCGGTGAGGGGGCGTTGCGGGGGAGAGGGTCAGGGTGAAGGGCACACCACAGCGGCTCCGATCCGCCAGGGGTTCGCCGGATGATTGGCATTCCATTTTCGTTCGCAGAAGCTGTGCGGCAGGGTGGCACGCCCTGACGCTTTGGGACGGGCGTGGGAGTCGCCGACCACGCCCTTCGCGGACTCAGAGCGTGCCACCCGCACTCGCGATTCACCCTCCCCCGGCCCCTCCCTGGAAGGGAGGGGAGTCGTGTTCACGCGGCCCGGCGGACGGGACAGTCGTTCTCGCCGTGCAGCGGCCGCTCGAAATTCACGCGACGGCGGATGGCGTACGGTTGCCGGTCCGGCGAGTCGTAATAGATGCGGGCGCCCAATTCGCCCAACATCCCGAGGACGATGAACTGCACGCCCACCATGCTCGAGAACACCGCCAGCAGCAGCAGCGGATTGCCGGTCATGTCGATGCCACTCCAGAGCTTCATCGCCACGGCGCCGATGCCGGACGCGCCGCCGATCGCGATGCAGAACAGGCCGATCAGGCCGAACAGCTTCATCGGGCTGTCGAGGTAGCGGATGAGGTACTTCACCGTGACGAGATCGAGCAGCACGCGGACCGTGCGCGAGATGCCGTACTTCGATGTTCCGAACCGCCGGGGGTGGTGCTTGGTGACGATCTCCTCGCACTTCGCCCCCCGCCAGGCCGCGAGGATCGGGATGAAGCGGTGCATTTCGCCATACAGCGGCAATTCCTGCGCGACTTCGCGGCGCATCGCCTTCAACGTGCAGCCCAGGTCGCGGACGGGAAACCGCGTGACGCGGGAGATCAGCCGGTTGGCGATCACCGATGGAAGGCGGCGGCTCCAGAGCTTGTCCTGCCGCTCCTTTCGCCAGCCGTGGACGAGGTCGGCCCCGGCGTCGATCCGCGCGAGCATGGCGGGGATGTCGGTCGGATCGTTCTGCAGGTCGCCGTCGATCGTGACGATCACATCGCCGGTCGCCTCGCGGATGCCGGCGCTCATCGCCGCCGTCTGCCCGAAGTTCCCGCGGAACTCGACGATCTTCACGCGGGAGTCGACGAGCGCGAGCCGGGCGAGCTCTTCCTTCGTGCCGTCGGTCGAGCCGTCGTCGACCAGCAGGATTTCGTACGGCCGGCCCAGCGCCGCGAGCACGGGGCGGAGCGCGTCGTACAGCGGGCGGATGTTCTCCCGCTCGTTGTAGATCGGCACGACGACGGAGAGGCTCGACATGGCGGCGGAGTGTTGCAGAAACGCGAAAACGGGTCCAGAGCGGTTGGCGGGCTCCCAGGCCGCCGGGTTGTCGGAAGTGAATGTCTGATGCGGACTTGCTGGACGACTGAAGCCCCGCGGATGATCGGCCGCGATCGACGGATCGCCGCGCATTACGCCTCGCGAATCGTCGTTTCACTGCGACCCACTTCCCGGCGGTGACGGAGGCGACACGCCCCGCTCCCGGCGCAGCGCCTCGAGTTCCCGTTCCAGCTCCGCGCTGAACTCGACCGGGTACGGCTCGCGCGCCGATTCCAAGGCGCGGAGCGGCTCGGGGAGCTGCTCGAGCTCGCGGCGCGCGCGCTCGCGGACTTCCGCGAGCGGGACGCGTCCGGCCGGAAGTCGTTGCCCGCCGCGCATCATGGGGACCAGCAGCAGTTCCCCCGGCAGGTCTTCGTCGAACCGGCCGATCGTGTCGCCCGCGAGCAGGCCGTCGCGCACGGTGCGGAAGACCTGCTTGCGGCCGGGATGGAGGACTTTCTCCGCCGAGAGCTTCGTGCGGGGGCGGCCGGCGTACTCCACCAGCTTGTAGGCGGTGTCGAGGGCGGGGGCGTCGTCGGAGACGGCGAGGCCGGTGCCGACGCCGAAGCCGTCGATCGGCGCCCCCGCGTCGAGCAGCCGGGCGATCCGGTATTCGTCCAGCCCGCTCGAGGCGAAGATGCGGACGCTCCGCAGCCCCGCCTCGTCGAGCAGCTTCCGCGACGCCTTCGCGAGCCGGGCGAGGTCGCCCGAGTCGAGCCGCACGGCTTGTACGCGGAAGTCGTCCCCCAGCCGGTCGCGGAGCGCGATCACCCGGCGGACGCCGTCGAGCGTGTCGAAGGTGTCGACGAGCAGCGTGGTTTCCGGGAACTGCCGGGCGAAGACTTCGAAAGCGCGGAACTCGTCGTCGTGGGCCTGGATGTAACTATGGGCCATGGTGCCGAACGTGGGGATGCCGTACCGCTTCCCCGCGAGGACGTTCGACGTGCCGGCCGCCCCGGCGAGCCAGCTCGCGCGGGCGACCTTGAGCGCGGCGTCCGCCCCGTGAGCGCGGCGGGAGCCGAAATCGACGACGGTCCGTCCCCGGGCCGCGAGCATCACGCGGGCCGCCTTGGTCGCGGCGATGCTCTGGAAGTTCACCTGGTTCAGCACGAACGTCTCGACGAGCTGTGCCGCAAGGATCGGGGCCGAGACGCGGACCAGCGGCTCGTCGGGAAACACGAGCGTCCCTTCGGGCACGGCGTCCACGTCGCCGGTGAAGCGGACGTCGCGCAGCCGGTCGAGGAAGTCGTCGGCGAACTTCCGCTGGCGGCGGAGATAGTCGATGTCGCTCTCCGTGAACCGCAGCGCCTCGAGGTAGGCGAGCACGTCGTCCAGTCCGGCGGCCATCACGAAATTGCGGTTCGGCGGCAACGAGCGAAAGAACAGCTCGAAGTGCGCGATCCCGTCGAACCCTTCGGCGTCGTATGCCTGGGCCATCGTCAACTCGTACAGATCGGTGAACAGGGCCGAGCGGAGCGGGTCGTCGAATGGTTCAGTCATCGGCTATTCCGGGGATAGTGGGGAGTGGATAGTGGGGAGTGGATAGTGGGGAGTGGGGAGTGGGGAGTGGGGAGTGGGGAGTGGGGAGTGGTTCTGTCT
>JBBDNU010000188.1:0-14132 GCA_040877365.1 Planctomycetales bacterium
TCCGCCGGCCGCCAGGCCCCAGCCCCCGACAGCCCTGTCTGTGGTGGGCGCTTACTGTGCTGGCGCGGGAAGAGTCCCTCTACGCGAGCGTCCAGGACGGCGAGAAGCTGCGGGCGACGCCGCCCGCCGAGGTCGGAGTCAAACGGTCGATCATGTAGGGGGGATTGGAACCCGGCATTTTGATGCCGGGTTTCTTTTTCGTCCCGCTGAACAGGAGAGGAGAGTTCGCCATGAAAACGGTCAAGGTGGTGGTCTCTGGGACGACGCCGCTCGTCACGCGCGAGGTCGAATTGCACCCCGGCTGCCAGACCGACGAGTTGCTGGCGGTTTTAGGCCTCTACAACTATTTTCTGAGCGAGGAGGGGGCGCCACTGCCGCTTCAGTGGGACGCCGAACTGCACGGGATCGTGCGGGACGGCGGAACGTTGCGGGCCACGCCCCGAACGACGATGAGCGCGGGGCTGAAGCAGAAGGTCATCGAACTCCTGGCGGCGATCGGAGTCGATGTGCGGTCTGCGCGCCACGGCGCGCCGCTGCCTGATTACGCCCCGCAGAAGCCGGTGATCGGCCGGAACGGAGTCAGGGTGTCGCGGCCGTCGCGCCGGCCCGCCACGGTGCGCGGAAAGATCGTCGTCGCGGCCGACCGGCGGCCGCTCTGGGAGCTGCGGGGCTGGCGGCGGGAGGGGCGGCGTCTCGTCGGCGCCTACCGGACGAAGCTGGGCTCGTTCGCGGGGGAGATCGACCTCTCGAACAAGCAGCAGCCGGACTTCTACATTGTCAATCCGCCCAAGAAGCTGCTCGACGGGCCGCACGGACCGTGCTTTCGCAAGCGGGGCGACGGACGTTTTTGGATTCATTTCAGTCGGGCGCTGCGGACCTCGACGCCGGTCTCGTGGGCATCGAGACGCTGATCGTCGCGGCTTTGCGGGGATAATGGAGGAACGGGTGATGAACAACATCGTCAGCTACATCGCGGCGGGCATTCTGATGGCGGCGGTGTTTGCGTGCTGGCGCCGCCGCGTTGGCGAGCCTGCCGCTTCATTCCGACCGGCGGCATTTCCAAACGAGCCGCGGGAGTTGCTGGTGCGGATCGTGCTGGAGGAAGGAAAGGGTTCACTGGATTTCGAGCCCGACCGGGAGCGCGGCGACGGCCGCGCCGTGGAACCGGACGAGACGGAATCCGTCGAGCGCTTCGTCATCGACTCCTGGGTGGTCCGGGAGTCGTTCCGCAAAGTCTGCGGCCAGTGCCGGCGCGGCGAGAACTTCGTCGAGAGTTTTCATTACGCGAGCGGGATGCGCGTGAGAGACACACATGTCATCGCGCACATCGTCCCCGTGGCGTTCGCGATGCAGAGCGCCGGCGGCGTGCGGGTCGCCGACGAAAGCAACATCGCGGCGCTGGCGGAGCTCGATCGGATCGGGCTCCCGTTGGTGGCCCATTTCCATTCCCATCCCGGATTCGGTCGGACCGCGAACTTTCCGTCACAGACCGATCGCGCGTTCCAAGAGCGACTCGAAGCGGGCGGGTACGTCACGGTGGGCGGCATTTTTTCGCGGGACGGATACTTGCGGTTCTTCGCTGGGGACGATCGCCAGTTCAACGTCGAGGTCATCGGCAATGGGGTGGAGACTTTGGGGCCGAACGAGTTCCGCCTGGCCGTGGCCGATGGAAACGCACCGCGCGAAGCGGGTCGCGTCCGCCGCTGAAGCGGACGTCGCCGATCGGCAAAACCGGGTGAAAGGGTTCTCAACCGAAGCCCTGCAGGGCGCGCGGGTGCTGTTGATCGGCGCCGGCGGGCTCGGATCGGGGTATGCCACCGGGTTGTGCCGGAAGGGGATTGGATACTTGCGAATCTGCGACGGCGACGTCGTCGAGGCATCGAACCTGACGCGGCAGTCCTACTACGTGGAGGATTTGTACCAGCCCAAAGCGCTGCGGCTGGCGAGAAACGCGGCGCGGGAAGGTTGTCTGGGAACGGTCTGCGAAGGGCACCACGTCGATTTCACCGACGAGAGCGCCCCGAAGCTGGGCGCAGACGTGGACGTCGCGGTCTGCGGCGTGGACAACAACGCTGCCCGAGCGGCGGCGTGTCGGTACTTCCGGCAGCAGCGGAAGCCCTGCATCTTCACGGCGATCGACGACGACGGAAGCTTCGGATGGGTATTCGTCCAACGCCCGGACGGCCCCTGCCTGGGGTGCGTGTACCCGCACATGCTGGATGGACGGCCCGAGCCGAATCGCTGTGCGCCCGTCGGCGCTGTGCTCGACATTCTGAGGGTTTGCAGCGGGGTGGTTCTGCGGGCGATCGACTCGCTCGTGATGGAGCGCGCGAGGGGCTGGGACTATCACTCCGTGACGCTCGTGGGAACGGTGCCGGGGCAACAGGTCATCGTCGAACACAATCCGCAGTGTCCGGCCTGCGGCGGCGCCCCCGAAAATGTCCAGCAGTCGAAGGACGCCGGATCCGTTTGAAACGATGGAGTGGAGTCAAAGATGTTCAACGACTCGATGCCGACCGACGGATCGAGCGCGAACGAACGGAGTCCCATTCCGCGGCTCATGAAGCCGGGCGAAGTCGCCGCGGCGTTGTCGTGCTCGGTCCGCACGATCTACGCGGTGATCGCCACGGGCGATCTCCGGACGGTTCGCGTCGGCCAGGGCGGCGGGGCGATCCGGGTCCATCCCGCCGATCTGGCGGCGTACGTCAATCGGCTGCGGGGCGCGGACGACCAATCGCCTGATGGGCGGCGGCCCGCAGGAAGCCCTCCTGGTCGGCCGCGTGCTCGTAGGCCAGAGTCGTCTTGATGTCGCAGTCGTTCCGCAATGCCCGGACGACGTTGAGCGGTACGCCGTTCAGGAATGCATCGGTGGTCCAACGATGCCGGATACTGTAGGCCACGACGTTGCTTCCGAGACCGGCCGCTTCGCGGGCCGCGCGGACGAGCTCCGCGAAGTAGTCGCGGCGCCAAGGGCGGCCGGATACCGTGGTGAAGACCCTTTCGTAGGGGGCCTTGTCGGCGATCCGGCGCTCCAGGAGAGGAGCGACCGGGTCGGCGACAATGGGAAATGTTCGCGGACCGGTTTTCGAGTCGGCGAGGTGGATCAAGCCCTGGGCGAGATCGACCGAGCCGACGGTGAGGTCAAACGCGTCGCCGGGGCGGACCGGCTCGTTCAACAGGAAGCGGAGCACGTCGGCCACGTCCGCGCGGGCCGCGTCGATCAGCCGTTCGATCTCGGGGCGGGTCGGAATCCTTTCTCGGCGGCGGCGGGGCGGCAGGGAGACGACGGCCTCGGACTGCGAGCGGGGGACGAGCGCGTGCCGCGCGGCCCAGCGAAGGATCGTCCGCAACAGGCTGAGCCGGTTCCGAAGGGTGTTGTCCGACAGGTGGCGAGTTGCGAGTTGCGCCCGGTACTGGCGGACGCGCTGTTTGCCGATTTGGGGGACCGTCCAGTCGCCGCACTCCTTCTTCAAGAGCGCGGCGTAGGGGCGGTAGCTGCTGCCCATGGTCGAGGGCTTCAGTTCGCCGGCGGCGAGCCGGGCTTCGCAATCGGCGAGGAACCGGTCGATCACCTCGGCGAGCGTGGCGGGGCGACCGCGAACGGACTGCAGGGACTCTTCCCCGAGCAGCTCGGCCAGCTTGCGGTGGGCGAGGTCGCGGTTGGCTTTCGTCCGCGGCCCCTTGACGAGCAGCCGGCGGCGGCCCCCGGCGTCGGTGGCGAAACCGCGTCCCTTCCAGAACCAAATCGAGGCGGGGCGTCCCATGGCGTACCCTCCGGTGTCGAGTTTCCTGACGGAAAACTGACAGGAAGAAGGGCATGCCAAGGAGGGCGGAGGAGAACCCCCGGAGCCGAAGTGCCAGCGGCTCCGGGGGTTGCATCGATGCGCAAGACAGGACTTGAACCTGCACGGGGTATTAACCCCACCAGGCCCTCAACCTGGCGCGTCTGCCAATTCCGCCACTTGCGCGTGCGATCCCAGTATAGCATTCGCACGCGCTCGATCAAGGTCCGGTCGGAACCTCGATTCCCGCTCCCAGCGCGGCGGCGATCGCGTTCGACAGGCGGACCAGAGGGGCCGAGTGCGAGGCGGCCGGCTGCGTCGACAGGACCGCGGCGAAGGCGTCGCGGTCCGGGTCGATCCACAGCAGCGTTCCCGTCGCTCCCCAGTGGCCGAACGCCCGCGGGCCGACGAAGTCTCCGAAGCTCGCGGCGTGCGCCGGCCATTGCAGTCGCCAGCCGAGCCCCCACGGGCGGCAGCGGCGGTCGGCATCGGATAGGTCGGGAATGGCATCGAGTTGGCTGCGCGTCGCGGCGAGGACCGCGGCTTCGGACAGCAGTCGATGGGATTCGCTCCGTCCGCGGCGGAGCATGAACTGCGCGAACCGCGCCAGATCGGCGGGCGTCGTCAGCAGGCCGCCCCACGGGGCGCCGAGCTGCCGCCAGTACCGGCTGTTCCAGTTCCAGCCCTCGTCGCCGACCTGATCGGGGGGGACGCGGATCTCCGGAATCCGCGCGGCGGCGGGCGCATCGCCGTCGAACCATCCGTCGGGAGCGCCCAGCGCCGTGTCGGCCATGCCGAGCGGCGCGAACAGCTCGTGGCGGAGGAATTCGGCGCACGTCTTCCCGGTGATGCGGCGGACGATTTCGCCGAGGAGCGCGAACGCCATGCTCGAATACTGCACGCCGCGGCCGGGGGGGAAATCCGGCGCGACGGCGCACGCGCCTGCGACGAACGCGGAGAGCGGAGCGTTCTCGCTCCGCAGCCGGCGGTTGTGCGGCAACTGGTCCGGCAGTCCCGACGTGTGCGTGAGCAGGTGCCGCAGCGTGACGGCATGGCGGCCCGTCCCGCCGAACTCCGGCAGGAACTCGGAGACCCGCTCGTTCAGCGAAAGACGGCCCCGCTCGACGAGCAGCAGAAAACCCATCGCGACGATCGGCTTGGTGAGCGAGGCGACGAGGAAGATCGCGTCCTCGCGAAGCGGCGGCGAGCCTTCCGCGAGGCGCTGCCTTCCGAACCGGTGCGCGCCGGTCGCGCGGCCGGAATTCCCCGCGACGAAGGCGAGGGCGGGCGTCGCATCGGCGGCGCACGCTTCGCGGGCGAGTTCGACGGCGCGCTCCCAGCGCGCCGCATCGAGCCCGGCCTGTTCGAGAACGGGGACCGTCACAGTTCCACTTCGTGGATCGGCATGATCTGGTCGAGCCGCGTGATCTCGAGGACCTCGCGGACGTCCGGCGAGGGATTGTAGAGGTGTACCTCCGGCACGATCTCGCGGAGCGACGCCAGCAGCCCGAGCAGCCCGCTGGGGATGAATTTCACCCCGGTCAAGTCCACCGCGAGCACGCGGCACTGGTGCCGGCGGACGATCTCGGCGATTTCCGTCTTGCAGTCCGCGACGTTGACGTCATCCAGAACGTCCCGGCCGTCGAACCCGATGACCGTCAGCGTGCCGGGCTGATACACCTTGACGATCCGGTCCGGTTCGTGCGACGCCATGGGAATTCCTCGATGCGGGGAAGGTGCTCCCGAACGGCATCCGCTCGGCCCACCGATTGTACGCGACGGATGCACTAGGCTTCCAGATCGAGCGCGGCGCCGCGCTCGCCGTCGGCGTCCGCCGCGCGGGGCGCATCGTCGGTCAGCGCGCCGGCGTCGGGAAGGCGACGGCGTCGACGGGCGGTCCCGTCGTCGTCGTGGAGCAGCCGCCCGTCGGCGTCGCGATCGGGAGAGTTCTCGGTCTCCGTGACGTCACCCAGAGACCGGTTCGCCTGCGCCTCGCGCTCGCTGCGGAACCGGGCCGCTTCGGCGTTCGCCTGCACCCGCTCGGTATCCGTCCCGCTCCGTTGCGTTCCCGCAACGGAACTGGCGATGCTCAGCCCGCCGACGCCCGTGGAGCCGATGCCGCTCATGACATTCCCCCGCCGGTGAGGACGGCAGCCGCGCGCAGCTCGGCAAGGGGGGCGAATCAGTCACGGCACGAGCCGCACGCAGCGCGCGAGGAGGCCCCGCGCAAACATACGTCTCATTCGCATGCATCGGGCGAGGAAACCGGTCCTCCGCAGTCGATTCCGTGCCTTCCCGCAGGAATCTCGACATTTCGCCGGATTGTTGCGGACCGCGAGCCGCGGTCGTATTCTGATGGCATCCCCGCCGGCCGATGCCCACCTGAAGTCGCCCCCGCCCCGAGTTCGCCGCCATGAATCCCGCCCGCCGGAACTGGAGCCGCATTCGCCGCCGGGCGGGCCGCCGGCTCGCGGCGGCGGTCCGGGTGGCGCTGCTTGTGTTCTGCGCGGCGGCGTCGTGCTTCGTGCCGGTCAAAGTGCAGCTTGCCGACGAGGCGGCGGTTCATTGCCGGTGCTCGTCCGAAAAGCGCGCCGGCGGCCGTTGCTGCTGCCGGGGACGGGAGACGCTCCTCGGCGAGCAAAACACAGGCCGAGGCTGCTGCGCCGAGCGCGGGGCCGCCCCGGCGCGTGCGTGCTGCGCGTCGCGAAGGACCGCCGCCGCGACCGGGCAGAGTCCGCACGGCGCTCATCGGAAGCCGCCGGCCCGTTCCGAGGAGCAGGCGAGCATCCGTGCCTGCCCGTGCGGCGGCGGTGGCGCGCTGTCGATCGGCGGGGCGGAGCCGCGGTTCGCGTTCCGCCGTCCGGAAATCGTCCCTCGTCCCGATCCGCCGGCGGAATGGCTCACCCCGCTTTGTCTGACGGGGCCGCAGGCCGTGCTGATTCCCGAAACTCCTCCGCCGGAAGTCCGCCGCGTCTGATCGCGAGCGCAGTCGAGAGGCGTCCGGCGCGGGCGAACGGCCCGCGCGGCGTGTGCGCCGCGACCGACTGACCGCGTTTCCGGACATTGTTCCCGCGGACCTTCGAGGAGTTTCCACCATGTCGCGCCCATTTCTCGCGCGCCGCGCCGCGCGCTCCGGTTTCACATTGATCGAACTGCTTGTCGTGATCGCGATCATCGCGATCCTGTTCGCCCTGTTGCTGCCGGCCGTCCAGTCGGCCCGCGAGGCGGCGCGGCGGACGACCTGCAAGAGCAACCTCCGCCAGCTCGGCCTGGCGCTTCACAATCACCACGAGGCGAAGGGGCGGTTCCCCTCGGCCCGGAACGCCTTCCCGCTCGTGTTTTCCGCCCACGCCCAGTTGCTGCCGTTCGTCGAGGAGCGGAACCTGCACGATTTGATCGACTTCACCGTCCCGCCGCTCGATTTCGGCGTTCCCGGCTGGCAGGCGAACGAGGCCGCGTCCCAGGCGCGGATCTCGTTCTTCCTCTGCCCCAGCGACACGGAACGGATCGCCGGGTCGGACTTCGGCACGACGAACTACGTCGCCTGCGTCGGCAGCGGATTGGTCAACGACGGGCATATCAACAACGCCGACGGCGTCATCTTCGGCGTCTCCGCGATCCGGCTCCGCGACGTCACCGACGGGTTCGCGCACACCGCCGCCTTCAGCGAGCAACTTCTGGGCGACGGGCTCGCCGACGGGTCCGACACCCGGCGGCAGGTGTACGAACTGTCGGGCGGCGCGGCCACGTCGGCCTCGGCCTGCGGCGGGTCCGGCGGAACGTGGTCCGGGCTTCGCGGAGCGAAGTGGATCAACGGGCACTATGGCGACACGCTCTACAACCACTTCTACGCGCCGAACTCGGACACGCCCGATTGCGGCAACGGGTTCCACAACTCCGCGCTGACCGCCGCCCGCAGCCGGCACGCCGGCGGTGTGAACGTGCTGTTCTGCGACGGCGGCGTGCGGCCGGTGACCGACGACATCCAGATCGACATCTGGCGGCGCCTCGGCACGCGCGACGGCGGCGAAGTCGTCGACGACCTCTGATCTCTGACCTCTCCTCCCGCGAGGCCCCTCATGCTCCGCACCACGCTCCTGTTCGCTTTGTTCCTTGCGCCGCTCTCCGCCTTCGCCCACGACACGTGGGTCGAAACCAACACGAACCTGCTCCGCACGGGAGACGCCGTACACGTCTCGCTGATGCTGGGGAACCACGGCAATCAGCACCGCGACTTCAAGCTCGCGAGCAAGGTGGAGCTCGAGGGAACGACGCTCGAAATCGTCGCCCCCGACGGCAGGAAGTACGATATCCGCGACCGGCTCGTCGACGTGGGCTACGCTCCCAAAGAGGGCTTCTGGACCGCGAAATTCTCGGCCACGCAGCCGGGAACGTACATCGTGTCGCACACGCTGGACCGCGTGGTGAACCACGGCCGCCCGGTGCGCGCGGTGAAAAGCGGCAAGACGCTCTACGTTCACAGCGCGAGCCTCGACCGCGTCCCGCGCGACAACCCGGGGTTCGACCGCGCGCTCGGCCACGCGCTGGAACTCGTGCCGGCGAGCCATCCCGTGACGCCGATGGGGCCCGGCCAGCCGATCGAGGTCCGGCTGCTCTTTCAGGGACAGCCGCTCGGCGAGGCGCGCGTGTCGTTCATCCCGCGGGGCGAAACCCTCGCGGAGGGCTTCGACGAGCGCTACGAGCGGCGGACCGACCCCGAGGGGCGGGCGTCGTTCACGCCGCAGACGGGAAACTATTTCCTCGTGGTCGCCCACGTCGAAGCGCCCGACGAAAAGGCGGACGGCTACGAGGCGACGCACTACTCGGCGACGCTCACGGTCTTCGTGCCGGAGTCGTGCCCGTGTTGCGGGGAGTGAGGAGAATCGCGGCTCACGTTGCCGAAGACAGCGCGGAGAGATCGTAGCGCGCTCCGTCCCGTTCGACGTGCAGCACGAACCGGCCTAGTCCGAGACCGGCGCCGACATTCGAGGCGTCGTCGGCTTTCCCCAGCGCCCGCAGCGACTCGGCGCGGGACGCGAGTTCGCGGAAGGTGTCCGCCAGTTCGCCGTTCGCCGCGAACAGGGCCTCGATTCGCGCTCCTTCCGGATGGTCTCCCGCCACGCGCACCTTGCCGAGCGCGTCGAGCGCGAGGCTCAGTCCGGCCCCCGTCGCGATCCCCTTTTGCGCGAGCAGCGCCGCCAGGTCGCGGCCGAAGCGGGCCACGTCCCGATCGAGCGCCCCCGTCGAACCGACCGGATCGGCGGCCGGCGCCGCCGGCTTGTCCGGCGCGTTCGCCTTCGGCGGCTCGGCCGGTCCCCCCAATGCGGAGCGGAGCATCGACGCGAACCCGCTCCCCGCCGCCCGCACGGCGGAGCCGGCGGCGACCCCGGCCCCCACCGCCGAACCGAGTGCCAGGAGCGGTGGAATCGCCATCGGCGCGGAGCTTCCAGCAGGAGGACGAACTGCGGGTTGGAGCACAGGCTTCAGCCTGACCGGCGTCAGACTACGGCCTCATGCGAACTGAAATGAGGGGTAGCGGAACTCGCAAGAGTTCCGACGATTCACCGCTGAATGCCCCACGCCGTCGGAATTCTTGCGAATTCCGCTGCGAACAGCCTGAAGGCTGTACTCCAACCAGCCTGAAGGCGTACTCCAACGCTTGTCGTATCGGTTGTATCGGTTGTATCGACGACCGGCCTTGAAGATATTGGCCCCTTATGCCTGCGCCGCAACCGACCCGGATCGAACTCGCCCAGTGGCGCGCCGCCGCCGCGCGGTGGTGGAAGAAGACGCTCGTGCTGGCCGTGGTCATCGGGGCATTCGGCACGCTCTCCTACCTCTTCGGCGACCGGATCACGCTCGAGTCGCTCGCCCGGCACGAGGCGGCGTTTCGCGATTTCCACGCCCGGCGCCCCGTGACGACATACGCGACCGCCCTGGCCGTCTATGTCGTGGTGACGGCGCTTTCGCTGCCGCTGGCGACCGTGTTGACGCTGTTCTACGCCTGGCTGTTCGGAATGGGACGGGCCGTGCTCGTCGTGAGCTTCGCCTCGACCGCCGGCGCCACGCTGGCGTTCCTGCTCAGCCGCTACCTGCTCCGCGGCGCCGTCCGCCGCTGGTACGGCGCCCGATCGGAGAAGTTCGACGCGGCCTTGGCGCGGGAGGGCGCGTTCTACCTGCTGACGCTGCGGCTGCTGCCCGTCGTGCCGTTCTTCGTGATCAATCTCGTGATGGGGCTGACGCCGATCCGCGTCTGGACGTTCTGGTGGTGCACGCAGCTCGGCACGCTGCCGGCGACCTGCGTGTACGCCTACGCCGGTTCGACTTTTCCCACGCTGGCGGAGCTCGCCGACGCGGGGCCGCGGGAACTGCTCGACTGGCAGTTGTTCGCCGCGCTGACGCTGTTGGCGCTGTTGCCTCTGATCGTGCGGTGGGTCTTGAGTCGTTTTCGTCCGCTGCCCGCGGAAGCACGCCGCCAACCATGATCGTCCCAAAGCACGTCCATTCCGCCGGAATGGACGTGCCAGCGGGAAAGGGGCTGATAGTGCCGGTTTTCGCGTCAGCCCGCGAGCCTGTCGTGAGAATCCGACCCGCATGCCGGCCGTGTGAGGCCGGCTCACCGCTCGCTGATTGGATGCCTTGCCGGCAACCCAGGTCCCGCCTGGCAGGCGGGACCTACTTCGTGGCGAGCAGGGCGAGCGTGGCCCAGCCGGTGGTCGAGATTCGCTGGGCGTAGCTCTCCGCGCCCGCGGGGCGGGTCGTCTCGGGCCAGCTTCCGTCTTCGAGCTGCGTCTGCGCGAGGTACGCGCGGCCGCGGCGGACGACTGGCCGGATTTCCGCGTCGCTCGCGCGCGGCGCGAGCGCGAGCAGGACGAGCGCGGTGTCGAACGGCTCGGGGGCCGATGTGACGTAAGGCCCCCAGCCACCCCCCGCGTCCTCGCCGCGGTGGACCAGCGAGAGCGACGCTTCCCGTTGCTCCTTCGTCGCCACGTCTTCCGGGAGAAGCAGCAGAGCGGCCGCTTCGAAGACCGTCTGCGGCTCCCGCTTTCGCAGCCAGCCGTCGGCGCGGCGAATCGCGGCGGCGAAACGTTTCGCGTCGGCGGCTGCGAGTGTTTGCCGGCTGATGACCGTGGCGAGCGTGCGCCCCCACGTGGCGGGGGAGCCGAGGGCCGCGTCGGGCTGGATGATCCACGAGCCGTCGGCGTCCTGCCGGGCCGCGACGAGTTCCGCGGCGCGGAGGAGCGGCGTGCGCTCCTTCGCCGCACCGGTCCGCACGGCCTCGGCGAGGGCGGCGGCGAACTGCACGTCGGCGAGTTTCTTGTCGCTGAACTCGCCCTCGCCGCCGTTGTCCTTCCAGCGCTCCGGATGCGCGAGCCACTCCGTCGTGTCGGCGAGGGCCGCGCGATCGAAATCGAAGTTCAACTCCGCCGCCCGATAGAGAGCGCGCGCGGCGTCGCCGTTGTTGTGGCAGGAGTAGCATTCGTTCTGGACCGCCCACCGCGGGACCTCGCGGGCGAGAAACGCGACGGCGCGCGCCTCGGGCGTCGCCGCGGGCGGTTCGGCCGCCAGAACGGCGGCGGTGCACACGATGGAGGCGAGCAGTTCAGTCGTCATTCCGTCCCGCGAGGACCTGACGGGAAAGGGTCATGGCAGTGCTCCCGGCGCCGCGGCGCTCGACGGCGTGAGCGGCCGGCCGACGGGCGCACTCGCGCGGGCGGCCGAGGCCTGCTGCACGCTGCCGCTCGACGTGCGGGTGATGTAATTGTCCACCGGCGTCTCGCGCTTCAGCTTCTCGAACTTGCTCGCCACCGCCCGCTGGATTTTTTCCTCGACGATCTGCTCGCGGAGCACATCGCGGACGTCGGCGATGTCCTGGACGAGCGGCTCCGTCAGCCCTTCCCCGAGCAGGACCACGTATCGCTCGCGGCCGATCTGAATGATGCTCGACACCTCGCCCGGCTTCAGTTCGAACGCCTTCTTCCACAGGACGTCGCTCCCCTGGTCGCTCCCTTCGTAGGGGACCATCAAGTACTTGCGGATCGGCGGGATCTGGCCGTCCAGCGTCCGGCTGCTCGGATCGACCGAGTACTCCCGCGCCAGCCGCCCGAAGTCTGCGGGGTTTTTCTGGGCGAGGTTCCACGCCTCCTCGGCGCGGCGGAGGTTGTCGAACATGATCATTTTCGCCTTGGCCCGCGGGCCGTAGTCCCGCACGAACGCCTGGCCCATCTCCTGTTCGGTGACGGTGAACTGGCTGCGGTCCTCGGCGGCGGCAAGCTTTTTCAGGGCGAGCATCGGCCAGATGATGTCCCGCCGGTACTGGGCCGCCGTGATCTCCCGCTCGCTCTCGAGCATCTTGAGCCAGGTGTCGACCGGCAGGCTGAACTTGGCGGCGATCCGCACGATCTCCTGGTTGACCTCCGCCTCGGTCACCTCGAGGCCATGCTTCTGGCAGGCCTGATGGATCACGACCCGGTTGATCACGTTCTCCAGGACCTCTTTGGCGTGGAGCTCGAGACAGGCGTCGGCGAGTTCGCTCCGCTTGACGAGATAGTTCCCCACGCGGGCGACGTAGGCCTCGTTCGCGCCCTGCGCCGGGTTCCCGGCGGCCCCGGTCCCGGCATCGGCCCCCGTCGCGCGGAACCCCTGCATCAGCAGGACCACGACGGGCACCGCCACCACGGCCCCCCCGACGGCGAACAGCCATTGCTTGCGGTCGAAGGTCCCCGGCTGCCGGCGCGATTCCGGCCCGGGTGCAGACATCGAGGGACGGGCGTCGCTCATCATTCGCGTCTCCGAATCGTCGGGTCCGAGAGGGGGGAAATCGCGCATCGGCGCCAGCGCCGGCGCGGGACTATAGGACAACCGCCGGAATCAGGTCAATGGCGGTTCGTCCATCGGGGGGCCCCGGCCCCGAACCCCGGAGCCCCGGGCATCAGCCCCCGGCCCACAACGGCGCACGGCAATCGATTCGGTTTGACGGCGCCTTTCCGGGACCGATATAACGGCGCGAACCGGCTATTGCGTCTGCCCCACGAGCATTGGAATTCCCCAGCCGATGATCCAAGTCCAACTTCCCGACGGCAGCCTTCAGGAGCAGTCCGACGACGTCACTGCGCTCGACGTGGCCCAGTCGATCGGCGAGCGGCTCGCGCGGGCGACGATCGCCGCCGAGGTCGAAGGAAAAATCGTCGATGCCCGCCGGCCGCTGGCGGAGGCGACCGAACAGCGCCCCGTGCCGTTGCGGCTGATCACCGAGCGCGACCGCGAGGCGCTCGACGTGATGCGGCACTCGTGCGCGCACGTCATGGCGCGGGCGGTGATGCGGCTCTATCCGGGGACCAGTCTCGCGTTCGGGCCGACCCTGGCGCACGGCTACTATTATGATTTCGACCTACCCGAGCCGATCCGCGAGGAGGACTTTCCGAAGATCGAAGCGGAGATGGCGGAGATCGTGAAAGAGGCGGAGCCGTTCGAGCGGTTCGTCCTTCCGCGCGACGAAGCGCGGCGGTTCTGCGACGATCTCCGGCAGGATCTCAAGGTCGAGCACATCGACACCGGGCTGGCCGAGCATCCCACCGTGAGCTTCTACCGGCAGGGGGAGTTCGTCGACCTCTGCCGCGGGCCGCACATCCCCGACGCTGGGCGGATCAAGGCGTTCAAGCTGCTGTCGGTGGCCGGGTCGTACTGGAAGGGGGACGCGAAGAACCGCCGCTTGCAGCGGCTGTACGGCACCGCGTTCTTCGACAAGAAGGACCTGTCGCGGTATCTCGAACAGGTGGACGAGGCGAAGCGCCGCGACCACCGCGTGCTGGGGAAGCAGCTCAAGCTGTTCGAGATCGACGCCGACGTGGGGCAGGGGCTGATCCTGTGGAAGCCCAGGGGTGCCGTTGTTCGATCCGTGCTGGAAGAGTTCCTCAAGCAGGAACTCCTGAAGCGCGGGTACGAGCAGGTCTATACCCCGCACATCGGGCGGCTGAAGCTCTACCAGAAAAGTGGTCACTATCCATACTACCGGGAGTCTCAGTTCGCTCCCGTTGCCGATGATCCATTGTGTCCTTTCGTTGAGGAGCAGCACGAAGTGTTGATTGCTGCAATCACGGACGTGGCCCGCGGTAGGCCCAAGTGGGAGGAGCAGTTCAGGGCTGCGGATAAGAGGTTCATCGACTTCATGGAAAATGAGATGGTGAACTCCGCGAGATCCGAATTCCCTGTCGAGCGGTACAAGTCAGGAGAGTCGCCGGTCGACAAACTCGATGTCGTTGAGCACTGGTTAGCGGCGCAGGAGCGGTTCCTTCTGAAGCCGATGAACTGCCCGCACCACGTCAAGATCTACGCCTCCGAGCAGCGGAG
>JBBDNU010000188.1:14232-63405 GCA_040877365.1 Planctomycetales bacterium
TGAAGCCGATGAACTGCCCGCACCACGTCAAGATCTACGCCTCCGAGCAGCGGAGCTATCGCGATCTGCCGTTGCGGCTGGCGGAGTTCGGCACCGTTTACCGGCACGAGAAGTCGGGCGAATTGAACGGCATGACCCGCGTCCGCGGCTTCACCCAGGACGACGCGCACCTGTTCTGCACCCCGGACCAGGTGAAGGAGGAGTTCCGCGCGACCGTCGAGCTGGTGCAGTTCGTGTTCGAGACCTTCGGCTTCCGCGACGTGTCGATCCGGCTGTCGCTCCGCGATCCCGAGTCCGACAAATACGTGGGGCGGGCCGAGTTGTGGGACCGGGCCGAGAGCGAGCTGCGCGAGGTCCTCACCGAGATGCAGGTGAAGTTCGTCGAGGAGGTCGGCGAGGCGGCGTTCTACGGGCCGAAGGTCGATTTCGTGATCCGCGACGTGATCGGCCGCCCGTGGCAACTCGGGACGGTGCAGCTCGACTACAACCTGCCGGAGCGCTTCGAATTGGAATACATCGGGGCGGACAACCACGCGCACCGCCCGGTGATGATCCACCGCGCCCCGTTCGGCTCGATGGAGCGGTTCGTGGGGATCCTCATCGAGCATTTCGCGGGGGCCTTTCCATTGTGGCTCGCGCCGGAGCAGGTCCGCGTGCTCCCCTTGTCGGACAAGACCCTCGATTACGCTCGCGAGGTCGAGGCGCAGCTGCGGGCCGCCGGGTTCCGCGCGACGACCGACGCGAAAAGCGCCAAGGTCAACGCGAAGATCCGCGACGCGCAACTGGAGTTGATCCCCTACATGATGGTGGTCGGCCCGCGCGAGGCGGAGTCGGGCGCGGTCGCCCTCCGCGACCGCCTGGAAGGGGACCTCGGCTCGATGCCGCTCGCGGACGCCGTCGCGAAACTGCAAGCAGAAGTCGCCGCCCGCACGATCCGCCAGGTCGTGCAGACCGAGTTCCAGGGCATCGAAGCGACGGGCGACGGAGAGAAGCACGAGTATTGAGGGGGAGCTTTCAGCGATCAGCTTTCAGCGGTCAGCCAGACGGATCGTGGGAATCGAACTCTTCCCCGCTGACGTGGGAAGTTCGCAACGTGGGACGCTTGCAGGGACGCGACGGACGCGAAGGATGGAGTCGCCATCATCAACCCGTCCCTCTCCCGTCTCCCCCATTCTCGCCATCCCGTCTTGACCCATTCGCGGCGGCAGGCGTACCATCCCGCGGTTTTTCCCGGCGCCGGGGGCGCTCGCGGTGCGCATGGTCGTCCCGAAGACCCTCAAGTGGTTCCTTCTCCTCGTGCTCCTGGTGGGGTGCGCCGGGGGCGGGTACGCCTATTGGGTTTCCACTCATAGCGACGAGCGCTTGCGCGAGGGGTTGCTCGACCGTCTCGCCGAAATGGCCCCGCAGTGGGACATCCGCATTGGGCGGGCGCGGTTCGACTGGAACCGCCGGGTCCATCTCCACGACCTGTCGATCCGCCCCCGCGGCGAAACCGCCGCGATCGTCCAGGTCCCCGAGGTGATCGTCACGCTCGATGCGGAGCGGTTCGCCGACAAGGCCGAGATCGACGTCCGCCGCTTCGAACTCCTCAATCCCCGGCTGGACCTCGTCCGCCGGGCCGACGGCTCGTGGAACTGGCAGAAGCTGTTCCCGCTCGACGACGAGCGGGAGAAGAAGCCGTTGCCGGAATGGCACGTCGCGGGCGGCGTCGCGGAGGTGCGGCTCGAGCAGCCGGGGAATGCTCCACCGGGAGTCTTCTTTCTGCGGCGGGCGGAGGTGGACCTTGTTCCCGCTGGTCGGCGGCAGTTTCGCGTGCGGGGGGCGGTCCACGTCGACCGCGCGGGGGGGGTGTCGCTCGACGGCCGCTGGAACGTCGACGACCGGACGTGGTCGCTGGACGGCCGCCTGAACGGTCTCGCCGCCGGTCCCGAGCTCGTCGAGCTCGCGGCCGGCGCGTCGCTCGACTTGCACACGAAGATCGCCCGCCTGCACGCGCACCTCGACGGGTTCGCCCGAGAGACGGAGGCGGTCCCCGGCGGCACGGTCCCGGTCGTGCTGACGACGAACGCCGCGGGCGCGGCCTCGGACGCTTCGGTCAACGACTTCGGCGTGACCGGGCTGCTGGACGTGTCGTTCCACGCGGCGCAGTGGCAGCCGGGGGCGGAGCCGGAATTCCGCATCACGGGGGATCTGCGCAACGGCCGCGTCACGAATTCCGCGCTTCCGTTTTCGCTCCACGCGCTCGAGGGACGGATCGACTGGGACAATCGCCGGCTGCGCGTGTCGAATCTCACCGCAAAGAACGGCGTGACGAAGATCTCGCTGGAAGGTCACATCGACCACATCGGCGCCGCGACCCCCGCTCAGTTCGAGCTCGCCTTCACGAACATGGCCCTCGACGACCGGCTCCGGGGCCGTTTGCCGCGGAACTGGCGCAAGGTGTACGACTCGCTCCGCCCGTCCGGCCTCGCCGACGGCGGCGTCTCGATCCGGCGCGACGAGCACGGCCGCTGGCGCGCCGCGGGGCTGAGGCTTTCGGTCCGCGACGGAACGGCGACGCACGAGAAGTTCCCCTACACCGTCACGCAGGTCGCCGGGACGGTGCAGCAGTTCGACGACGTCGTCGAGATCGACTTCGCCGGACAGGCCGGGCGGCGGCCCGTCACCGTCACCGGTTACGTGCGGGGCGAAGGCCCGGAGTGCGAGGCGGCGTTCGACATCCGCGCCGCCGGCTTGCCGATCGACGAGACGTTTCGCGACGCCTGCCCCGCGCCGGCGGCGAAGGCGCTCGAGCGGCTCAAGCTCGAAGGGCAGATGGATCTCCGCTGCCTCCTCGTGCGGCCGGCGAACTCGGGCCCGCCGTTCGACACGCGGATGATGGCCCACATCACCCGCGGCGCGATCGAATACGCCGATTTCCCGTGGCGGATCAGCAACCTCCGCGGCGACGTGACGTTCGCCTCGGCCGACGGCACGTGGCGGTTCACCGGGCTTCAGGGGACGCACGGGACCGCGCACGTCGCCGCCGCGGGCGCGTTCCGCAAGGCCGGCCCGCAGGATCCGGGGCAACTGGAGTTGGCGCTGAAGGTCGGCGATGCGCAAATCGACAAGGACCTCGAGCTGGCGCTCCCCCCGAGGTTGAAGGAGGTCTGGGAGCAGCTCGCGCCGCAGGGAAAGCTCGACGTCGCCGCCACGGTCGCCTGGAGTCCCGGCGAGGCGCCGGTCGTCGCGCTTCCCGAGATCGCGGTCTCCGAGGGAGCGCTGCAGCTCAAGGCCTTCCCGTATCCGCTCGACAAGGTCGCCGCCCGCGGCGCCTGGACCGAAGGCCGCCTCGACATCGCCTCGTTCTCCGCCGAACACGAAGGGACGCGCGTCCGGCTGGACGGCTTCCTCGAGAACGGTCCTCGCGGGGACTGGAGACTGAGGCTCGCGCGGCTGTTCGCGGACGACCTCGTGGCCGACCGCCCCTTCCGCCGGGCGCTCCCCGAAGCGCTGCGGTTGGCGGTCGAGCGGGCCGCTCCGCAGAAGCCGCTGTCCCTCGCGGGGATGCTGGAGTTCCGCGGGACGGCCAACCCCGGCGACCCGGTCACCGCCGCGTGGAACCTCGAAGCCGTCCTCTCCGGAAACCGCGTGACCGCCGGCTTCGACATCGACAAAGCGCACGGCCGCCTGACGAGCCGCGGCACGTGGAACGGAGCGGAGGTCCGCGTCGAGGGAAACATCGAGCTGGATTCGGCCGACGTGCGCGGCTATCAGTTCACCGAGGTCCGCGGGCCATACCGGATGATCGGCAGCCGTCTGGTCGTCGGATCTCCCAAGGCGTTTCTGCCGGAGCCGGGGGCGATTCCCGCGGAAGAGCGACTCACGGCCCGCATCATCGGCGGCACGTTCGCGCTCGACAGCCAGTTGGACGTGTTCGAGACGCGGCGCGGCGGCGAGGACGAGTTCCAGCATCACACCAAGATCGTGCTCGCGCAAGGCCGGCTCGAGGAGTACGCGCGGCAGTACCTGGCGGACGGCCGCAATCTGCAGGGCGTGATGAACGGCTGGATCGATTTGCGCGGACGCGGGGGCGAGGCGACCAACCTGGCGGGTCGCGGGCAACTGCAGATCAGCCCGGCGGCCCTCTACGAGCTCCCGGTGATCGCCCAGATCTTCAACGTCCTGAGCTTCGTCCCGCCCGACCGCACCGCGTTCAAATACGCGCTCGTCGATTACGACATCGATCGGGGGCGGTTCGTGTTCAACCGGATCGATCTGGTAGGGGACGCGATCAGCCTGCGAGGGCGGGGGACCGCGCGGTTCGACGGCCGTCTCGCGCTCGATTTCTATTCGATGCTTCCGCGGAACCAGGTCCCGATCCCGGTGTTCGACACACTCGTGAACGAGGTGACGAAGGGCTGGGTCGGCGTCGAAGTCCGGGGGACGGTGAACGCGCCAGTCGCCACGGTCAAGGCGGTGCCCGAGCTGGACGCGGCCCTGAAGCGGTTCTTGAGCGCCTTCGACGGCGTTCCGCCGGCCCGGCCGGAGCCGCGTCCCGCACGGGCCACGCAGATGGTGCGGCCTTCGGCCCCGCGACAAGGGCTGCCGCTGGAGCCGCAACGGCGATAGTGGCGGCCGGGGAAAATATTTTCGACGGACTCTGAGCTCGACATTGCGCGACACAACCCGTTTAATCGCCATGACTTATATGTCCGGCCCGAGGCTCGGCCGCGTCCCGTCGCGAGTGTCCCGCCCTTTTTCGGGACGAATTTTCGCTTGCTGGACCGGGTAAGAATGCGGCCGTATCCGCAACGGCGCGATTCTGCCGATCACTCATTGACGGCGGTGTCGAAAGGTGTAGAATCATCGGGTGAGGGCCATTTGTCTGGACTTGAAGCGCGACCTCGATTCGGAAGGAGCAAGGCTCTTATGAAAGGCCTCACTGTGGCGGCGATGGCGCGGCGAATGGTTTTGGCGGGGCTTGGCGGCGCGATGCTTCTCGCCGGGGCGGGGACCGCATCAGCCCAAGTCAACCAGGGCCAGCTTCAGCAGCAGTTGCAGCAACAGCAGCAGCAAATGCGGCAGTTGCAGCAGCAGCAGGCGCAGTACGCGCGGCAGATCCAGCAGCGGCTGCTGCAAGCGCGACAGCAGCAGCAGAAGCAGACGGTCGCCGAGCTGAAGAAGGCGGGCATCGACACTCCCGAGAAGCTGATGGACGCCCAGGAGCAGGCCTACTACAGCACCCTCTCCAGAAGCGAAAAGCGCGTCTACGACCGCAAGAAGATGATGGAGAAGCGCAAGGCCGAGCGTGCCGCCGCCATCCAGAAGCGGATTGCGGAGCGCGAACGGAAGAACGACGCCGATACCCCGCTCGCCACCGACTTGCCCAAGTGACCCCCCGGCGAGCGGTCTTCGAAGCACTCTTGACTCCCGGCAGCGAACCCTGCCGGGAGTCTTTTCTTGCGCAAGTAGCCCGACGCGCCAGCGAGGGAGATTCGCCAGTACGGCCGGCGTTTTTCGAGTGGCAGTACTTCCAAGAACGCGACTTCGTCATTCCCGCGCAGGCGGGAATCCATCCTGCCGTGCGTGCCGCCGCTGGATGCCCGCCTTCGCGGGCATGACGCGCTGCCGCGAACTTGGAAGTACTGAGTGGAGACTGCCGGGGCGATTCTTGCTTGCGCTGCGGGCTAGCCTTCGCCGTTCAGTAGCGCGCAGATCGTCTCGCGGAGCGCCGCGTTGACCGACAGGCCGTTGCCGCCGTCGATCCGCGCCGTCCCTGTCCAGTCGAGAAAATGGCCGCCAGCCTCCTCGACGATCGGCAGCACCGCCGCCGCGTCCCAGGGGTTCATCGCGGTGTCGATCATCACCTCGGCGCGGCCGGTCGCGACGAGCATGTGGCCGTAGCAGTCCCCCCAGCCGCGCGTCAGCCCAGCCGCGCCGCACAGCCGGTCGAAGGCGTCGCGGCGGCCGATTTTCTCCCAGCCGCTGACCGTCGTGATGCAGAACAGCGCGTCCTCGATGCGGTCGATCGGTGAGACGCGGACCGCCCGCGGCGCCGCATCGCCGATCCGCCACCACGCGCCGCCGCCGCGGGCGGCATACACCACCTCATCGAGCGCCGGGAAGCGGCACACCCCCAGCAGCACGCGGCCGTCGCGCTCCAGTCCAATCAGCGTGCCGAACAACGGCACCCCGTGAATGAACGACTTGGTCCCGTCCACCGGATCGAGGACCCAGCGGTAGCCGTTCCGCGAGGGAACGTCCGCCAGCTCTTCCCCGAGCACGCCGTCGCCGGGGAACTCCGCGGCGATTCGCGCGCGGAGCAGCTCCTCCGCGCCTCGATCGGCCGCGGTCACCGGCGACCGGTCCGCCTTGAACTCGACTTGCAGCCGTGCGTCGCGATAGTAGCCGAGAATCAACTCCCCCGCGGCACGGGCCGCATCCAGGGCGAATTCGAGTCGTGCGGAAAGATCGGAGAGACCGTGTGCCGGAGTCGGTTGCATGGCTTTGCTTCGCGATGGCGCTCGGTAGGACAAGCCCGAGGTATAGCAGGGCGACGAGGGCCGAGCCAGCGTCGGCGGCAAGCGGGTTGCTACTTGACTTCTCGCCCCGGCAGGGATGGAATGAGCGCGTGCACGGGACATGGGGCGGCGTGCCCTGGCAGGTCATTCCGTCGAACTCTCATCCGGGAGATCGCTCATGGCGAAGAAGAAGGTCCAACCGGTCCCGAAGGGATATCACACGGTCACGCCGCACCTGGTGCTCGACGAGTGCGCGAAAGCGATCGAGTTCTACCGGCGGGCGTTCGGGGCGGAGGAGACGGCGCGGATGCCCGGACCGGGGGGAAAGGTGGTGCATGCCGAGATCCGCGTCGGCGATTCTCCCGTGATGCTGGCGGACGAGATGCCGCCCATGCCGGGGCAACCCGGTGCTTACAAGTCCCCACGCTCGGCGGGGCTCTCGACGGCCTCGCTGTTCCTGTACGTGCCGGACGTCGACGCCGCCTTCGAGCGGGCGGTGAAGGCGGGCTGCACCGTGCGGATGCCGGTCACGGACATGTTCTGGGGGGACCGTTTCGGCCAGGTGATCGACCCGTTCGGCCACACGTGGGGACTGGCGACGCACGTCGAGGACGTTTCCCCGGAGGAGATGGCGCGCCGGCACGAGGAGTTCGTGGCGCAGATGCAGCCGGGCCGGCCGCCGGCGGCGGAGCGGCCGAAAGACAAGCGGGGCGCGAAGAAGAAGGGGACGCAGGCCGCGCCGGCCCGGAAGCCGGCGGCGAAGCCGGCCGCGAAGAAAAAGCGGCCGGCACGGCGTTGACCCGGACCTCGCCGGAGACAACGCTGATACGGCTATCCGTCGCACACGATCGTCTGCTCCCGGTCCGGGCCGACCGAAATGAACGCCGGCGGCGTCGCCAGGAGTTCCGCGATCGCATCGACGTACCGACGGGCGTTGTTCGGGAGGTCGGCCAACTTTCGCGCGCCGCTGATGTCGCGCTTCCAGCCGGGCAGCGTCCGATACACTGGCGCCACCTGCGCGAGGACTTCCACGTGGCTCGGAAAGTCCGTGGTTCGTTCGCCGTCGATCTCGTAGGCCTCGCAGACCTGGATTTCATCGAGTTCGTCGAGCACGTCGAGCAGCGCGATCGCGAGGAAATCGGCGCCGCTGATCCGCGCGCCGTAGCCGGCGGCGACCGCGTCGAACCAGCCGCACCGCCGCGGGCGGCCGGTGACGGTCCCGTACTCGCGGCCGCGGTCGCGGATGTGCTGTCCCACGTCGTTGCGGAGCTCGGTGGGGAAGGGCCCGCCGCCGACGCGCGTGGTGTACGCCTTCACCACACCGATCATCCGCTGGATGGCCCGCTCGGGAACGCCGCTCCCGGAGTGTACGCCGCAGCCCGAGCTGTTCGACGAGGTGACGAACGGGAACGTCCCGTGGTCGATATCCAGCAGGCTCCCCTGCGCCCCCTCGAACAGGATCCGTTTTCCCGCGGCCAGCGCCTTGTGGAGATAGGCGGTGGTGTCGGTGACGTGCGTGCGGAGCCGGAGCGCGTGCTGCGTGTAGGTCTCGAGGATTTCGTCGGGATCGAGCGGCGGGCCTTCGTCGCCGAGCGCCGCGAGGATCGTGTTCTTGTGGGCGACGATGTCGTGCAACCGCGTGCGGAACGACTCGACGTGATACAGGTCGCCGACGCGGATCGCGTGCGTGCGGCCCGCTTTGTCCTTGTAGCAGGTGCCGATGCCCCGCATCGTCGTGCCGATCGCGCCGGCCCCGCGGCCCTTTTCGAGGGCCGCCTCCTCCCGCACGTGGTACGGGAAGATGACGTGGGCCCGGTCGCTGATGAGCAGGTTGTCGGCGACGGGCACGTTGCGGGCCGCGATCGTGTCGATCTCCGAGAGCAGCGCCTGCGGGTTGATCACCACGCCGGGAGCGATCACCGCGATTTTGCCCGGCCGGAGGATGCCGGTCGGCAAGAGCGAGAGCTTGTACGTTTCGCCGTCGAAGCGGACGGTGTGTCCCGCGTTGTTCCCTCCCTGGTAGCGGACGACGATGTCGTGCTGATCGGTGAGGATATCGACGATCTTGCCCTTGGCTTCATCGCCCCATTGAAGCCCGATCACGGAGGTGGCCGACACGATGGGTTCGATCCGCTGCGTTGAAGGAAGACATGTTGAAGCAAGACGGCCCCTCCGCGCGCGGGCGCAGGGATTCGCACGGCCCCCGGCCGAAGCGGGCGCACGAAGACCGCGGCCTTCCGCCGCGGTCCCGCGCCAGTCTACCCGAATCGAATGCGAATTGGGAGCGCGGCGCATTGGGCGCTGCCCCCCCGCGCACTCGCGGGACTGGATCGGATGGCGGCCGATCGGCTATCTTGTGACATAGCGTATCGCACGACTCGGAATTCCGGAAGGGGCACTTCATGTCGCGTTTCTTACTGGTCCTCCCGCTGGTTCTTTCCGCCGGAGCGGCATTGGCCGACGAGGGTTGGCCGCAGCTTCAGGGAGACGCGCTCCGCTCCGGAAACGCGCCGCAGGTTTCGCTGGCGGGACCGCTGGGCCTCGTCGGCGCCGTTCCGCTGACCGACGGCATCTACGCCGCCCCGGTCGTCGCCGGCGGCAAGGTCTACGCGATCGACGGCTCCGGCGTCGTCCATGCGATCGACGCGCGGACGCTCGAAGTCGTGTGGACCTTCCACACGAAAGGGGGCGCGGGAAACTGCAACAACGTCGCCGCGCCCGCGATCGCGGGGAACTATCTGCACGTCGGCACGATGGCCGGCTACTACTACGTCCTCGACCGCGAGACCGGAAAGGTCGTCCGCGAGATCGACTGCCGCGAGCCGATCTTCTCGGCCCCCGCCGTCGGCCCGGACCGCGTGTACTTCGCGACGCTGGGAGCGCGGGTCTACGCGGTGGAACCTGACGGGCGCCAGTGCTGGACGTGGGACTTCGTGAAGGAAGTCGTCGGGTTCGACGGAGACCGCTGGAGCGGCGAAGCCTGGCTCAAGCACCGCGGAGACCGCGTCACCTGGAAGGACCACTTCGTCTGCTCCCGCGATATCTGTCTCGTCGGCAAGACGGTCGTCATCCCGGCCGGCGGGCGGACCGTGTTCCTCGAAGACGCCGGCGATTCGCCGCGGCTTCGCGCGGTCGGCGAAATTCCCGGTTACGCGGGAAGAGAATATCCCGCCACGTTCGGCCAGAGCGCCGATGAAGCGGGCAATGTGTACGTCCAATGGCATCGCCGCGACAACGCCGGCCGCGTCGAAGTCCTGCGGTTGAACGACGGCCAGGTCGAGGCCGATTTCGTCAAGGGGACCGAGACGGCGATCTCCCTGCCCGGTCTGCTGAGCTTCGCTTCCGTGAGCATTCGCGGCGACGACGTGTACCGCGTCCGCCCGGAAGATGGCCTCGGCCTGTGCCGCCATACCGTCGGGCAGGAGAAGCCGGCGGTGCTTTCGGCCGCGGGTTCGATCTGCCCGCCGGTGCTGACGCGCGAGCACGCGGTCTACGGCGGGCTCGATGGCAAGCTGCACGTCGTGCCGCTCGACGGCGGCGAGACGCGATCGTACGCGACGGCGTTCGGCGCGCCGATCACCGCCCCGGTGGCGGTGGCGGCCGGGCGGATCTTCGTCGGTTGTGAGGACGGCCATCTGTACGTCTTCGGCGGCGACGGCACAGCGCCGCAGCCGACGAAGGACCTTGGAATCTCGAAGATCCGCAGCCCGCTGACCGGGCCGCTCGCCGGTGCGAAGCACGACTGGTACACGAACTACGGCGACTTCGCCGGCACGAACGCCAACGACCAGGGGCTTCGGCCCCCGTTGCGGATGCGCTGGGCCCGCCGCCTCGAAGGGACCGTCAAGCACGTGCCGGTCTGCGGCGGCGGCCGGCTCTACACCCACACCGCGGAGGGCCAGATCATCGCCGTCGAGCAGGACACCGGCCGGCTGCTGTGGCGGCGGTATTGGCCCGAAGTGTATCTCTCGTTCACGTCACCGCTCTACGTCGATGGAAAGCTGCTGGTCCCGCAGGCCGGCATCAAGCAGTCGCGGATGCGCTGCCTCGACGCCGCCACCGGACAACTCCTGTGGGAGGCCCCCTTCACCGGTTCGCCCAGTTGGAGCCGGCAGTTCCCGCCGCTCGTCCACGGCAACGTCGCGATCTACGCCTCCGGCTCGGGGCGATATGCGGCGCAGGGATCGGAAAAGCCGTTCACGTTCAGCGGCACCCCGCAGGCGACGCCGGACAAGAGCGAGGTGATGAGCTGGATCTATTCCAACGACAACCCCTACTACCCGGCCGACAACCGCCCGCTGATCTGGGCGTGGGACCTCGACACCGGCAAGGTCGTGTGGGAGCAGGACTTTTCCGAGCACGGCCGCGGCGGCAACGACTGCGGCATCTGCCTGCTCGACGGCAAGCTGTATTACTCGACGTTCTTCGGCTACGCCGCCGGCAAGCGCGCCCGGCGCGGGTTGCCGACCGATGACAACGGTCTGACCGCCTGCCTCGATCCGGCGACTGGCGACGTCCAGTGGCTCACGAACAAGTTCTTCGTGACCGCCAAGTGTACGTTAAGCGCCCGCGACGGTCGGCTCTACATCGGGGGGAACAACCCCGCCCGCGAGGAGACGAAGGACCGCTTCGTCTGGTGCCTCGATGCGAAGGACGGGTCCCTCGTCTGGCAGTCCGAGCCGGTGACCTCCGCGCTCAACGTCGTGACCGTGGGGGAGCGGTTCCTCTTCTCGAACGCGCTCCGCGGCAAGGGGAACGTGTTCGACCGCGAGACCGGGAAGATCATCGACAGCGTCGGGCACAACTACGCCTGCTGCCGGTTCACCCTCTCCGAGCCGTACGTCCTCGGCGCCAACATGGACATGATCGACCTGTCCCAGGGGGGGAAGCTGGTCTCGACCGGCCCGGCGATCGACTCCCGCGAGTGCCTGGGGGCGATCGTCTCCAACGGGCGGATCTTCTACACCTCGCAGGCCAGCGGGTTCGTCGTCTCGCAGACGTTCGGCGAAGACGCGCAGCGGCTCTCGCCGGTCTGGGACCGGTCTGGTGATTAGGGACTAGTCGCTAGTCGCTAGTCGCTGCCTCACCCGTTCCCCGCGGCGCGGTGCGGGATGAATACCGTCCGCTGTCGCTGCTCCGCTTCGCGGACGGCGTCGCAGACCTCGCGGTACAGCGCCTCCTGACTGCGGAAGGGCTTCGCTCCCTTCTTGGGTTTGACGCGCTCGTGGCTCCCGTCGGGCTGCAAGGCCCAGGCCTTGGCCGTGTCTTGCAGGTTCCTGCGGAGGATGTGGATCAACCGGTCGCGGCAGTCGGGGTTCTCGATCGGGACGAGCAGCTCGACGCGGCGATCGAGGTTGCGGGGCATCCAATCGGCGCTGGACAGGAACACCCGCTCGTCGCCGCCGTGGTGGAAGTACAAGATCCGACCGTGCTCGAGAAACCGGTCGATGATGCTCACGACGCCGATGTTCTCACTCAGCCCCTTCACGCCGGGGCGCAGGCAGCAGATGCCGCGGACGTTGAGCCGGACCTTCACCCCCGCCTGCGACGCGGCGTACAGGGCGTCGATGACTCCGGGATCGACGAGCGAGTTGAGCTTGGCCTCGATCCGGGCCTTCTGCCCGTGCTGCTTGCGGTCGGTCTCGCTCTCGATCATCTCGATCAGTTTCTCGCGGAGGCCGATCGGGGCCGCCTCGACCTTGCGGAACTTCTGCGGCTGCGAGTAGCCGGTGACGGCGTTGAAGAAGTTGACCGCGTCGGCCCCGAGGTCCTCGTTGCAGGTGATGAAGCTGGCGTCGGTGTAGAGCCGGGCGGTGACTTCGTTGTAGTTCCCGGTGCCGAAGTGGACGTAGCGGCGGATCCCCTGCGGCTCGCGGCGGACGACGATGCAGATCTTGGCGTGCGTCTTGAGTCCCTTGACGCCGTAGATGACCTGCACGCCGGCCTGTTCGAGGTTTTTGGCCCACTCGATGTTGCGGGCCTCGTCGAAGCGGGCCTTGAGTTCGACGATCGCCGTGACGTGCTTTCCCTTCTCGGCCGCCCGCGCCAAGGCTTCGACCATCGGGCTGTTGCGGCTGGTGCGATAGAGCGTCTGCTTGATGGCGAGCACGTCCGGGTCGTCGGCCGCCTCGTCGATCCACCGCACGACCGGGTCGAAGCTCTCATACGGATGGTAGAGGAGCACGTCCCGCCGGGCGATCACGTCGAACATCGCGGCGGCCGGATCGATGTCGGGCGAAGGCCGCGGCGGCCACGGCTCGTACTTCAGATCGTCGAAGCCCTTGAGCTCGGTGAGCTGCATGAAGGCGGCGAGGTCGAGCGGACCGGGGAGCGGGTAAATCTGCCGGTCCTCGACGCCGAGCGTCTCCCGCAGGAAGGCGAGCGTGCCGGTCGTCACGCGGTCGGCGATCTCCAGCCGCACGCACGAACCTTGCTTGCGGGCGTCGAGGACTTCCTCCATCTCTTCGAGCAGGTCGGCAGCCTGGTCCTCGCGGAGCGCCAGATCCGCGTTGCGGGTGATGCGGAAGGGGACGCACTCGACGATCGGCTCGCCGGGAAAGAACCGCTCGACGAACGCCGCCACGACGTCTTCCAGCAGCATGTAGACGTAGCCCCCGTCGGAGGGGAGCGTGACGAACCGCGACGCCGAGCGGCCGAAGGCGATCACCGCGAACCGGGGCGCGCCGGGTGCCACTGGCTTGCCAGTGCCTTGTTCGGGCGCCACGGGCTTGCCAGTGCCTTGTTCGGGTGCCACTGGCTTGCCAGTGCGTTCTTGGGTCGGCGAGTGCAAGCTAGTTGCGCTCGACTGCACTGGCAAGCCAGTGCCACCCGGTTCCAGCCGCACGCAGACGGCGAGCGTCTGGTTCGCGACGAGCGGAAAATCGTCGGCGCCGGTGACGGCGACCGGCGTGAAGACCGCCCGCAGCTCGTTCTCGAACACCTGCTCCAGCACGCGGAACTGCCGATCGACGAGATCTTCGCGGCGGACGCGCTTGATCCCGGCGGCGGCGAGCCTCGGCTCGAGTTCGCTCAGGAAGCAGACGTATTGATCGGCCGTCATCCGGTGCGTGCGGTCGCCGATCGCGCGGAGCTGCTCGGCGGCGGAGAGCCCGGCGGGATCGGGGCGGGGGCTTCCCTGGGCGGCGATTTGTTGCAAGCCCCCCACGCGGACCATGAAGAACTCGTTGAGGTTCGAGGCGGTGATCGCCAGGAACTTCAGCCGCTCGAGCAGCGGAATCTCCGCGTGCAACGCTTCTTCGAGCACCCGCTGGTTGAACTCCAGCCAGCTCAGCTCGCGATTGATATAACGGGAGGCGTGCACGGGGGACGGAAGAAGGAAGATTGAGATCAAGAGCCGGCGGGTTCATCCCGCCGGTGGTCACACGCGTGCCGTAAGAGTCGAATTGCGCTTCGCGAAAGGGAAGTCGGTTCCCACCGCGGGGATAAACCCCGCGGCTCTTATCATCCCCCGACCTTCCGCAGCATCGGCTGCAGGCCGAAGGCTTCTTCGAACAGCGCGCCTTTCTGCTTGAGCGCCAGTTGTTCCAGCGAGAGATCGTCGGCGTCGGGGACCGAAATCACCAGCAGGTCGTCCTCGCGCTCGCAGCGGACTTCGCGGATCCGCTGGCTGTGCGAGCGCTCCAGGGCGTCGGCCACGCGCAGCAGCGCCGCCATCTTCGACACCGCGATCCGCCGCTCCCGGTCGAGCGAGGCGTACCCCTCGTGCGACGACTTCGGCTTCGACCGGCGATGATAGCGGGCCACCAGCGCCACCAGCAGCAGGTCGCCGTGGCTCAGGCCGAACAGCTCGCTGTTGAGGATCAGGTACATCGAGTGCTTGTGGTGGTTCACGTGGCTCACGAAGTTGCCGATCTCGTGCAGCAGCCCCGCGATGTACAGGATCAGCTCGTACCGCGGCTCCAGCCCGTGGATGTTCTGCAGGGAGCGGAACAGTTGCCGCGACAAATCCGCCACGTGCCGGGCGTGCGGCTCGTCGAAAGAAAACTTCCGCCCCAGCTCGATCGCCGAACGGACGATCTGCTTGCTGAAGTCTTCGGCCCAGGCGCCGCGGCGGGCCATGTCCTTGAGCAGCCCGTCCCGCAGGTTGAAGTTCGTGACGAGGACGTGCTTCGATCGGAACGCGTGCGCGAGCTGCAGGTAGGCCAGCAGCGCCGGAGCGAGCGTCTCCGCCTCCGGGAAAGCGATGTGATGGCGATGCACGATCTGGTCGGGCGACAGGGCCGCCACCTTGTCCACGAACTTCTCCAAGGCGGGAACGGGAATGCGGGCCACGCGGTCCGAATCCCAGGCCGGCACGAGTTGCGCGGCGGCGAACCGCACGTCCCCTCCGAGGGCGATCAATTCGATCCGCCCGTCCTCCGGGACGTGCTCGACGATCTGGCTGACCGTGCGGGCGATCTGGCTGTCCATGATGTGCCGCAGGTCGCTCGTCGAGGGTCGGAACTCCTCGAGACTCTCCCGCAGGCGGAGCGAGCCGAGCCGGTAGCTCCAGGCTTGGACGACCTCGTCCCCCTGCACGAGCAGCACCTCGGTGCTGCCTCCGCCGACTTCGACCACGATCGTCGTCGCCTCGGCCAGCGAGGGCTCGGTCTTGAGGTAGGGGAGGATGCCGAGGTATGTCACGCGGTTGATCTCGGCCTCGTCGATCGGCTCGATGTCGAAGCCGGTCGCGCTGTAGATGCGGTCGAGGAAGGCGAGCCGGTTCTGCGCCTCGCGGACGGCGCTGGTGGCGACGACGCGGATGTGCTCCCGGCGGGCGATGCCGTATTCGTCGAGGACGCGGCGATAGCTCGTCAGCGCCCGCACGCAGTCTTCGATGGTCGATTTCGAGATCGTCCCGCGGGTGAAGGTGTCCTTGCCGAGACTCACCGCCTGCGACAGGCTTTCGAGCGTGCGGACCTGGCGGCCGGGACCGATTTCGGCGATCGCCATGCGGATCGAGGTCGTGCCGACGTCGATCACCGCCACGGGCGTGATCGAGGGCGGACCCTCACGGGCATCGGCGGCCGGCTTGTCGGCGGAAAGAGAGGACATCTCGGTTCCTTGCAGTGACGAGTGACGGGTTACGGGTGACGGGTTACGAACAAGCCGCGTCGCCATCAGCAAGCACTCCCGACTCCGCACTCCGCACTCCGCACTCCTCACTCACTCGTCACTCGTCACTCGCAACTCGTCACTCGCAACTTCGCGGGCCCAGGCGGCGGCGCCGAGCACGGCCGCGTCGTCGCCCAGTTCCGCCGCCACGACGCGAAACGCGTCGACGTACGGAGGCAGCACCCGGCGGCGCGCCGTCTGCCCCGCGACCTCCACGAACAGCTCGGGGAGCGCCTCGATCAGGCCGCCGCCCAGTACCACGATCTCCGGCGCCAGAAGGTGCACCACGTTCGCGACCGCCGTGCCGATGTGCTCGGCCGCCTCGCGGACGATCCGTTCGACGGCCTTGTCTCCCGCGGCGATCGACGCGGCGAGCACGCTGCTGCGGACGTTCGCCAAGTCGGTCCCCGCCTCCTGCATCAGCCGGGGGGCCTCGCCGCGATACGCGGCCTGCGCGGCGGCGGCGGCGATGGCGAGCCGGCCCGCGACCGATTCCAGCGTCCCTTTCCGCCCGACCCCGGACAGCCCGCCCGGCGGAGCGAGATACGTGTGGCCGATCTCCATGCACGTCACCCCGCGGCCCTGAAGGATCCGCCCCTCGTACACGCAGCCGCCGCCGATCCCCGTGCCGGGAAAGATCCCGACGGCGCAGCGGGCGCCGCGGGCGGCGCCGAAGCGGTACTCGCCGAACAGGCCCGCATCGACGTCGTTGATCACGACCACGTCGCAGCCGAACTCGTCGCGGACGAGGTCGCGGATCGGGACGTCCTTCCAGCCGAGGTTCGGCGTGTCGAGGATCACTCCGCGGTCGGGGTCGATCGGTCCGGGACACCCGAGTCCGATCCCCGACACCTGGCCGGGGACGACCCCGGCCTCGTCGAGCGCCTCGCGGATCGTGCGGGCGATCCGCTTGAGGCCCACGTCCACCCCTTCGTGCCCGCGCGTCTTGCGCCGGCGACGGCCGAGCGGACGGAAATCGGCATCGAAGACCGTGGCGAGCATCTTAGTGCTCCCCAGGTCGAACCCGACCCAGCATTCCTGTTCCTGGTCCGTGCTCATGTTGCACAGGATAGCAGAGACCGCCGCGCGGAGAAACACGGCGAGCGGCCGGCGTGAGCCGGCCGGTGGGAACCGTATCGTGCACCTCGATTCCAATCGAGCTCGCCGGCCGGCGGCAGGAAGCGATAGAATGAGTTACTCCCGATCGGCGGAAGTTCAATGACAGTGCTTCCAAAAACGCGACTCCGTCATTCCCGCGCGGGCCGGAATCCAGCCCGTCGTCCGCGCCGCCGCTGGATGCCCGCCTTCGCGGGCATGACGCGCCATCGCGACCCCGGCGATTCGCGGGAAGCGGTCGAGACTGCCGAAGAGTCATCATGCCCGCGGCGCGAGGCTCGAGGGCCGGCCGGGATTCTCGGGATTGATCGACGACCGCGTCGTGTTCCTGTTCTTCACCGATCGAGTGGGCGACGATTCGCCGTCGCCGCAAGAAGTAGGTTGCGACTGAAGTTCCTCGGATCTCGCGTGGAGAGAACAGCATGTCGATTGCCGAGATTCCGGTAAGCCTCCTTCGCAACGACGAGCTCTCGCAGGCGGACGAAAGAGAGTTGGAGCAGTTCCAGAACGTCGAGCTGCTGATGCGGCTCCTCAAGGCGAAATTGCGCGCGGAGGCTCGATCGGCCGCTACCCCTGAGTGACGGATCGCCGATTAGGTTTTTGGACTCGCGCCGCGGATGGTTGGTTGCCGAGCCATCGGGGAGCTGACGCCGCCCCGCGCGCCTACGCTCCGTCCGCGGATTCGGCGAGCGCTTCGCGCGGCTCGGGTTCGGCGCGGGGGATGCGGCGGGGGACCGCGGTCGAGGGCATCGCGAACGTGCCCGGCTTGATCTGCGGGCTCGTCTTGTGCTCTTCCAGGATCCGCTTCAGGTGGTCCGCCCCCATCGTCTCCATCTCGATCAGGTCGCGCGTCATGTGCTCCAGCACGTCGCGGCGGCTCGACAGAATGTCGCGCACCGTCTGGATCGCTTCGTCCAGCACCCGCTTCACCTCGACGTCGATCTCCCGCATCGTCCGCTCGCTGTGCTGGTAGTCCGCCGGCATCGACGAGTCGGAGAGGAACGGCGACCGCTGCCGCTCCGTATAGTGTACGCGGCCCAGCTTGGGGCTCATCCCGAACTCCGTCACCATCCGCCGGGCGATGTCGGTCGCCCGCTGCAAGTCGTTCTGCGCGCCGGTGGACAGCTCCAGATAGACGATCTCCTCGGCGACGGTCCCCCCCATCAGCACGCAGATGCGGTTCTCCAGTTCGCTTTGCGTCATCAGGTGCCGGTCGTCCTCGGGCCGCTGGAGCGTGTAGCCGAGCGCGCCCATCCCGCGGGGGATGATCGAGATCTTGTGGACCGGGTCCGTGTTCGGCAGGCAGCAGGCGACGAGCGCGTGGCCGCACTCGTGGTAGGCGACCCGCTGCTTCGTGTCTTCGTGAATGATCCGCGTCGTCTTCTCGAGGCCGGCGACGACCCGCTCGATCCCGTCCTCGAATTCCTTCATGCTCACCCGGTTCTTCCCCGCGCGGGCGGCGAGCAACGCCGCCTCGTTGACGAGGTTCGCCAGGTCCGCCCCCACGAAACCCGGCGTCAAGCGGGCGATGTACTTCAAGTCGACCGAGTCGTCCATTTTGATCCGCGCCGCGTGCACCTTGAGGATCGACTCGCGCCCCTTGATGTCCGGCCGATCGACGAGCACGTGGCGGTCGAAGCGGCCGGGGCGCATCAGAGCGGGATCGAGCGTCTCGGGACGGTTGGTGGCCCCCATCACGATCACGCTCTGATCGGAGGAGAAGCCGTCCATCTCGACGAGCAGCGCGTTGAGGGTCTGCTCGCGCTCGTCGTGACCGCCGGGCATGCCGCTCCCGCGGACCTTGCCCAGCGCGTCCAGCTCGTCGATGAAGATGATGCTGGGAGACTTGGCCCCCGCCTGGTGGAACATGTCGCGGACGCGGGCCGCCCCGACGCCGACGAACATCTCGACGAAATCCGAGCCGGAGAGGCTGAAGAACCCGACCCCCGCCTCGCCGGCGACCGCCTTGGCCAAGAGCGTCTTGCCCGTCCCCGGAGGCCCGACGAGCAGCACCCCGCGCGGGATTCGCCCCCCGAGCGCCTGATACTTGCCGGGGCTGCGGAGGAACTCGACCACCTCGCGGAGTTCCTCGACCGCTTCGTCGATGCCCGCCACGTCCTCGAAGGTGATCTCGATGTCCTGCTGGGCATAGAGTTTGCCGCGGCTGCGCCCGAACGACATCGCCGAGCCGGCCCCTCCCATCCGGCGGAAGATGAACAGGAAGAGCACGACGACCAGCGCGATCGGCAACAGCAGCACCACGGCCGATTGCCACTCGGACGGCGGCTCTTCGAAGTCCGGCAGGATTCCCTTGCTCGTGGCGAGTTTTCCCAGATCTTCCTTTTGCCCGTCGGTCATGCCGACCGCAGGCACGTAAAAGTGATTCACCGGCTGGTCGGAGGCTTCGTCCTGTTCGACCGGAGCGGAGGGCTGGTCGCGGAAGGTGATGTATTTCTCGCCGATCTTCAGGTCATGCACGTTGTCGGCGGTGTATGTTCCCCGCTCGAGTCGATCGACGAGCTCGCCGTACTTCAGCTTCTGCCCGCGGCGCTGCTGGTTCATGAAGGAGAAGACGACGACCGCGATCACCAGCCCCAGCATCAGATACCAGAACGTGTTGCTGGACTGCCGCTCGGGGCGCTTGGCGTCCCGTCCGCGCGGGCGGCGGGAGCGCTTCCCTTCGGCGCCGGAATCCGGGGGCGGCTGATGGGGTTCGCTCATGATCGAATCGGGGCCCACCGACGGGGACGAGAGGCGGATCGCCGGGGACGCCGCGGCGCCACCGTCGCACGCTGCAACTCTACGTCGCCGCCCGCGAAGGGTCAACCGCCTGCCGGAGAAGCCACTTGCGGCGTTTCCCGCGCCCTCCTAGAATGAATCGGCCGAGTCCGAAGCGCCGCGCGGAGCGCGCCGCCCGCCGGTCCGGCATCTCCGACAAGCCTCGCCTTTCGCCACGGCAATGACGCACGGGCATGAAACGAATCGCCGTCCTGGGTGCGACCGGATCCATCGGGACGAACTGTCTCGAAGTGGTCGCCCGCCATCACGACCGCATGCGCGCCGCCGCGCTGACGGCGCATCGCAATTGGTCGCTGCTGGCCGAGCAGTGCCGGAGATTCCGTCCGCGGTGGGCCGTCGTGGGCGACGCGGCGCTGCGCGACGAGGTCGATCGCCGCGCGTTTCCCGTCGAGACCGAGCTGCTGTTCGGCCCGGAGGCGGTCGAGCGGGTCGCCTCCGAGTCGGACGTGGACGTGGTAGTCGCCGCGATCGTGGGGGCGGCCGGACTGCGGGGCACGTGGGCGGCGCTCGAATCCGGCAAGACGATCGCGCTCGCGAACAAGGAGACGCTGGTGGTTGCGGGGGCGCTCGCCCGGAAGCTCGCCCGCCGCACCGGGGCCACGCTGCTCCCGGTGGACAGTGAGCACAGCGCCGTGTTCCAGGCGCTCCAGGCGGGGCGGCCGGAGGAAGTGCGGCGGATCGTGCTCACGGCGAGCGGGGGGCCGTTTCGCGGCTGGCCGGCCGGGAAGCTGGCCGAGGTCACGCCCGAGATGGCGCTCGCCCATCCCACCTGGAACATGGGGCGAAAGATCACCGTCGATTCCGCCACGCTGATGAACAAGGCGCTCGAAGTCATCGAGGCGAAGTGGCTGTTCGACCTCGAGCCCGAGCGGATCGAGGTCGTCGTCCATCCGCAGTCGATCGTCCATTCGTTCGTCGAATTCGTGGACGGCTCGGTGATCGCCCAGTTGTCTCCGCCCGACATGAAGCTGCCAATTCAATATGCGCTCACCTATCCCGAGCGGCTGAAGGGACTGAGTCCCGCGATGGACTGGAAGCAGGCGGCGGCGCTGACGTTCGAGCCGCCCGATCTCGACGCCTTTCCGGCGCTCGCGCTCGGGTTCGAGGTCGCGCGCCGGGGCGGAAGCTGCGGCGCGGTGTTGAACGCGGCCAACGAGGCGGCCGTGGAGCGTTTCCTGGCCGGCGAGCTGCGGTTCGTCGATATCCCCCGCGCGTGCCGCGCGGTCCTCGAAGCACACGATTTCGACCCGGAGCCGTCGCTGGCGGAATTATTGCGGCATGACGCGCGGGCTCGACAGGAGATACAGCATTGGACTTCGTAATCGGATTGCCGGTTCTCGCCGACTTCGACTTCGCCGGCCTGTTCGACAAGGTGCTGAGCATCCTGGGAGTGGCGCTGGGGCTGGGGCTGGTGATCTTCTTTCACGAGCTGGGGCACTTCGCCGTCGCCAAGTGGTGCAACGTGAACGTCGAGCGGTTCAGCATCGGCTTCGGGCCGATCCTGTGGAGCCGCAAGCGGGGGGAGACGGAGTACGCCCTGTCGGCGATTCCGTTCGGCGGGTACGTGAAGATGCTGGGCCAGGACGACCTCGACCCCAGCCAGCTTTCGAGCGAAGACATCGCCCGCGACCCGCGATCGTACTCGTCGAAGACGGTCGGCCAGCGGATGGGGATCATCTCGGCCGGCGTGATCATGAACATCGTCACGGGCCTGCTGTTCTTCGCGTTCGCCTTCGGGATCGGGGTGGACCAGACGCCGTCGCGCGTCGGCGCCGCCGTCCCCGGCTCGCCGGCCTGGAAGGCCGGGATCGACCAGGGGGACACGATCACCCGCATCAACGATCGGCAGATCGACACGTTCACCGACATCATGCGGGCCGTCGCGCTCTCCTCCGGCCCGATCCGGGTCCGGGGCCGACACGAGGACGGGCGGGAGTTCGATTTCGAGCTGCTCCCGGACGGCAGCGGCACCAAGCGGATGATCGGCGTGGCGCCGGTCGAAAGCCTCACGCTGGCGTCCACCGACGATCGCAAGTTCAAGCCGGTGACGCCCGGCACTCCCGCCGCCGAGGCGACGCCGCCGCTCCAGCCGGGGGACGTCATCCGCGAAGCCGGGGGCATGGAAGTCGCGTCGGTCGCGCACCTGGGCAAGATCCTTGCCGAGCGCCGCGACGAGCCGCTCGAGTTCGTCGTCGAGCGCCGCGAGAAGGACGACGATGCCGATCCGAAACGGGTCGCGGTGACGATCGCTCCGCATCGGTTTCGGACGCTCGGAATGTGGATGGAGATCGGCCAGCTCACCGCCATCCGCAACGACTCGCCCGCCGCGGACGCCGGCCTCAGGCCGGGCGACAAGATCCTGTCGGTGGACGGGAAAGTGGTCGGCAAGGAGCTCGACCCGTTGCGGCTGCCCGACCTGTTCGCGGAGCGCGGCGGCGAGACGATCGACATCCGCGTCAGCCGCGAGGTCAAGGGCGCCGATCGCAAGGATTTGAAGATCAGTCTCGTGCCGGAACCGGCGCCGGGATGGACCGCTCCGCCGGTGCACCCGGAGACTCCGGTCGAGATCCCGGCGATCGGGGCGACGTTCCGGCTGATCCCGACCGTGATGCACGTGGAGCCGGAAGGTCCGGCCGCGAAGGCGGGCATCCAGCAGGGGGAGCGGATCGAGCGGATGCGGCTGATCCGCCCGCCGAAGGAAGGCATGAGCACGGCGCCCGATCCGGTGACGATCGGCCCGGAGAAGGACAAGGAGGGCGCGAAGCCGTTGAATTGGGGCCAGGCCTTCTGGGCCCTCCAATCGAACCCGACCGCCGGCGTCGAACTCGATGTGCGAGACGCCCAGGGAGAGCTGCGACCCGTGACGGTCGCCCCCGTTCGCGCCGAGGACTGGTTCATCCCGGACCAGCGGGGCATGATCCTCTTCCTGTTGGCCGAAACCCAGCAGGCGGACAATGCCGTGGAAGCGGCCCGCATGGGGCTGATGCACACGCGGAACACGATGGCCGACATTTACCTCACGCTGCGGCGATTGCTCACCGGAGACATCTCCCTGACCGAGCTGCACGGGCCGGTGGGCATCGCGGGGGCGGCCTACTCGATGGCCCGGCAGGGGATCGCGGCGCTGTTGTTGTTCCTCGGCTTCCTGAGCGTGAATCTGGCGGTGCTCAACTTCCTGCCGATCCCCGTCCTCGACGGCGGGCACATGGTGTTCCTGATCTGGGAGGCGGTCACGCGGAAGCGGCCCAGCGAGCGGGTGCTCGTCGCCGCGACGTATTTCGGCATGGCCTTCGTGCTGAGCCTGATGATGTTCGTGCTGTATCTCGACATCTTCGTCCATCGCTGAGTCACGGCCTCGCGGAAAGCACGATGATGAAGATCGCCGGCGTGCAGATGGACGTCTCGCTCGCGCGGGTCGAGCAGAACCTGGCGAAAATGCTCGCCTTCCTCGCGGAAACCCGCCGCGCGGGGGCGGAGTTCACGATCTTTCCGGAATGCGCCCTCACCGGCTACTGCTTCGAGAACGCCGACGAAGCGCGTCCCCACGCGCAACCGGTCCCGGGGCCCGCCGTCGAGCGGTTCGCCTCCGCCTGCCGCGAACTGGGGGGCTTCGCCCTGTTCGGCCTGCTCGAGGCCGACGGCCCGCGGCTGTTCAACGCGGCGGCGCTCGTCGGTCCGGCGGGGACCGTCGCCGCGTACCGCAAGGTCCATCTGCCGTTTCTGGGGGCCGACATGTTCACGGCGGACGGCGACCGTCCGTTCGCCGTGCAGGAAGTCGCCGGCGTGCGGGTCGGAATCAACATCTGCTACGACGCGGCGTTCCCCGAGGCGTCGCGCGTGCTGGCGCTCGCCGGGGCGGACTTGATCGCGCTGCCGACCAACTGGCCCGCCGGCGCCGACTGCATGCCCGAGCACGCGATCAACACGCGGGCGATGGAGAACGGCGTGTACTACGCCGCGGTCGACCGCGTCGGGACGGAGCGCGGGTTCCAGTTCATCGGCAAGAGCCGCATCTGCGGTCCGCGGGGCGAAACGCTCGCCGCGTCCGACGGGGCCGAGGAGACGGTCCTCTACGCCGAAATCGATCCCGCGAAGGCGCGGGACAAGCGCGTGGAGCGCGCCCCGGGACTCGTCTCGCTCGACCGCCTCGCCGACCGCCGACCGGAGATGTACGGGCCAGTGGTCGATCCGGTGACCGACGTCCAATAAGCCCGTTTAGCCGCGACCCGAAGCCGAGCGGCGCAGCCGCGAGCGCAGGGGAGCGCGCCGGTAGATGGCTGATCGCCACCTCAAAACTCCTTGCGGCTGTCCACCAAGAGCGTCACCGGGCCGTCGTTGACCAACTCGACGTCCATCTGCGCTTGGAAGCGGCCGGTCTCGACGGGGATCCCCTGGCCGCGAACTTCCGCCGCGAACGCGCGGTACAACTCGTCCGCCCGCTCGGGGGGCGCGGCGTCGATGAAGCCCGGTCGGCGGCCCTTGCGGCAATCACCCAGGAGCGTGAACTGGCTCACGACGAGCATCGCGCCGCCCACGTCCGCGAGCGAGCGGTTCATCAGTCCCGCGTCGTCGGGAAACACCCGCAGCCCCGCGATCTTGGCCGCCATGTAGATCGCATCGTCCTGGGTGTCGTCCCGCGCGACGCCGAGCAGCACGAGAAACCCGCGCTGGATCGCGCCGACGACCTGGCCCTCGACCGTCACCGAAGCCCGCGACACGCGCTGCACGACCGCCCGCATGGGACACCAGGGGTCAGGGGTCAGAGCTGGGGTGGCAGCCGTTGGTCATTGGGGCTTGGTCATTGGGACTTCGCTGATCCGGCGATCGCACGCGAACGGCTCCAGCGGCATGAGCAAGTCCTGATCGAGCATCGCCTGCCGCAACAGCACCGCGGTCGCCGGCGACATCTGCAAGCCCGCGCGAAAGTGTCCGGCCGCGACGAACAGGTTGACGTGGCCGGGAACGCGGCCGAGGAATGGGACATTGTCGGGCGATCCCGGCCGCAGGCCGGCCCAGGTCCGCTCGACCGTCGCGTTCGCCAGCGCCGGGACCAGCCCGACGGCGAACTCGATCAAGCCTGCGACACCTTCGGCCGTCGTCCGCTTGTCGAACCCAACGCGCTCCATCGTCGATCCGACGAGCACCCGCCCATCCGGCCGAGGCACGAGATACCGGTGCCCCGCTTGGACCACCCGGCGGAACGGCGGGCGCGGCAGCGACAGCAGCACGATCTGCCCGCGGACCGGCTCGATCGGGAGATCCAACCCCGTTTCGGCCAACAGCCGCCTCGACCACGCCCCGCTCGCCACGCAGAACCGCCCGGCGCGATGCAGCCCCGTCGTCGAGCGGACCGCCTCGATCCGCTCGCCATGCGACTCGAAGCCGACGACCGCTTCGCCCGGCAGCAGCTCGACCCCGCGCCCCGCGCAGGCCGCGACGAGCGCCTTGAGGTGCCGCGGATTGCGGACTTGAGCCGCGCCGGGAAGCAGGAACGCGGCCTCGATCGCCGGCGTCAATTCCGGCTCGAGCTGCGCGAGCTGCGCCGGCGAAAGTTCTTCGAGTGATACGTCCTCGTCGCGCCACTCGTCGATCGCCGCGCGATGTTCGGAGGGGCCCGTGCCGAACTGCGCGGTCAGTCCGCCGTAGGCGCGGAAGCCGTTGTCGATGCCGGTCTCTTCCGCAAGCTGCGCGGCGAGCGCGGGCCAGCGGGCGGCGCTTTCGGCGCGAAGCCGATCGAGCGGGGCGCGGGCCCGGCGGGGATTGCCGGGAGGCAGAATGCCGGCCCCGGCCCAGGACGCCTCCTGCCCGAAGCCCGACTGATCGAGCAGCCGCACGGACGCCCCGGCCCCGGCCAGTTCCCAGGCGATCGAGAGGCCGATCACCCCCCCGCCGACCACCACCACGTCCGCCATCACTCCGCCGCCTTTCCGCAATTCGTCATCGCGTCGCGCATCCGGGGCGATTATAGCGGAGGCGACTTGGAAAGACGAAGGCGGCGCGGCGCGAAGGACTCAGTACCGGGTACTCAGTTCCGGGTACTCAGTTCCGCGGTCTCTTCAGCCGCGACGCGTACTGCGCGGCGACCGCTTTCGTGTCGGCGTTGTAAACGGTCTTCATGGCGGCGGCGACGCTGTCGCCCTGCTGGAGCCGCTTCACGAACTGGTCGAACTTCTGGTCGCTCCCCGCCTTCTGCAGGAACTCGACCAGCGTGAGTCCGACCGCCGGGACCGCGCCGGGGGCGAACGTGCCGCTCGCGAAGACCAGCTCGGGGTCGGCGAGCGCGTGGACCATGTCGGGGGCGTTGCCGCGGAGCTGGGCGAGGTAGATGTTTTTGGCGTCTTTGCGGCCGACGAGCGAGAGGCCGACGCCGCTGACGAGCCAGTCGGGCAGGTTCCCGCCGGTCCGCTTGAGATACGCCCCGGTGACGTGCTCGACGAGGCTGATCCGCAACCCCGGCGCGACGCCGGTGTCGTCGTCCCCCACGTCCTGGAGCACGACGTAGGCGTCTTCAAAATCCGGCGTGACGGTCGAGCTGCCGGCCAGATCCTGCGGGATGCGGCGGTCCTGGATCACCGTGTGGAACTCCTCGAAGCCGAAGCGGTCCTTGAACACGAAGATCGCGAGCTTCCCCTTCCACAGCCGCTCGGCCTTGCTGTTGAACAGTTTCCGCAGCTCGCCGGCGTGCTCCTCGGCCCAGCCGGAGACCTCCGTGAGCCGCTCGGTGGTCACGTTGCCGTACACGAGGAAGTCGTTGCTTTCGGCCCAGCTCGCGCGGTCCTTGGGGAGGACGCGGTCCCACAACTGGTCGGTCCGGGTCTTGCGGTGCTGGACGAACTCGTCGTCGGAGAGCTTGGCGAGCTCCGCGGTCTTGATGTCGGCGGCGGTGGGGACGAGCTGGCGGAGCGTCTGCTTCGGGTCGCCGCCGTCGTACTTGGCCCCTTCCAGAATCCAGGTGCGGAGGTTGCTGTGATTCGTGCGGGTGATGAGGGCGTTGCCGGGCGGCATCTTGATCGGGTCCTGCAAGCCGGCAAGCTGCCACAGCCTGCTCCCTTCGAGATTTCCGGGCAGGACCACGCGGCCGCTCTGCCCGCCGGCCATCAGCTTCTCGTAAGTTTCGAGCGACAACCCGCCGCGCGGGTTGTTGCCGCTGTGGCAGCGGACGCAGAGGTTCGACATGAAGGGGGCGACGTCCTTGGTGAAGGAGACGGTCTCGTTGCCGGTCGGGGCCGAGGCGGCGACCGCTTCAGCAGCCCCTTCGTCTCCGACGGCGACCGATTCGTCCTTGCCGTCGAACTTCGCGCCTTGCGCGATCCACTGGCTGAACTTGCCGATGTCCTCGGCGGACAGCGGCTGGCCCTGCTTCGGCATGCGGCGCGCGTCGCGGGCGGTGAGCCGCCCGAGCAGGTTGCTCTGCTGCGGCTGGCCCGCGGTGAACAGCTTGTTTCCGGAGTTGGACTGCTTCAGGTTCGCGAACGACGTGAGGCTGACGTTCGCCCGTGGATTGTTGTCGCCGTGGCAGCTCACGCAGCGGGCCTTGAGGACCGGGCCGATCTCTTTCGTGAAGCTGATTTCGTTGCTGGCCGCCGGCTGCGCGCCGCCGGCGCCCCCGATCGCCCGCGCGAGCTGGTCCCGCTGCAGAGCGATCGCCCGCCGGAGCGCGGCGATTGCGGGATCCTTCTCGTCGGCCTGGGCGTCCTTGGCGAGCTTGTCCAACCGGGATTCCGCCTCCGTGAGCGCCTTCTCGGCCTCGTCGGTCTTCCGCTGGCGGATATAGACCGCTGCGCGGTTGACGTCGCCGCGGATGTCGACCAATTCCCGCCGCTGCTGCGCGGTGAGCGGCGCGCCATGCGCGGTCGCCACGATCGCCGACAACAACGCCCCCCCGGCGAGAATTCCGAGACAAAGTCCGAGTGCTCTCATGGCGACCTCGAAAATGCGGCAAGCTGGCGGACCGGAGACGAAACACGAGCGGCCCGCGTCCATCGAGTATATCGCGACCGCGGGACGGGCGGAACCTCCCGATCTCGGCGCGCGGCCTCTCCCGTTCCTCTACCCCGCCGCGAGCGGAAACGTTCGTCGGAAACCGCCGATACCGCCACGGAATCCCGCAAGAACCGCGTGAACTGTGCGAAACCTCCGCCAGTCCGTATAATCGCCGTAAAGACGCGTCGGCAAAGCAGCTTTGGTGAATCGAATGGCAGATCCCGCGAACCTGCGCGAACGCCGGGACCGCCTGTTGGCGGTCGTCGCCGACTATCGCCGCGTCGCGGTCGCCTTTTCCGGCGGCGTGGACAGCGCGGTGGTGGCGCAGGCGGCCCGGCTGGCGTGCGGCGACGGCGCGGTCGCGGTCACCGCCGTCAGCCCCAGCCTCGCCTCCGGCGAATTGGAGATCGCGCGGGAGATCGCCGCCAAAATCGGCATCCACCACCGCGTCATCGAGACCAACGAGTTCATGCGTCCCGGCTACGTCGCCAACGCCGGCGACCGCTGCTGGTTCTGCAAGACCGAGCTCTACTCCCGGCTGGAATCGCTGCTCCCGGAACTCGGCGCGGACGTGATCGCCAACGGCGCGAACCTCGACGATCGCGGCGACCACCGCCCCGGCATGCAGGCGGCGGACGAGCATTCCGTCCGCAGCCCGCTGATCGAGGCGGAACTGACCAAGGCCGACGTCCGCGAACTGGCCCGCCACTGGAAGCTTCCCGTGTGGGACAAGCCGGCCAGTCCCTGCCTCTCCAGCCGGATCGCATACGGCGTGGAGGTCACGCCGGAGCGCGTCCACCGCGTGGACGAAGCGGAGCGGTTCCTGCGCGATGAATTCGGCGCGCGGGAGCTCCGCGTGCGATTGGAAGCGAACGAGCTCGCCCGCATCGAAGTCCCGCTCGCGCTCGTTTCCCGGCTCGCCGAGCCGGAGGCGCGCGACCGGCTCGTCGACCGCTTCCGCGCGCTCGGCTTCCGCTATGTAACGCTCGACCTGGAAGGCTTCCGTTCGGGGAGCCTGAACGCGGTGCTGCCGGTGGAGAGTTTGTCGATGGCGGCGACGTCGACGCCGGGGGGGCCGGAGCGGTAGAATCGAACGCCGGTCCCACCGGGTTCGCACTCATTCAGTGCTCCCAAGTTCCGCGACGGCGCGTCATGCCCGCGAAGAGCCTGCCCCCAGCGAAGGCGGGGGCGGGCATCCAGCAGCGGCGCGGACGACGGCCTGGATTCCCGCCTGCGCGGGAATGACGGGAGTTGCATTCTTGAAAGCACCGTCATTTGCATTCCGCTTCTCATTCCGCGCCGCGAGGTCTTCCATGATCCGCCTGACGACGCTCTTGGCCGCCACTTCGCTGCTGGTTCCCTTCGCGCCGGCCGCGCTCCGCGCCGCGGACTTCGACGAGTTCGCGGTCAAGCGGCAGGAGGTGTTCGAGTTCGCCGAGCGGCCGCGGGTCGAGATGGACGGCGACCGGGTGACGGTCCGCTTCGCGTCGAAGGGGAACTGCGACGTGACTGTCGTCGTCGAGGACGGGGCCGGGCGGATCGTGCGGCACCTGGCGTCCGGCGTGCTGGGTCCGAACGCGCCGGAGCCGCTCCAGGCGAACTCGCTCGCGCAGACGCTCGTGTGGGACGGGAAGGACGACCAGGGGCGGTACGTGGACGACAAGGCCGCGTGTACGGTGCGGGTTTCGCTGGGGTTGAAGCCGCAGTTCGAGCGGACGCTGTACTGGGAACCGAAGAAGCGCGTCGGGCCGGACGCCCTGCCGATGGTCGCGACCCCGGATGGGGTCTACGTCTATGACGGCAAAGTGCTCGACTACGTCGACCTGTACGACCACGACGGAAATTACGCCCGCACGGTGTACCCTTTCCCGGCGGACAAGATCGACGCGGCGCAGGGTCTGCACCGCCGCGAACTGCCGCAGGACGGCAAGCTGCTCCCGATGCGGGAAGGCTTCCACCAGTCCACGTTCCTGAGCTGCGGCACGAACGCCGGGTTCCTCGAGGAACAGGGGATCGGCGTCGACGAGCACAACAACTGGCACGGCGCGGTCTCCGGGAACGCGGCCTCGACGATGGCCGTCCGCAACGGCCGGATCGCGCTGGCGCGGTTGAAACTCAATCGCCTGGCGACCGACGGCAGCACGGGGGGACTCCCGCTGGGCGGGCCGAAGATCACGTTCGAGCAAGGGGCCCGCGGCAGCTTCGAGAAGGACAGCCGCGACGTCTCGCCGCGGAGCGCCGCCTTCAGCCCGGACGGGCGGTGGCTGTACCTCACCGGCTACGTGCGGGCGAACGGCTCGCTCGCCTCGCGGGACATCGTGCTCATCACCTCCTACGATTGGGTTCCCGTCGTCGCCCGGGTCGATTTCGAGAAGGGGGACCGGGCGGAAGTCTTCCTCGGCGGGCCCAAAGTGTCCGATGCGGGGAACGCTCCCGGCAAATTCCGCATGCCGAGCTCCGTCACCGTCGACGACGAGGGGCGGATCTACGTCTGCGACTACGGCAACGACCGCATCCAGGTCTTCTCGCCGGACGGAGAACACCTCAAGTCGATCGAGACGCCGGCGCCCGCGCACCTGGAGATCCATCACCGCACGCAGGAGCTGTACGTCTTCTCGTGGTACTTGCCGGACGATTCGGGGGGAAAGAGCCGCGAGAACCGCCCGCGGTTCCGCGTGCCGAACGTGTCGCGGCAACCCCGCGCGAGCGAGACGTTCGATTCGGCGTTGACGGTCCTCGAGTCGCTCGAGAACCCGCGGCCGAAGCTGGTGTGCGAGTTGCCGCTCCCTTCCGTGCCCAGCCGCGGCTTGGGATATCCGTTCCGCGCCGCGCTCGATTCCTGGGCCGCGAAGCCGACGATCTGGATCGTGGCCGAGTGGGGCCGGCGGGACGCGATGAGCGTCTCGAACCAGAACCTGATGTCGAACAACATCCGGCTCTTCACGCTGGAGGGGGACGGGCTGAAGCTCAAGCGGGACTTCGCCGTCGATGCGAAGCAGTCGGTCGTGCAGACCGACGCCCCGGCGTACTACCGCCAGCGGCTGTACGTGAACCCCAAGACGGGGATCCTCTACGTCGCCGAGGCGTCCACCGCCACCGGCAAGGCGTTCAAGGATCTCGTGCGGATCGACCCGGCCACCGGCAAGATCGCCATCGACGACCTCCCCTTCGACGCCGAGGACATGGCCTTCGGCCCGGACGGCCTCGCCTACCTGCGGACGTTCTACCACGTCGCCCGGCACGACCCCGGGCGGGACTGGATGGAGGTCCCCTTCGACTACGGCGAGCAGAAGGACAAGCTGCACACGAGCTCGAGCAGCGACCGCAAGGAGGCGTCGATCGCCTCGGCCCTCCGGTTGCCGGTCATGAAGGCGGGGCTGCACCACCACGGCGGGATGGGCGTCTCGCCCCAGGGGCATCTCGCGATCGCGGTGAATAATCACGACGAGAAGGAGTTCTCGATGCTCACCCGCAAGGACGTGTACGCCGAGGCGACGAAGGGGGACGGCGAGGCGTACGTCCCGCAGGTCTTCCCGGGCCGGGTGCGGTTCGGGGAAGTCCACGCGTTCGACACACATGGCCAGTTCCTGCACGAGGACGCGGTGCCGGGGCTGACGAACCTCGACGGGGTCGAGATGGACCGCGACGGCAACCTGTACTTCCTCTCCGGGGCGACGCGGATGCTCGACGGCAAGCGGTACTTCAATCACATGACTTCCACGCTGGTCAAGGTCGCCCCCAGGCGGGCGAAAATGCTCAGCGCGTCGAACAAGGTCCCGCTGCAACTGAACGACGGTCTCAAGCCGGACCGCGCCCCCGACCTCGCCGGCGGGTTCGCCGGGCAGTCCTGGATCGAAGGGGCGGAGTGGTTTTACGGCGGGGTGGGGTTCGCGGGAAAGAACGCGCCCGGCACGGGAGGCTGCAACTGCCACAACGCCCGCTTCGCGTTCGATTACCTCGCCCGGAGCTTCGTGCCGGAACTCGACCATTACAGCATCGCGGTGCTCGATTCGGCCGGCAACCTGGTGCTGCGGATCGGCCGGTACGGCAACGCCGACGACGGGATGCCGCTCGTCCAGGACGGCGCGTCCCCCGCGGTCCGCTCGATCGGCGGCGACGAAGTGGCGCTGTTCCAGGCGCCCTATCTGGCGACGCACACCGACCGCCGACTGTTCATCGCCGATCCGGGCAACTACCGGCTGCTCAGCGTGCGGCTCGGATATCACGCGGAGGAGCGGGTGCCGCTCGCCGCGCAGGCGGCGGGCCGGTGAACTCGCCCGTAGCTGAATTCGCAAGAATTCAGCCCGAACCTCTGAATTCTTGCGAATTCAGCTACGTCTCGAATTCTTGCGAATTCAGCTATGAATGGGTGGCCGGGGCCAAGGCGCGGCCACACCTCGACACTTCCACACCACGCATGACGCCGACCGTTCGCACCTACGAGCAGGCCCTCGAGTTCCTCTACGGGCGGATCGATTACGAGCGGGCCCAGGCCGACGCGCTTTCCGCGGGGGACTTCAAGCTCGACCGGATGGCGCGGCTGCTCGATCTGCTCGGAAATCCGCACGAGCGGATCCCCGCCGTACACGTCGCCGGCACCAAGGGGAAAGGCTCGACGGCGGCGATGATCGCCTCCGTGCTGACGGCCGCCGGCCATCGCACTGGCCTGTTCACCTCGCCGCACATCTCCGCCTTCGAGGAGCGGATGACGGTCGACGGCGTCTCGCCGGGACCGGAGGACGTCGTCGACCTCGTGAACCGCGTGGCGGATGCCGCCGAGCGGCTGGACCGTCTGCCCGGCCAAATGGCCCCCACTTACTTCGAGCTCGCCACGGCGATGGCGTGGCTGCATTTCACTCGGAGGGGGTGCGGAATCGTCGTGCTCGAAGTGGGCCTCGGCGGCCGGCTGGACGCGACCAATCTCTGCCGCCCCGAAGTCACCGTCATCACGAACGTCAGCCGCGACCATACCGCCCTCCTCGGCAGCACGGCCGAGCGGATCGCGCGGGAAAAGGCGGGGATCGCGAAGCCCGGCGTGCCGATGATCAGCGGCGTCATGGGGCCGGCGGCGCGCGTGATCGAGGAGGTTTGCGACGCGGTCGCGGCGCCGCTTTCGCGGCTGGGGCGGGAGATCCACGTGGTCGAGCCGTCGCCCGCGGGCCGAGCGGACTCACCGCGGGACGCGGGACGGTTCACGGTCGAGACGCCGCGGCGGAGCTGGCACGACCTGTCGGTCCCGCTCGCCGGGGCGCATCAGCGGTCGAACGCCGCGCTCGCCGTGGCGGCGATCGACCTGCTCATCGGCCGCGGGTGGCGGATCGCGGACGAGGCGGTCCGTGAGGGACTGCGGGAGGTCCGCTGGCCGCTGCGGATCGAGCGGCTGGCGGAGCGGCCGGAGGTGATCGTGGACGCGGCGCACAACTGGGCCGCGGCGGGGGCGCTGCTCGACACGCTCGCCGCCGGCGATCGCGGCGGGCGACGGATCCTGCTGTTCGCGGCGACGCGCGACAAGGACTACGCGGGGATGTTGCGGCGGCTGCTCCCCCGGTTCGACACCGCCGTCCTCACGCGGTACCAGAACAATCCGCGGGGGGTGGACCTTCGACAGCTCGCGCGGGTCGTGGAGACCGTCACGAACCGGCCGGTGCACCTGGCCGAGGATCCGGCGCGCGCCTGGAAGCTGGCGCGGCGGCTGGCGTCCGAAGCGGACACGATCTGCGCCACGGGGTCGTTCTTCCTGGCGGCGGAGATCCGGGAGATCGTGCTGGGCGCGGCGCGGCTGCCGGCGGCGCGAGCTGAAACGCCGCGCCTCCTGCGATCGTAGGGGTCCGCCCGCCGCGATTCGGTGGGCGCTGCTTGGGTCGCCCCGGAGGGGCAGAGGAATGTAGCCACGGGTGGAGCGCAGACCGCGAAGTGGTCGAAGCGGAACCCGTGGAACGAGGCGGTCTTTCCCGGAACTCCGCCCCGGAGGGGCGGGGGAAATTCGGCCTTTGATCCGTTCATCGACCGATCGAGCATGAGGCGTCGATCAGTACTTCCAGGTTCGCGACGGCGCGTCATGCCCGCGAAGAGCCTGCCCCCAGCGAAGGCGGGGGCGGGCATCCAGCGGCGGCGCAGAGGACGGGCTGGATTCCCGCCTGCGCGGGAATGACGGAGTCGCGTTCTTGGAACTACCGTCGATCGAATTCGCGCGAGCATTCCTTCGCCCCTGCCGGGGCGAGTCTCGCGAGAAATCGACTCCTTCCACGGGTTCCGCGACGCCCGCTGCGCGTGGGCGTCGCTCCACCCGTGGCTACATTCCCCGACCCCTCCGGGGTCGGGCCTGGGCCGACCGTCTGGTGGGCACAGCCCACCCGACATATCTTCAGCGGGGACGCGCGGCGCGCAGCCTGGCGTACGGATCGACCTGGCGTCGCCCCGGATTTTCCCCTCCCAGGAGGCGGCGTCGGCGCTGCTCGGCGCGATCGTTGCCGGTCCCGTTGCGCGGCCCGAATTTGTCTCTCACCAGGTCGTCCAGCCGCCGGTCCTCCTCTTCGGGGGTCGGCAGGCGGGCGTTGAGTTCCGCCCATTGCTCCTGCCAGCGCAGGATCGCCTGCTCGCGCTCCAGTTCCCGGGAGACCGGGTCGATCCCGACCAGTTCCCCGTCCGCATCGGCGACGAGCGCCTGCGCGACCACCTTGGCCCCCTTCCCCAGGTCCGCGTGGAGCGACTCGTCGATGGCCGGCGGGTCGATCACGTCGATCAGCACGTCCCGCGTGTAGAACGGGACCTGTTCCGCTTGGACGAGGGCGAACGGCTCGGTCGCGTCCGGAGGGCCGGGATGGGCCACGTTCGCTTTCACCTGACCGCCGATCAGCGCTCCGAACTCCGCCCGGAGCCGGGCGGCGACCAGCGTTCCCACCTTCTCGTACCACTGGAACATCTCGAACGTCGCGACCGGCTGGCCGGGGCGGCCGGGGGCGATGTGCGTCACGTAGTATTCCGTGTCCTGCGGGACCGTGACCGGCGGCGTGGGATCGCTCCAGGGAGTGAAGCGGAACTGCTCAAGGGCGACCTGCGGGCTCTGGACGTCGGTGATCGGCTTGTTGAAGTTCGGATTGACGACCTTGAACCGCACCTTGTAGCGGTAGGTCTCGCCGGACGCCACGTCGAAGTCGAAGTAGCGGTACAGGAGCACGTTGCCGGAGGCCTTGACCAGCCCGAGCTTCTCCATCTCCGCGGCCGTCAATTTCTCATTGAGCCGATCGAGCACCGTTTCCAGCTTGCCCAAGCGGAAGTCCTTGAGGCGGGAACTAAGGTCGACTTTCACCAAATCGAATCCGCCTTTGGGGGGCTTGTTCGCCTCCTCGATCTCCTTTTCCAGGGCCAGCGCCCGGTTCAGTTCCTCCTGCACGCGCTGGCCTTCAGGCGAAAGATGGAACTCCAGCACGTCGGGATGCGTCGCCAGAGGCCCGTACTCGCCGAACACCAGGAACGGCATGTCCATGGTGAAGACGTTGTCGGTGATCGAACTGTCCACGACCTCCTCTTCCCAGCGGTAGGCGTCGTTGAGCACGTTCACCGCGTTCTGGATGTCGACCTTGGTCCACGGGCCGCTCCACGGATCGGACCCGGGGACGGCGGTCTGCCGCATCAACTCGAAGTCGATGATCTGCAGCAACGCCGGGTCGACGTCGCGGGTCGCGAGGTTGCTCGCTTTCGCGATCGCCTCGAGCTGCCGCCGGAGGTGATACACCCCCCGCACCCCCACGACTCGGCGCGAGACGCCCACCGGCGGAATCGTCAGGTCGACCTCCTGTTGAAGTGGTTCCTCGCCGATCCTGGGCGCCACCGGTCGCACATTGAAGGGGTCGAGCTCCAACGCGCCCGCGGGGCGCGGGTTCGCTTTGATTCTCTCGAGCTCGGCGAGCTGCTCGGGGGTCGGCTGGCCGTGCACCAGCGTGAGCACCTGGGCGGCATCGGCGAGCAGGTTGCCGACGGGGAGCCATTCCGTCTCGCGCACCCGAATTTCCTTCGGCCGGATCGGCCAGAAGAAGTCGTTGACCAGGGCGTATTGCTCCGTCGAGACCGGCGCGAGCTCCTCCTTGGCGCGGCTGTGGAGCGCGCCGGCCGGCGTGGCGTACAGCACCTCCTCCCGCGCCGGCCATTGGGCGGCGGCGACGGTTTGCCGGGTCCACGCGGCGTCCCGCTGCAGGTCCGCGGGATCGGCGTCGTAAGGGACCCACGGCGTGCCGATCCAGACCACCAGCACGAGCAGCACGACGGCCCCGAGCAGGATCTTCTCGCCGTGCTCGACGGCCAGTCGCTTGTAATCCTGCCCTTTGAGATTCGCGATCAGGTTCTTCATCGCTCACGCTCCCTTTCTGGAAATGTCCGGCCCGTGGATGCAAGACAGCCCGGTCAGTTTCCCGGAGGTCGTTGGAGATCGGTCGGTGGGACGACGCCGTTCGCCGGCGATTCGGGGCCCGGTCCCGGCGCAGCGCCCGGAGAAGCCCCCGCCGGGGACGCGGCGGGGTCGGCAGGCGCGGCCGCCGGAGGCACGGTCGCCGCGGGACTTGCCGGCCCCCCCGACGCCGGCGGCGCCGCGGGGCTCGCCGCCGGAGCCTCCGGCTGCCCGGCGGTCGTGCCGGCGGCTGCCGGTTGGGTCGGCGGCAGGTAGATGGTGATCAGTCCGGCGATGGCGACCTCGGCGAGATCCGGCTGGCCGAGGGCCTCCAGGAGCAGCGGGTCGGTCTCCGTCCCCGGGGCGCCCGGCGCGCGAATGGCCGGGCGGATGGGGGCCGCCTCGTCCAGCGTCACGATGTCGCTATTGCTGGCGACCATGTTCATCCGCACGATCTGCGTTTTCCAAGGCATGTTCGAGAGCGCTGCGGCGAGCGCGGGGACTTCCCGCTGCGCCATGGTCACCCGCAGATAGAACCCGCGGGTCCGATAGGGCAACTCCTCGCCGTAGACGGTGACGAACTCCAGCGGGGCGGTCGGCGTGGCTTGCTTGATTTCGTAGGCGATGATTCCGTCATCCACATATCGTTTCAGCGGCTTTTCCGCCTGGCCGGGGACCATGCCCCCCGGAATGGCGAAAGCGCCGGGGCCCGCTCCCTTGCCCCACAGTCCCCCCGGGTCGTTGACCGGGACGGCGGTCGGATCGCCGAACTCGGCGATCGGGTCGAACCCGGCCCCTTCGGGCGCGCGCTCCGTGCGGTCGCGGTTGGGACCGAACCGTCCCATGAAGACGGGGCGCGCCGGATCGCCACGTCCGGGAACTGCCGGAAGCCCGGGGATCGCGCCGGGGGCCCCCGGCTGTCCCGGCAAGAGAGCGTTGGGAGGCGGACGGTATCCGGCGAGCAGCTTCAACTCGGAAATCTCGCGGATCTGCGCGCTCGTGATCGACGCCGCCCCGCCGTTGACCTTGCGGATCGCCTGCATGATCGACTCGAGCAGCCAGAGGTCCTCTTCCGCGTCCCAGATCTGCTCGGTGGTCGGCAGTTGCCTGGTCGGGCCGATGTGCTCGGAAACGGGGACCACGTCCGGCCGGACGAGCACGAGGCCGCTGGTGGTCTTGCTCCCATCCAGCAGAGTCGTGACGGTGAACGGCTCGACGAGCGATCGAATGCGGTCGATTTCCCGCCTGTATTCCGGGCGATAGACCGCGGACAAGGTGTCGGGGATTCTGGCCCGATAGGGGAGCCGGGCGAAGTCGAGCTGCTGCGCGGCGGCAAGCCCCTGGTTGGCCTGCAACATGCTCTGCGGCCATTTGCGGTGCAGGTCCTGCTCTTTGTACAGGGCCAGCCGCTGCTCGAAGAGCTGCTGCTGCTTGGTCTCGTTGGTCTGCTTCATGCCCTCGACCCACTTCTCGTTGGGCACTCCCTCGGCGGCGGCGTTCTGGGCGGTGTCGCGGACCAATTTGATCTTCCCGTCCCACGTTTTCGCGTTCGCCTCGTATTCCGCCTGCAGCGTGGCGGTCGTGAACCACCAGCCTCCCACGGGGAGGACGAGGGCCAGGCCGAACAGCACCCAGAACTTGTGAGTCAACAGCGGTTGCAGTTTGTCCATGGTTCGAACGCTCGAATTCCTGGGGCCCGGATTCGCGGGCCGTCCTTTCGGGAATCATCTAAGGAGACGCCGGACCGGCGGCGGGAGTTCCCGCCGCATCCGCCGCGGCGGCCGATTTCACGAAGCGCTTCATGTATTCGTCGTACTCTTCCTGGCTGAGCGGGCGGCGCAAGTGATGCGGCACGCTCTCCTTCATCAGTTCCGCCTCGGTCTTCTCGCGGGCCTCGGCAAACGTCGTCTGCGGCGACTTCTCCAGTCCGAGGGCCTGGAGCGCGTCGAACACCCGCATCTGCCGCTCGGTCGTCGGACGCCACACGAACTCGACCGTGAACAGGGTCTGGTCGATCTCCTTCATCTGTTGCTGCGGCGGACCGTCCTGCGGGGCCGGCTGGAACCGTGGCGGACGGGCCAGGCCGCCGCGCGGGAGCACCGGCCGCGGCCCCGGATCCGGCTTCGCGTCGGGATCGGGGACCATGATCTTGTTGTTGAGCACCTCGACGAGGGCGACGTGCGTGATTCCCATCCGCCGCGCCGGATAGAACCGGCTGCTTCCGTTCTCGTCCTTCACCTCCACGTTCCACTTCTGGAGGCTCGTGAGCAGGCTCGGGTTGGAGTGATGGTGGAGGATGTCGGGCACGATGCCGGGCAGGAAGTGGAACCCTTTGAGCCGGATGACGTACCCCGGACCGGTCGGCGGGTTCTCCTTGTCCTCGGCGAGCATGTACGTGCTGGTGACCGTGGTGACGTTGTGGAACCAGGGGGCGAGGTCGAGCTGTTTGTGGGCCGTGATCGACCGGATGTTCAATTCGTCCCGCTTCTGCGGGTCGGTTCTGCCCTCTTCGTCGTGGGAGTCGTCCGGGAGGCAGGCATTGATCGCGGCGAACAGGGCCAGCCAGTTCTCGCGATGGTCGGCGACGCTCAGCAGCTTGTCTTCCTTGTCGGCGAATTGCTCGAATTCGGTCTTGGCCGCCGTGTAGGCTTGATCGGCCGATTTGACGGTCGAATCGAGATTATCCGCCTCCTGGGCCGCCGGCTGCCACCGCGCCGGACTGGCTGATTTCCACGCCACGCTCGTCGCCCCGGCCGACGCCCCCAGCGCCAGCAGCAGCGTGGCCGCGGTCGCCACGGCCCACGGCTTCTTGCGGCGAATGGCGCGGGCGGTCGCGATTTCGGGCGGCAGCAGCGACGTGCGGAGCTGCGTCAGCTGGAGCCCCTGCAGCGCCAACCCGTAGGGGACCGCGAAGCCGAGAATGTTCTCCTGGAACAACGGCGCCCCCAGCACGTTGTCCCCGACGAGGCCCTGAAAGCTCTCGACCTTCTCGACCGGATACTGGAGGTGCTGCTGGAGGAACTTCTGCAATCCGGCCAGCTTGAACCCGTTCCCCAGCCCCAGGACCATCTTGATCTTCGCGTCGCGATTGACGCTCGAGAAGTAGCCCACCGACCGCTGGATCTCCGACACGTAATCGTTGAACACCGGCCGCAACGCCTGGAACACCGCCCGCGGATCGGGCGATTTCGTCGCGTTGCACTTCAAGTGCTCCGCCTTGGCGAAGGTGAGCTTCATCTCCTTGGTGAGCGCCCGCGTGAAATGATTGCCGCCGATCGGCACGTTGCGGAGCCAGATCTTCACGCCGTTGGAGACCAGCAGCGTGGTGTTGTCGGCCCCCATGTCGACCAGGATGTGGTGCTCGTTCGAAGGAGAAAAGTCCTCGCCGAGCCGCATCCCGAGCCGGTCGTACGCCAGGAAGTTGTACAGCGCCAGCGGCGCCACCTGGATCAGATCGACCTCGACGTTGGCGTTGTTGAACGGCCGCAACTGGTTCAGCACCTGGTCGCGCTTCATGGCGAACAGGCCGACCTCCGCCTCGAGCATCAGCCCGCTTTCCTCCTGCGCCCCGCCGAGGCTCTGGTAGTCCCAGATCACGTCGTTCAGGTCGAACGGGATCTGCTGCCGCGCCTCGTATTTCACGATCTCGTCCACCTTGCTCGCCTCGACCGGAGGGAGCTTGATGAACCGGGCCAACGCCGTCTGGCCGGGGACGCTGATCGCGACCCGGTCTCCCTTCACGTCGTTCCGCGACAGGAACGTGGCCAGCGCCTGTGCGATCAGTTCGTCCGGCACCGCGTCCGGCTGGCTCAGGATTTTCGGGTGCGGCACATAGTCGAACGCCACGGCGATGCACTGCCCGGCCGCCTCGGCGTATCGCAGCCGGACCGCCTTGAGCGCCGCCTGGCCGATCTCGATCCCCCACACCCCTTGAGTTTCCGCCATTTCGCTCGCTCCTCCCCTGCGGGAGACGCCGGCCCGCTCATGCGGGACGGCCGCCTGTTCCCGTGCTGCAAATTCAAGCTATCACGACGTTTGCACCGGAGTCAAACCGAATCCCGGTTTGGAATCGTTCATATCGTTCATCGAGGCCCGATTCATCGGGTTCCGCGGGAGGAGGCCCCTCTGGAGCGACCGAATGAATGCGATCACGATGAACCGGGGATGAGACGGTCGAAATACTCGGTGGATACGCCGCGCGTCCGAATGGACTGATGATCGGAACCTCGATTCTACGACAATCCGCGACCGCAGACAATGAGACGCGCTGCGAGCGCGAACAGTTCCCGCCCGCCGGCGCGTCTTGCGGAACGGGCGCGCCGCTGGCGGTTTCGCCTCCCGCGGGCTGCGGATTCCGCGCGCTGCCGGTTATGATGGCCCCGCCATGAAATACGACGAGATCCTGATCCTGATTCCCAGCCACGGCCTGGAGGACTTTCCCACCGATCTCGCGGAAAAGCCCGCGGCGGGGCTGCTCAACGCCTTCGCCGTCGCCTGGCACCCCGTGCTGCTCGCGCAGTCGCGGACCATCCCCCGCTGGAACCGCTCCGACCTGCCCCCCGAGGAAACGGCGAACCGCCTGATCTTCGTCCCGGCCGCCTGCGACAAGTCGGTCCCCTCCGGCTGGATCGCGGAGGCCCGCCGCGCGGGGGCCGTCGTGCTCGCCGGGCTGACCGACCGCGAAGAACTCGCCGCCGCGGCGCTCGAGCCGCTCGCCGAGAAGCCGCACGTCGCCGACGACGTCGTCGCCGATTTCTACGCTCTCGGCACCGCGTGGCTGCAAATGGAACTGCTCACGCGGCACATGCACCATTTCAGCAGCGTCGACGAGTCTCAGTTGCAGCGGGAAGCGGTCGCCGCCGCGGACGCCGCGCTCGCCGCCGATCCTGAAGCGGTCCGCGCGCATCTGCGGACGTGCTTCGAGGCGCTGCTCGAAGTCCGCGAGCGGTTCTACCCGGTGGATTGCTACCTGCTCGACCTGTGCCTGCTCATCCCCCGCCTGGCGGACGCGCATCTCGACAGACTGCTCGCATCGCCCGGTCCGGTGAACTATCTGGCGACCGCCGCCGACCTCGAAGCGATCGCCGCCGAGAGGCCGGAGACCATCGCCGCGATGAAGGCCGCCTGGGACGAGCGGCGGGCGGACCTGATCGGGGGGGAATGGAACGACGCCCCCACGCCGCTGTTGCCCGTCGAGTCGGTGTTGTGGCAGTTCCGCCGCGGCCGGGCCGCGTTCCGCAAGCTGTTCGACCGCGTGCCCCGCACGTGGGGCCGCCGCCGCTTCGGGCTTTCGACGCAGTTGCCGCAAATCCTGCACCGGTTCGGCTATCACTCGGCCCTGCACCTCGTGATGGACGACGGCCTGTATCCCGACGCGGAGCAGAGCAAGATCCGCTGGGAAGGGTGCGACGGCACGATCATCGACGCGATCACCCGCATTCCGCTCGCCGCCGACAGCGCCGCGAGCTACCTTCGTTTCGCGCAGCGGATGGCCGAGTCGATGGAGCAGGACCACGTCGCCGCCGTGCTGCTCGCCCACTGGCCCGAGGTCAAATCGCCGTGGCTCGAGGACCTGCGGCGAATCCACTCCTACCTGCCGGTGCTCGGCCGGTTCGTCACGCTGGACGAGTTCGTCGAGCAGACCGACACGCCGGGCCGGCTGTCGCGCTACGAGGAGGCGGAGTATCTCACGCCGTTCTTCATCCAGGCGGTCGCCCGGCGGGAAGCGGACCCGGTAAGCCGGTTCGCCGACTACTTGTCGCGCCGCGCTCGGTTCGACGCCGGCTGCTGGTTCCGCGCGCTCGCGGCGGTGCTCCGCGGGCGAGCCGTCGACTCGGCCGGCGAAGACGAGCAGGCGGCGATCGTCGAGGAAGCCGGACCGGACGCAGATCGTGGGGTGGGATCTCCGGATGTCCAAAGCGGACAAACGGCAACGGCTGCGTCGGAACACGGGCAGACAGGAATGTCCGCCCCACGGGCGGAGGGCTTTCTGGATTCGTTCGTCGCCGAGGCGGCGGAGTCGCTGGCTGGAGTGGTGATGTCCGGAGGGGGCGACCGGCCGGGGTTTCTGGTGCTCAATCCGCTGTCGTTCACGCGCCGCGTGAGCGTCGAATTGGAAGGGCTGGAAGCTCCGCCGCCCGTCGACGGCCCGGTCAAGGCGGTGCAGTTCGACGATGAGCGCCGCGCGGTCGTGGTCGAAGTGCCGGGCGCGGGCTTCGCCTGGGTCCCGCGCCACGCGCACGAGCAAACCCCGCCCGCCGAGCATTCCGTAGGGCGGATTGCCAATCCGTCCAAGGATTCCAGCCGCGCCGGCGGACGGATTGGCAATCCGTCCTATGGGGGCCCCGCGATGGCCGAGGAGGACGTGCTGCGGAACGAGTGGTTCGAAGTGTATCTCCACGCCGAGACGGGGGGCATCGCCCAGATCAAGGAATACGGCCGCCGGCCCAACCGCCTCAGCCAGCAGCTCGCCTTCCGCTTCCCGCGGGAGAAAGAAATCCCGTCCGCGGGAGAGGGGCAGCCGCCGTCGAAAACGCTCTATTCGCTGATGCGCCGCAAGTCCGCCCGCATCGCCTCCGCCGGCCCGGCGTGCGGCGAGATCGTCTGCGAAGGCGAACTGATCGACCCGGAGACCGGCGGCGCGCTCGCCGATTACCGCCAGACGGTCCGCGTGTGGCGCGGGCGGCCGGTCGTCGAGATCGAGATCGAACTGGACTTGCAGCACACTTCCGAAGGGGATCCCTGGAGCAACTACTACGCCTCCCGCTTCGCTTGGAACGACAGCGCCGCCGTCCTCACCCGGAGCGTGCAGCAGGGGGCGCACGGCTATCGCGGCGAGCGGATCGAAAGCCCCTGGTTTCTCGAAATCGCCACCGACGAGCACCGCACGACGATCCTCCCGCACGGCCTGCCGTTCCACCGCATTTCCGGCCCGCGGATGGTGGATACGGTCCTCATCCCCGAAGGGGAGACCCGCCGGCGGTTCCGCATCACCGTCGCGATCGACGCCGACTATCCGATGCAACTCGCCCTCGACGCGCTCGCGCCGGTGACGGTGGTCGGCACCGAAACCGGCCCGCCGCGCGTCGGTCCCAGCGGCTGGTTCTTCCACCTCGACCTCAAGAACGTGCAGATCACCCGCATCGCGGCACGCGGAGTGGACAGTGGACAGTGGACGGTGGACAGCGTGACGGAGGAGGCCGCGCTCCCCGCACCCGACTCCGCACTCCCCACTCCGAATTCCGCATTCGTCCTGCGGCTGATCGAGACCGACGGGCGGCACCGGCAGGCGCGGCTGCGTTGCTTCCGCGCCCCCGCCGCCGCCCGCCAGTGCGACTTTCAGGGAAACACGGTCGCCAACCTGCGGATCGAGGGGGACGCGGTCCTGTTCGACGTCACGCCGCACGAGATCATCGATCTCGAACTCCGCTTCGGAGACGCGCCATGATCGTGACGATCGACGGCCCGGCGGGGTCGGGGAAAAGCACGGCCGCCCGCGAGCTGGCGGCCCGCCTCGGCTTCCGCTTCCTCGATACCGGCGCGATGTACCGCGCCGTCGCCTGGGAATGCCTCGCCCGCGGGGTGCGACCGGACGACGACGAACAAGTCGCCGCGATCGCGAACCGGCTCCGCATCGAGCTGCCGGCGGGGCGGGTGCTCGTCGATGGCCGCGACGTGACCGAGGCGCTTCGCACGCCGGAAGTCACCGAAGCCGCGTCGCTGGTCGCGGTCCATCCCGAAGTCCGGCGGGCGATGGTCCGCCTGCAGCGGGCGGCGGCCGCGGGGCTGGATGTCGTCGCCGAGGGGCGCGACCAGGGGACGGTCGCGTTCCCCGACGCCGAGTGCAAGTTCTTCCTCACGGCCGATGCCGAGGAGCGGGCCCGCCGCCGGCAGGAAGAGCTCCGCGAGCAAGGAAGCGACGTTCCCTTCGAGCAGATGCTCGCCTGGATCCGCGAGCGGGACGAGCGGGACGAGCAGCGCTCGGTCGCCCCCCTCAAGCCGGCCCCCGACGCGACGCGGATCGACACCTCGCACCGCCCGATCGACGAGGTGATCGCGCTCTTGGAACGAACCGTCCGCGCCCGCATGCCGCCCGGTTGACAACCGCTGATCTACTCCGCGGATCGCCCAGCCCGGCAGAGCCGGAACCGATTCCATGTAGTCCGGGAGCCAGGCGCCGCCCTCTGCGCTCTCCGCGCCCTCCGCGGTTCAGATCATTCGGGACGAGCTTGGCGACGTCTTGAACCGCAGAGAGCGCCGAGGGCGCGGAGAGGAAGTCGATCGGGCGGTCGCGGACCAATCGAAGTCTTTCCACCACGGATGGCACGGATGGGCACTGATTTCATTCTTCATCAGTGCCCATCCGTGGAATCCGTGGTCGAGAAACTTGCGCAAGACGAACCGAAATCCTCGAGTGGAGGCCGATTCGCCGCTTCCGGTTCTCCTTTCGTTCGTGTCCTTCGTGCCTTTCGTGGTTGAGAGGCATTACTCGAAGAACGAAAACCGCTCCACGTCGGCGACGAGTTTCGGGTCGCGCTTCTTGAGCGTCTCGAGGTGCGCCTTGGCCTTCGCGACGTGCGGCGGATCGGTCGTCGCCCCGGCCGGCACGTCCCGCGCGCACGTCAGGAAGTAGCGGATGATCGCCCGCTTGATCGCCGCCGCGTCGAAGTCCTTCGCCCCATACAGCTCCATCACGCGGTCCTGGATTTCCCAGTCCTTCCAGCGGGCCAGGTCCGCGATCGCGAAGTCCGCCAGGTCCGAGCGCTCGAGCACGATCCGCATCGACTGCTTGATCCGCTCCGGCGCGACCCGGTCCCGCTCGTAGTCCCACAGGAACTGCACCGCCCGCAGCGCCGCGTACGTCTCGCTGAACGGGATCTGGTTCTCGCGCTTCAGCGTCCCGTCGGGCTGTTCGACCTCGACGTACCGCGGCCGCAGCTTCTCCTCTTCGAGCAGCGCGAGCCCCTCGTCCCCGGCCAGCGTGAGATAGCCCGACATGATGCCCGGCATCTCCAGCCGCATCTCGTCGGACCTGGCGAGGATCTTCTTCTTGAGCAGCGCCTCGTCCGTCTCGTCGCCGCACAACCCGAGCATCATGCCGTACAGGTTGAGCCGCGTCGGGACGGTCTCCGCGTCGAAGATCCACTTGCGGAGCCGCTCGCGGGGCATCTTGTCCACGAGCGGGAGCATGTCCTTGTAGGGGGCGTTGGCGAATTCCTGAAAGGCGTCGGCCGCCACCAGCGGATCCGGAAACTCGAGGTACTTCAGAAAGTATTCCAGCCGCTGCGCCGCGGGAGCGTCGGGCGCCGGAGACTGTTCGAGGTAGGCGAACCCGGCCGCGCTGATCTCGACGGGGACGTCCCACTCCATCGTCGTCCCCTGAATCCCCATCAGGAGGAACAGATCCCCCTTCTTGCCGGGACGATAGCGGACCAGCTCGATCCGCCCCCCCGGCCGAATCGCGGCCGATTCCCCGCGCGCCACGCGCACGATCTCGTACGTCGTGCTGCCGACGTCCGCGGAGGCGGGATCGCCGGCGGAAAACTCCGGCGGGAACGATCGTTCGCTCGCCGCCGGGGCGTCGTCCTCCGGCGGTTTCCGCGCCGCGATCCACTGCACGAGCACGACCGCGTCGGCGTCCGCCATCTGCTGCGAGAGGGCCGGTTTCGGCGGCCCGCAGTTGGGACAGGCCCCTGCCCGTTCGACGATCGCCAGCCCGACGACCAGCGCCGGGATCACGACGAAACCAACGCCGCGCGCAGTCCGCATGAGCCGCTCCTTCCAGCATTCATCGCCCGAAACGATCGCCGCCGCCCAGTGCCATTGGACCATTCCCCCCCCGGCGCGGTCAAGCTGATGCTACGGGATGAAGGCGAACGTGCCGCGGTTGTTCTCCGCCAGCGTCTTCAGCACGTTGTGTCCGCGGCGGTTGCCGAACGCGAACGTGTGGACCGCGATCCGGTCCTGGCGGACCGCCAGCAGCTCCTTCTTGATCGCGGCCGAGAAGTCGGCGTCGGTGAGGAAGAAGATCGCGTCGGGCTGGAGGGCGAACGCCAGGACGAGCGCCGCGCGGGGGTCGGTCTCCCCTTCCGCCCGCAGCTTCGCGACCCATTGCAGGTAATGGCTCTGGATCGGCGGGAGCGCCGGCTGCATTCCCGCGGCCGGCATCGCCAGCGGGTTCTGGTCGAAGAAGATCACGAAGAACTCGCTCTCGGCCGCCAGCCCGCCGATCGACTTCGCCAGCTCGAGCTTGACCCGCCCGAACCGAGTGTGGCCCGGCCCCGCGTGCGGCGAGTTCATGCTCCCCGAGCGGTCCACCACGTACACGAACCGCTTCCCTTCCGCCTGAATGCCGAAGAACGTGCCGGGGCCATCTCCATCTCCGTCTCCGTTTCCGGCCCCGGCATTCCCATCGCCCCTGGAAGATCCGGCCGCCCCGACCTCCGCCAGCAGGTCGCCGACCGGAGCGTCGTGAAGGAAGAAGTCGCTCGGCAGTTCGGCCGCCGGCAGCGGCAGACCGAAGTCGAGCGGCGGAAGGCGATCGGACGGCGCGCTCGCCGCCGCCAATTCGGGACGCGCCGCCGGACCCGCGTCCGGCTCGATTCGCTCGAGCCGCTCGACCGGCGCCGAAAAATCATCCGCGGCGGAAGTCCACCGCGTATCCAACCCCGGCGGCGCCTTTGGCGTCGCGACGACGCTCAGGATCCCCGCGAGCACGCCAACCACGCCGATGTGCAGCAGCACCGAGACCGCCACCCCGGCGTACCATAGCCGCTCGGTGCGGTCGGGCGAAACGTGCGGCGTCGCTTCGATACGCGGTCCAGGCATGACTATCAGAATACACGCTGGCGGTGGAAAGAGCAAAATCTTTCTCGCCCGGACCCCCGGTTACGGAACCATGGCCGCGGCGGTTATGATGAAGGGCACAAGGCGTTCCAATCCGCCGGCAGGAGTTGTCGCGATGAATTCCGATCCCCGCCTTCTCCAGTCCGACGACCGGGCCGCTCCGGCGCGCGAACCGCGCCCCAAGCCGGACGGGCCGATCGTGTTCTTCGACGGCGTGTGCGGCCTGTGCGACCGGGCGGTGAATTCGATCATGGCGGCCGATCGCCGGGGGGTGTTCCGCTTCGCCCCGCTGCAAGGCGAGACGGCCGCCCGGCTGCTCGATCGAAAGGACGCCGAGGCCCTCTCCACGCTCGTGCTCCTCGACGAACGGGGGACGTGGCGGCGGTCGAGCGCGGTCGTGCGGATCCTGCGGCGGCTCGGCGGGGCCCGCCGGTTGATCGGCGCGCTGTTGTGGCTCGTCCCGAAGCCGCTCCGCGACCTCGGCTACCGCGCCGTCGCCTGGCAGCGCTACCGCCTGTTCGGCAAGCGCGACGCCTGCCGCATGCCGAAGCCCGAAGAGCGCGACCGCATGCTACCATGAGGCAGGGCTTGTCGGTCCTTCAAGTGGGGCGCCATGCTACGCCGGAATGGACCTGCGAGCAGCGAACCCGCCATGACAGGTTCGCAAGAACCGTGTAGCATTCGGGAACCGGCGAAACGACGCCGGCTGGGAACTCGCGCACTTTTCGTTTCGATCGTTCGGCCGCGCACTTCGGACTTCCACGGATGGATCTGTTCGTCATTCGGGGCGGGAGGCCCCTCGCCGGTCGGACCCGCGTGGGCGGCGCCAAGAACGCGGCGCTGCCGATCATGGCGGCGGCCTTGCTGGCGGATGGTCCGACGCGGCTCGTTGAAGTTCCCCACCTGGTGGACGTGGCCACGCTCGCGAAATTGCTCGAATCGCTGGGCATGCGGGTCGCGCGCGAGGCGGACGGGACGATGGCGCTCGAGGTCGTCGATGAGCGGAACTGCGTCGCCGAGTACGACCTCGTCCGGCAGATGCGGGCCACGTTCTGCGTGCTCGGGCCGCTCTTGGCGAAGCGCGGGCGGGCCTGCGTTTCGCTCCCCGGCGGGTGCAACATCGGCGATCGGCCGATCGACCTGCACCTCAAGGGACTCGTCGCGCTGGGGGCCGACGTCCGCGTCGAGCGCGGCTACGTCGTCGCCGAAGCGCGGCGGCTCGTCGGGGCGAACGTGTTTCTCGGCGGGCCGTTCGGCAGCACGGTCACCGGCACGTGCAACGTGATGATGGCGGCCGTCCTCGCCGAGGGCGTGACCACCATCGAGGCCGCCGCGTGCGAGCCGGAGGTCGTGGATCTCGGGCGATTCCTGAACGCGCTCGGGGCGCGGATCGACGGGCTGGGAACACCGGTCCTGCGGATCGAAGGGGTCGAGCGGCTCGCCGGCGCGACGCACACGGTCATTCCCGACCGCATCGAGGCCGCCACGCTGATGATCGCCGCCGCGATCACCCGCAGCCGGATCGAGCTGGAGAACGTGCGGCTGGACCATCTGACGGCGGTGGTCGAGAAGCTGCGGGAGATGGGGGTGGAAGTGGATAGTGGACAGTGGACAGTGGACAGACTCGCTGGAAGTCCCGCTTCCGGTTCTGTCCACTGTCCACTGTCCACTGTCCACTGCGCCGCCGTGCAACCGCTTCAGCCCGTCGAATGCACCGCGCTCCCCTATCCCGGCGTGCCGACCGACGTGCAGGCGCAGCTCATGGCGCTGTTGACGGGGGCCGAGGGGATCAGCGTGATCACCGACAAGGTGTTCCCCGACCGCTTCCTGCATGCGGCCGAGCTGGTGCGGATGGGGGCCCGCATCCGCCGCGAGGGGCCGAGCGCGATCATCAGCGGCGTCCCCCGCCTGAGCGGCGCGAGCGTGATGGCGAGCGACCTGCGCGCGAGCGCGGCCCTCGTCCTCGCGGCGCTCGCCGCTGATGGCGAGTCGGTCGTCCGCCGCATCTATCATCTCGACCGCGGCTACGAGCGGCTGGAAGCGAAGCTGAACGCGCTGGGGGCCGACGTCCGCCGCGCGAGCGACGAACCGGGGAACATGCCCGCGAGCCTGTCGGCGGCGGTCGCGCAGGATCTGCCGGCGGGGTACGAAGCGGGACACGCCCTGCGCGGGCCGAAATGGCTCGCCCCCGCACCGGGCCGCACGCACCGTAGTGCAGGTCGGCTGTAGCCGGGTAGGGTGCGTCAAGGCTTTGCGCCGACGCACCGATCGCTCCGGCTTGGCCCGTCCATCGAAAAATGGCAGGGTGAATCGTTGCCGTCGGAGTTCTTGTTTGGATGGATCGAGACGCTCCGGCGCGACCCCGGAGGGGTCGCGGAATGTAGCCACGGGTGGAGCGACGCCCACGCGCAGCGGGCGTCGCGGAACCCG
>JBBDNU010000189.1:0-13287 GCA_040877365.1 Planctomycetales bacterium
CCTGCTCGAAGCGCGAGACCCCTTCGCAGATCGCGGCCTCGATCTCGCCCTGCGTCATCGACGTTTTCATTGCGGCCCTTCCGCAGATGGCTCAGGATCCATCGAACCGCCGCACGGACGATCCGGCACGTCGCGTCGACACGCACCGACCTTTTTCCGCGCGGATGTGCGACTTTAGGTTACCCGCTGGAAAAGATCTCCGCCAGCCTTGATTTTCCGCGCTCATGCGGTTATTGTGTGGATGTCGTCGGAACCGAATCGAGTGCGAAGTCAGGGGGCCGAGGACGGTCGAGCGAGTTTTTTTCGGTAGACTAATCGAGCGGCAGCCCGGTCCAGCCGGGAGGCACGCTGAAAAGTAAGCCGACGTGGCCTGTTCATCCGAAACGGTGAACGAACCACGTCGGCTTTTTTCGTTGGCGTGTGTCGAAAGCCCCGCGTATCGGGGATGTCTGGGGCAAAGCGCGACGGCCCCCTTGGATTTTGGAATGGAGCTCCCGCGATGACGATGATCCACACCGACCCCGAACGACCGTTCGTGGATGCGGCTTCTCTCCCGCAGCCGGGAATCAGGGATGACGACGATCGGCTCGACGACGAGCGAAACGGGCATCCGTTCCGCGATTCCGAGGCGGCCGAAATCGTCCACGACTTCCGCAACACGCTGGCGGCCATCTCGATGCTTTCGCAGTTCATGCTCAAGGACTTGCCGGAGGGTTCCCCGTTGCGGGAAGTCGCGTGCGACGTGCGGCTGGCCTGCAAGGACGCGCTGGCCTTGTGCGGACGGTTGCTGACCGCGTCGCGGGACACGGGCGACTTTGACCAGCCGACCGATCTCGCGAACCTCGTGACCGGGATGACGGCGCAACTGCGAACGTGCATTCCGCCTGGGTCGGTGCTGCGATTCGAGTTGGCCGCCGAGATCCTAAGGCCCAATTTCGACCCGGTGGCCCTGCGGCAAATCGTGATGAACCTCGTCAGAAACGCGGCCGAGGCATTGGGCGACCGGCCGGGCGTCGTGACGATCGGCACCGGTTGGATCGAAATCGACGCCGCGGGCCTGCCCGACCCGAGTGGCAGCGGCGGGCCGCGGCGTGGACGGCATCTGTGCCTTTCCGTTGCGGACACCGGCTGCGGTTTCGACGAAGAAACGAGAACTCACATGCTGGAACGGTCCTTCACCACGAAAACCAACGGGCACGGCCTGGGACTGGCCTCGGTTCGCAGGATTGCCGCCGCGCACCGGGCGGATATTCTGATCGACAGCCGCGTGGGCGCGGGAACGACCGTCCGCGTGGTGTTCGCTGAAACGGCTGCCGGTTCGCCGCGAGGATCCGAAGAGAAGAGTCGAGCCTGATCGCACGGCAGACCGCTCGGTTTCTCGCCGGCGATGCGTCCTGCATGAGGGACTATCGCGGAAGAAACGGAAGGAGTCGGACCAAGCCCTCTTGTCAACGTGGATGCGGCGGATAGAATGAAGGTGCGAAGGAGGCCGGGTGAACTTTCACGCGGCCCTGCACTTCGTCGGACGACTTGATAAAGCGCAGCCCGGACCTGCTTCGGGAGGCGAGTTGCTCAGTAAGCCGACGCAGCGGAACATCTCCGGATGTTCCGCTGCGTCGGCTTTTTTCATTTCCGCCTCGGACCGGCATGTTCGCTTGGGGGCGGAGAGAGAGAGTGCTTTCATGAATCTACGTACATTGACGATGTCGGAGCAGGTTGCGGACGCGGTTCGAGACTTCCAACAGCAACGAACGGGCCATGCTCCCAAATCGGTGACGGTCGTGCTCAGCGAGGGGACTCTGGTCGTCACGTTGCACGACGCCTTGACGCCTGCCGAGAAGGCCCTGTCCCGCACGGCCGAGGGGGCGTCCCAGGTGCGGGAGTTTCATCGCGAGTTGTTCCAGAGTTCTCTCGGCTTGCTGGGGGCGGAGATCGAGCGGATCACCGGGGTCGCCGTGCATGAAGCCGTCGCGGAAGTCGAGACGGCAGTCGGCGCCATCGTGCAGGTCTTCACGACGGGGACGATGGTGCAAGTGTTTCAACTGGCCGGCGGGTTGTCCGCGGAGACTTGGAACGGGAGCAACGGCGAGGGTGAACCGTGATCGGAACGCCGGTCGCTACGGAGGATTCCATGCCGCACCTGAACCAACTCGCCAAACCATCGTGGATGCTCACTCTGGCGTCGATCGCCGTCGTCGTTGCGGGTCTTTACATGGCCAAAGGGGTGCTGATTCCGTTGACGGTGGCTGTGTTGTTGAGCTTCTTGCTGAGCCCGGTGTGCGACTGGCTGGAGCGGCGGAGGCTGCCCCGGATCCCGGCGGTCTTGGCGACGGCCCTCCTGGGCTTCGCCGTGCTGGGCGGTTTGGGCTGGACGGCAGCCGTGCAGATAACCAGTTTGGCCCCCAAGGTCCCTCAATATCAGAGCAATATCGAGGCGAAGCTCAACTCGGTGAACGAGTATGCCGTCGCCGTATTGGGCAAGGTGACGAGAACCGCCCAGGGAACGGAGCAGGATCTCTCACCCTCCGAACTGGCCATCACGCCACAGGGGACGAACGCCCTGCCTTTTTCGGTCCGCCTGGTATCCGCGCCGGCAAGCCCACTGCAAGTCTTCGGCAGCATATTCGGCACGTTGCTCGCGGCGTTGGCGACCACCGGCATCGTCTTCGTTCTCGTGGTATATTTTCTGGTCCGGCGAGAAGACTTGCGCGATCGATGCATCCACCTGATCGGAAAAGGCCATGTGACCGTGACCACGCAGACGCTGGAAGATGCCGGCGCGCGGGTCAGCCGCTATCTCTCGATGTTGTTTCTCATCAACGTCTCTTTTGGCGTGCTCGTCGGCATCGGGCTGTACCTGATCGGCGTGCCCAATGCCACCCTGTGGGGGATCCTCGCCACCGTGTTGAGGTTTATTCCGTACATCGGCCCGTGGATCGCCGCTGCGATGCCGATCGGACTGTCGATGGCCATTTCGACGGGCTGGGTAACGCCCCTGCTGACCGTTGGGCTGTTCGTGGTGCTGGAATTGTTCAGCAACAACGTGCTGGAGCCGTGGCTGTACGGCAAGAGCACGGGCGTGTCGGCGGCGGCGGTGCTGATGGCGGCTGTCTTCTGGATGTGGTTGTGGGGACCGGTCGGCCTACTGCTGGCAACCCCGTTGACCGTGTGCCTGTTGGTGGTCGGCAAGCACGTTCCTCAACTGACTTTCTTGGACATTCTGTTGGGTTCCGAGCCGGTGTTCGAGCCCCAAGCGCGCATCTATCAGCGCCTGCTGGCGGGGGATCAGGAAGAGGCCGCCGAAATAATCGAGGAGTGTCTCGAGCGCCAGCCGCTTGTCGAAGTCTACGACACGGTGCTCATCCCGGCATTGGCTTTGGCCGAGACGCATTGGCAGCTCGGCGAACTCAACGAGAGCAAGCACGATTTCATCATGCAAAGCCTGAAGGAGTTGATTCGATACCACGGGGAGCGCTTGCGGGAAACGCAGGCGGAAGAGGAGATCGATCCCGGGCCGATGGCAGTCGGAGACTTCCACGCCGGCGATCAGACCGATGCGCGAAAGCTCGGCATCCTCTGCCTGCCGGCCCGAACCGAGGCGGATGAAATCGCGTCCATGTTGCTGGCCCAGGTTCTGCAGACAAAGGGCTGCCTGGTGCAGATCGTCGCGGTGACGCCCCTGGCCGGCGAGATGGCCGATCTTGTCGAACGGCATCAGGCCGATGTGGTTTGCATTTCCGCCACGCCGCCCGCCGCCGTAATGCACGCTCGTTATTTGTGCAAACATCTTCGTGGCCGATTTCCCGAGTTGACGCTGGTCGTGGGATTGTGGGACGCACAAGGCGACTGGAACAAAGCGAAAGAGCGCATCGGTTGTGGCGCGACGGTCGTGGCGACGCTGGCGGACGCTCAAGAACAAATCGGCCTGCTGATGCCGCGACGCTTTTCGAAGACGGGGACTCAGTCGCAGCCGGAATGCGGGCAAATCGTCGGGACGAAGGCTCGGGCCATCGTCGGCAAGGGCCGTTCAACACAGGAACAATGGAAGTGACGCCATGAGCATCGGAAGCATTGTCGTGTGGATCTTCTGCGGAATGCTGGTGGGATTGTGTGCCCGTCTGCTGGTTCCCGGGCGGCAGCACATGAGCCTGACGATGACGACGCTGCTGGGCGTCGCCGGCGCCCTGGTGGGCGGTTTCCTCTACTCCCTCGTCCGGGGAGCGTCGGTCGCCCCGTTCTCGCTGGCCAGTCACAACTGGTACGGCTGGATCGTCGCGATTCTGGGCGCGATGCTCCTGGTGTGGGTGTATCCCTATATCTATCCCAGAAGATGGTGGAACTGACGCGCATCGACGCCGCTGACGGTGTGATTACTGACCGGCGGCGGAACGCATTCTTCAATCGACATCACTAATACGGAGAGCCGGACATGAAGAAGATGACCCTGTTCACTCTGTTCCTCGTGCTGGTGCTGTGCGTCGTCGGCGTGGGCTTTTACCGAGGTTGGTTCGTCGTGTCGAGCCACAGCGACGGTGCCGGAGGCGACCAGGTCGACGTCAATCTGAGGACGGACACGGGCAAAATGAAGGACGATGCCCAGACGGTGAAGGACAAGGCCGCGGAACTGACCGGGAAGTTCACGGAAGGCGCCGCGGAGCCGGCCGATGGGCCGACGACGGACGAAGTGCGGCCGGGGCCGCTTCCTGCGGATGACGGGCAACCGCCGGGAGCGGAGCCGACTGCGGCGCCGCCGAACGCGAATTAGCGGCGTGTGGAAGAGGCCGAACCGGCCGTGGGAGCCACGACCGTCCGAGAGTGGCGAGTTACCGCCGGGTGATGACACGTGTCGCCCGCACCCTGACGGTCGCGGCTCGATATTCAACAGCCTTCTCAACTTGACGTGCAACCCTTTCTCCAAGGAGAACGACCGTGCTGTGGACCATCTTGCTTGTGATCTTGATTCTGATGCTGCTGGGAGCGATGCCCCGCTGGGGCCACAGCCGCAATTGGGGATATGGGCCGAGCGGGGGGCTGGGAGTGATCGTGCTGATTCTGGTCGTCCTGCTGCTCATGGGACGAATTTGATCACCGCCGGGTGGCCCGGCCGGAGGCTCCTCCGGCCCGGGCCACCCCGCGAGCAACGAACTCCGCACGTCCTCGATGACGATCGCGTCGCCGATTTCGCGGGAGAGGACGAGCGTGGGTGCGACCCCGGCGGTCGTCGACCGTCGGCTATGGGGCCGGCGGCGCTGCGAGCTGGACGAGGAGCTTCTTGAGGAATTCTTCGCGGACCTTGAGCATCTCGCGGAAGTCCATCGAGTCGGTGTTGGCGATCTCCATCCGCAGGTCGGACAGGAAACTCTCCAGCACTTCGCGCAGCAGGGCCGCTTCCTCCGGGAGCAGAGTGAGCTGGATCATGGCGGTCCTCCTTCCAGGCGGCGGTTTCCTGAATTGTATCACGGAAGGCGCTCCACGAGACAGGGGATCTCATTTGCGTCTCTTGATTGGCCCGCCTGAAAAAAAGCCCCCTCACCCTGACCCTCTCCCCCGCAGCCCCCTCACCCGCGCATTGGGAGGGAGGGAACTGGCGCCGGAACCCGCCCCGCGCCGGGGGCGGGCTTGCTCGTCACTCGTTGCTCGCGCCGCGCAGCGCCCGCAGCATCCCTTCCGCCTTGTGCAGCGTCTCCGCGTATTCGTCAGCCGGGTCCGATTGGGCGACGATCCCGCCCCCCACGCCGCACTGCACCCGGCCGCGGCGAATCGCGAACGTGCGGATCAGGATGCTGCTGTCGGCCCGGCCGTCGAAGCCGGCGTAAAACAGGCTGCCGCAATACGGGCCGCGGACCGTCGGCTCCAATTCGGCGATGATCTCCATCGCCCGCACCTTGGGCGCCCCGGTGATCGACCCGCCGGGGAACGTCGCCGCGAACAGGTCCCACACGCTTCTCCCCTCGGCCAGCGTGCCGCGGACTTCCGAGACGAGGTGCTGCACGGTCTCGTAGGTCTCGACGGCGCACAGCCGGGGAACGCGGATCGAGCCGGGGCGGCAGACGCGCGACAGGTCGTTGCGCATCAGATCGACGATCATCACGTTCTCCGCCTGGTCCTTGACGCTCTCCCGCAATTCGTCGCGGGTGAAGAGGTCGGCCTCGGGGAGCGACCGGCGACGGCGGGTCCCCTTGATGGGGCGGGTCTCGACTTCGCCCCCTTCCTCGACGCGCACGAACCGCTCGGGGGAGGCGCTGGCGATCGCCCAGTCGTCCCAGGCGAAGTAGCCCGCCATCGGGGCGGGATTGACCCGCCGCAGCCGGGCGTAGAGATCGAGCGGACGCTCGCGGAGCGGGTGCATCAATCGCTGCGAGAGGTTCGCCTGGAAGACGTCGCCGGCGCGGATGTACTCGATGACCCGCGCGACGGCGGCGAGATACTCCTCGCGCGAGAAGTCGCTGGTGAGACCGGGGAGGCCGGGGATGTCCGCCGTCCGCTGTCCGCCGTCCGCTGTCCGTCGTCCGTTGTCGGTCGATCCGAGCGCCGGCCACCCGCTTGCCGGTTTCGCGGCGAGCCGGGCGCGGACCGCGCGCAGCCGGGATTGCGCACGCTCGGCGCGCGTCGCCGGGTCCGTCTCCGGAAACCCGTGGGAGACGATCCACGCCCGGTCCCGCTGGTGGTCCCAGGCGATCACCCAGTCGTAGACGCCGACGGCCAGTGCCGGGATTTCGAGATCATCTCCGCCGCGGACCGGGATCCGCTCCCACGCGCCCCCCAATTCATAGCCAAGCAATCCCGCGGCCCCTCCCTGGAAGGGGGGCAGGTCGGCGATCGGTTCGATGCGGAACGGATCGAGCGCGGCCGCGATGGGGCCGAATGGATCCTCGCCGTACCCGGGTCGCCGAACCTCGAACGTCTCGAACGGATCGGCCGTCAGGAAGGAGCAGCGTCCCAGCCTCGGTCGCCGCAGGGCGCTCTCCAGCAACAGGACGCCCGGCAGATCGGCGCAGCGCGCGAGCGCTGCGCCGGGGTCGGGTGCGGGAGAGAGTTCGGCGACGAAGGGTTGGTTCATGTGAAATCGATGTTCGGCGCAATGGCCGGGCGTGGTATCAAGATCGCGATTTTTCGTTCGACGGCACTGCGCGGGCCGGAATCGAGCCGCGTGGTATCAAAATGCGATTTCTTCGCTTTGCGCGCGTTGGGAAACGGACTCAAGTTCTGTTTATAAAATGACTTGCGACCGAAATCGCCGCGCAACTTCAGACCCACCCGAATCTGTGTAATCTGCGTAATCTGTGGATGAGACCTTCTTTCCCTTCCCATTTCGCCGAAGCGTTTTGATGCAGTGAATTTCATCCACAGATTTCGCAGATTACGCAGTTTATGTCGGGATCAAGGGGATCCGGAGGTTGGACCGATGGCCCGGGTCCGGCGATCGGAAACGATTTCGCTTGCCCTCCATATAGAGGAGGGAAGGTTGCGCGAAATCTTCGCCATCCGCCATCCGTCATTTCCGCCTTCCCTTCCTCCGGTGTCTGCGGTCGACCGCGCTCGTTTCCGGGACGGTCAGGAACCCCCAGCGAAGCGCTTCGTCCTGCGTGTATTGCTTGCCGAGCGTGAGGGCGGTGAGGGCCTTGCACAGTTCATACCCGAGATAAAAGGCGTGCGAGGCGTCGGGGGGGCGGGTCTCCTTCAGGATGCGGTCGAACAACTCGAACGGATCGGTCCCCCGCCAATACCCGTCGCGGTTCATCACGTGCAGTTCGCCGCGCTCGGCGAAAATGCGGAAATTGGGATCGGTGATGCCGGCCCGCAGTCCCTGTAGCTCCTCCTCGCCGAAGCAGTGGACCCGCGGGTCGCGGAGGATGGCGAGCCGGTCGTCGAGGTGCTTCGGCAACACCTGCCGCGTCACCGCGTGATGCACCATCCGGCGGGCGAGGTCGAACTCCTTGACGGCGGTGCGGCACCAGTTGACGACTTCGGTGGTCAGCACGCTGCGGACGCCGAGTTCCTGGCAGATCCCCGCGAGCAAAAAGTTCACACCCGCGCTGTCCACTTCGGTCAGCTCGGTGAGGTTGCCGATGCCCATCATCATCTGGGCGTCGGGCCAGCGGCGGCGGACCTCGAAATACCGCGCGAGCGAAGACGCGAACCCGAACCCGATCGGCTCGAGCACGGGGTCGAGCCGATAGCGCGCCCCGCGGTCGTCGAGGATCGCGACCGTCCGCGCGAGCGTCTCCAGATTACGGGCGTCGTCGGGAATGACGACCAGCTCCGCATCGAGATCCGCTGCCCACTCCACGTTCCCGCCGTGACAGGAGAGGACCAGTTCGGCCCCCGCTGCCACGGCCGCTTCGACTTCCGCGCGGTCGAAGCTGTCGATCGACACGCGGTGCCCGTCGTCGCACAGCAGCCGCACGATTTCGCCGACGCGCGACCAGCTCTCGCCCGGCACGCAGCCGAGGTCGATCACGTCGGCCCCATCGTCATAGAAGCGCTCGGCGCGGGCGAGGATTACGGCGTCGGGGAGCCGGGGGGCGTGGTTGATCTCGGCGATGATCTCGATGTCGTATTCGTCGAGCCGGACCGGCGGGCGGGCGGCCGCGCCGAAATGGGTCGGCAGATCGTGCAGGTCCTTCGGGCCGCACTCGAAGGGGAACCCGTGCCGCTCCGCGAGGGAGGACAGGTCGCCGTCGCACCAGCCGGGAAGCACCGCGCGGTCGAATTTGCCTTGGACATCGAGCTTGCGGAGCACCCAGTCGGCGTGCATGAGCGCGGCGACGCTGATGCCGAGCACGGCGACCTTGTAATCGAACCCGGCATCCGCGGCGGTCCGCTCGACGACGCGCCGCAGGGCCGATTCGGCGAGCTTTCCGGTGACGAACAGAATCCGCTCGCGGGGCATAATCGCTCGTTCCACCGGAGATGGCGGCACGGCGCGCCGCTCATCGAACCACGTGATGCTCGCATATCGTTCATCGTCATGAGTGCGCGAGTCGAACTCAATGGACCGGGGAGGATTTTGGCCAATGGGCTGGTCGAACAGGACGAAGATTTGGCCGCGGTGCGAGAAGCGGTTGCCGAAATGGAGGGTGGCGACCAAGGGATTCCCTTTGGCGAAGCGTTCGAGGAGCTTCGCCGCCGCCATGGATGATCTTCCTCATTCAGTACTGCCAAGTTCGCGAACGGCGCGTCATGCCCGCGAAGGCGGGCATCCAGCGGCGGCGCGGAGGACGGGCTGGATTCCCGCCTGCGCGGGAATGACGGAGTGGCGTTCTTGGAAATACTGTCATTCAAGACGAGGAAGTGCGAATCCTGCGCATTCGCCGTGGGCAGCGACGGTTCTTATCGCGAGATGAGATCGACGACGCGATCCAGGCGGAGGATTGAGCGAATTCTGCTTCACCGAACCGCCCCCCCGTTCACGTTGACGACCTGCCCGGTGATGTAGTCCGCGTCGGGGCTGACGAGGAACCGCGCGGCGCGGGCGACGTCTTCCGGCGTCCCCCAGCGGCCCAGCGGCGTCTCGCGGCGGACCCGCTCCTGCCACGCCCGGCCCGCCGTCTCTCCCCAGGCCGTGCGAATCCAGCCGGGGGCGATGCAGTTCACGCGGACCTCGGGGGCGAGGCTCACGGCGAGCGAGCGGGTGAAGCCCATCACGGCGTTCTTCGAGGCGGCGAACAACTCGCCGCTGTCCCCTGCCATCCCGCGGTCCGCCTGGTCCCAACCGATGTTGAGGATCGTTCCGCGGCCCGCCTCGCGCATCTTCGAACCGGCGAGCCGCGACAGGAGGACCACCGCGCGGACGTCGACGGCGAGGAGCCGCTCGAGCTTCTCCTCATAGGAAAGCTGCACCGCTCCGCCGGTGAGCAGGTCGATGCCGGCGTTGTTCACCCAGATATCCACCCCGCCGAGGTTCGTCCAGGCCTCTTCCACGAAGCTGGCGAGGGCGTCGCGCTCGCCGAGATCGGCGGTCAGCAGCGCGGCCCTCCCTCCCATCCGGCGGATTTCGTCCGCGACCTCTTCGGCCGCGCCGATGGACCGGCGACAATGGACGGCCACGTCCGCGCCGCCGCGGGCGAGTTCGACGGCGATCGCCCGGCCGATGCCGGTGGACGAGCCGGTGACGACCGCCCGCAGGCCGCTGAGGTCGGCGAAATCGGACATCGGAATGAACTCCTGATCGGACAAAACGGCGCGGCGGCGCGAACGAATGGGACCTTCGCGACGTCGTATTCTACAGGCGGGCTGCCCGAAGGAGGACGAGGGGGTATCCGGATCGTCGGGGATTTCCCGGGCCCGCCCAGAGGCGGCGTTTTCCGCAATTTAACGCGAGCTTCGCGGCGAAAGCAGTTGACGCGCGCGAATCGCACGGCAATAATGCATGGAAATGCAAGGCGGCGCGAGTGACTCGCGGCCCTTCCAGCCATTTCGCACCAGACGGATCGACTTCTCTCTGCGAAACCCATCTCGGCTGGATGGACCGACCTTTCCAAGGTGGGGATGATCCCCGGTCGTTACGCCGCCCCAGACCCCATCCGACCCGAGGGCGGATTGCCCGATGGTCACGACAGGCAAAGCGATGCAATGAGAAGGCGTTCCGTGCGCGCCCCGGCTCGGGGTCCGCAAGGCTCGGTGCCACGGGAACCGAGGCTGTCCCCGGTCCTTCGGTCGTGGGCGCAGAACGTTGGAAAAAGGATTTTCGGAATTGTCAGGTACTGAATCGCGGGGTCATCGCGAGGACGGGGCCGGTCTTCCGCGAACCGGAAACGAGGAACAAAGGAAAGACATGATCACGAACGTCGTCGAACGCCCTGCCGCGGAGAAGGCGCCCGCCTTCCCCGAGCTCTCGAATCAACTCGAAAAGAACCTGGTCCAGGTCTTCAAGCTGCTCTCCGACGAGACGCGGCTGAAGATCCTACTGTACCTCGCCCGCGAAGGGGAGTTGCACGTGACGGCCCTGTGCGACCGGCTGGGTCAGAGCCAGCCAGCCGTCAGCCATCACCTCGCGCTGCTCCGCGTCGCGGGGCTGATCGAGCCCCGCCGCGACGGCAAGCACAACTACTACTCGGTCCGGCAGGAGCACTTCCACGGGCTGATGACCGAGCTGTTCTCCAGCATCAGCGACCCCGGCACGGACGAAATCCGCTTCGACGATTTCATCCTCACGCACGAGGGATGAGTCACCGGTTTCCGGCGGCCCGGCCCTCCCGCGAGGGCCGAGCTGGCCGGAAACTCTAGGAAACACGAAGGACCCCGGCTTCCGCCTTGGAGGCCGGGGTTCTTCGTGTAGGACGGATTGGCAATCCGTCCTACGGGTCGGCAACTCCCCGATCGGCCTGCAAGCGATCCTCCGGTGTGCCGGGGCGTCGCCGCGACTTAGGATCGACGTGAAGGCAGGATCCCCACGCGCTATGTGGAAAAGGGGCGACGGCCCCGAAAGGAGATCATCATGGCCGATGTCGCACGCATCAGTCCCAAGGAGGCGAAGCAGCATTTGAGCGCGGAGCCAGGCGCGTTGCTCGTGTGCGCCTACGACGACCCGGAGAAGTTCCGGCAGAACCATCTCGAAGGGTCGATCCCGCTCGACGAGTTCGAGTCCCGCGCCGATTCGCTCGACAAGGACCGCGAACTCATCTTCTACTGCGCCTGACCGGACGAAGGGACTTCCGCCCGTGTGGCGGAGCAATATCAGGAGCAGGGGTTCGCGAACACCAAGGCGCTCGACGGCGGAGTCGATGCCTGGAAGCAGGCCGGCTACGCGATCGTCCCGCCCGAATTCGCGGAGACCTGACAGGCGGCGGCTGAGGCGGGTCCGGCGCGGGGTCGCTTTCCTTCGCTTCCCGCGTCTGATAAAACCGAATCGCCATGCACCGGCCCGCCAAGCTCGCCCTCGCCGATGGGACCGTCTTCTCCGGCGCCGCCTTCGGCGCGTCCGGTGAAGTCTTCGGCGAGGTCGTGTTCAACACGAGCATGACCGGCTATCAGGAGATCCTCACGGACCCCTCCTACTGCGGGCAGATCGTCACGATGACGTACCCGCAGATCGGCAACTACGGGGTGAATTCTGGCGACGTCGAAAGCGGCGGGCTGTCGCTCCGCGGCTTCGTCTGCCGCGAATTGTGCCGACGCCCCAGCAACTATCGCTCGGAACAGTCGCTCGACGAATACCTGCAGAAAGCGGGGGTGATCGGCCTGGAGGGGATCGACACCCGCGCCCTCGTCCGCCGCATCCGCATCCACGGGGCGATGACCGGCGTTCTCTCGACCGAAGACCTCGACGACGCTTCGCTCGTCGCGAAGGCGAAAAGCAGCCCTGGACTCGTCGGCCGCGATCTCGTCCGCGAAGTGATGCCGGAGAAGGCGTTCGAGTGGTCGGAAGGGCTGTCCGAGCTCGGCAAGTTCTCGATCCAGCCGTCCGACCATCAACCTTCAACCTTCAACCTTCGACCTTTCGTCGTCGCCGTCGATTACGGCATGAAGTGGAACATTCCCCGCTGCCTGTGCGATCTCGGCTGCCGGGTCGAAGTGGTCCCCGGCACGGCGACCGCCGAAGAGATCCTCGCCCGCGAACCGGACGGTGTGTTCCTGTCGAACGGCCCCGGCGATCCCGAGCCGCTCGACTACGCCGTCGAGACGATCCGCGGGCTGATCGGGAAGAAGCCGATGTTCGGCATCTGCCTCGGGCAGCAGTTGTTGGGCCTCGCGCTCGGGGGCACGACCTTCAAGCTGAAGTTCGGGCACCGCGGGGCGAACCAGCCGGTGCTCGACAAGCGGAGCAACAAAGTCGAGATCACCACGCAGAACCACGGCTTCGCGGTCGCCGCGGAGTCGCTGCCGGACTCGGTCGAAGTTACGCACATCAACCTGAACGACGGCACGGTCGAGGGCATCCGCCACCGCGATCTGCCGGTGTTCGGCGTGCAATATCACCCGGAAGCCTCCGCCGGCCCGCACGACAGCCACTACCTGTTCGAAGAGTTCCGGCGGCTGTTGCCGGGTTAGCGGCGGAGGTTTCGGCGGACTGCGAAGATTTCGACGCAAAGCCCCAGCGCGGCGAAGCCGCAACCGAAATTCGATTTTTCGACGCAAAGCCGCGCGCCGTCGGAGCGGAGTTATTGGGACTTTCGTGCTGCCGCGCCGAACCGCGGGATGAAGGCTCGATGATTTGCAACTCATCCACTCCACCCCCTTCGCGCCCTCCGCGTGCTTCTGTTCGACCGGAAATGGCTGCCGCAGTCGAACTCCGAGCCTCTGCGTCCTCGGCGCTCTCGGCGGTTCGAACGTTTCGGAGCGGTG
>JBBDNU010000190.1:0-48940 GCA_040877365.1 Planctomycetales bacterium
GGGCCTGCCGAATTCGTCGAGCTCTTCCCACCAGCGGCGGATGGCTTCGATGTTCGCCATCAGCTCATCGTGATCGCCGAGCAGCGACCGCAATTCGACGTGCAGCGTGGTGTTTGCCATGATTTCCCTCCCAGTCGTCGTGTTCTCGTTCGGAGACGGATTGGCAATCCGTCCTCCCTCGATCGCGTCACGCGATCGCCACTTCTTCCAACTCGAGGATCCGCAACGTCGTCTTCAGCAGGGAATCGGGATTCAGCGAGATGCTGTCGATCCCTTCGTGGACGAGGAACTCGGCGAATTCGGGATAGTCGCTCGGGGCCTGCCCGCAGATGCCGATCTTGCGCCCCGCGGCCTGCGCTGCGCGGATCGCTTCGGCGATCATCCGCATCACGGCCGGGTTCCGTTCGTCGAACACGTCGGCGACGATGGCCGAGTCGCGATCGACGCCGAGCACGAGCTGCGTCAGGTCGTTCGAGCCGATCGAGAACCCCCCGCTGTCGACTGACGCCTCCGGCTGCCAACGTTTTGGTTATTCAAACGCCTTGGACAAGTCGTCAATCGCGGCTTCCATCCCCGCCTTGACCTTCTCCCAGCGCTCGGCATCTGCCTGCTGCAGTTCGTCGAGTTTCTCAGCCGCTGCGTCCCGTTTGGCTTTCGCCTGCTCCAGCCTGTGCTCCAATTCCACTTTCGCCTCTCCTTCAGCCTGAGCGGCGCGGTCTTTCAACTCATCGAACTTCGTGTTCAACTCGTCCAGCCGCTTGCCCATTTCTTCGGCGTATTCGTCCAGTTTCGCCCGGGCGGCGTCGGTCGTTACCTCCGCCGCATCCTGGATCTTCTCCGCTGCGTCCGACACTTTTGTGTCGGCCGGAGTAGTTGAGACCTTGGATTCACACCCGAGAAGCAACGGGCCGATGCAGAGTGCCAGAGTGAAAACTCCCGTGTAACGCATGGGAATGTTTCTGGTGACCTGCCGGGGCTTCCACTGATTCAGAGTCACAAACGGCCCATCAGAAACAGAATCAGGAGGATGATCAGGATCAGTCCGACGATGCCGCCGCCCCCGGCGAGCACATTGTTGCCGCTGCGGTAGCCGTAGCCGCCACCGAACAGGGCGAGGAGCAGGAACACGACGAGGATCACGACAATTAGATTCATGAGTCATTCCCGTTCGATTGTCCGAGTCACGGTAAAAATGCCGCCGTGAACGCCACGGTCAGCAACAGGTGGAAAACCCAAGTGCAAGAACGGCACCGACCGACACCGGGACGTCTTTCCGAGATCCTACTGTTTGTGCCCCTTCTCCAGCCTCTTTTCAGTTGAGACCTTTTTGGTCTTGGGGGCCGCGCCGTGCGCCAACCCCCCTTCGGCAGGCTCCGCCGTACGGGCCGGAGCAAGGGACAGAACGCCGGCGACGGCCACAGCCGACGCAACCAGTGAGAACCGCCCGAACTTCAACTTCCACGGGTTCGTTCGAACCCGTGATTCGCTTGGTCCAATCACATCGTCGACACAGTTAATGCGCGTCAATTCCACCATTTTCTGGAATAGATTGTGGGAATACACCCAAACCATCGCGGCCGGAATCGCGACGATCCAGCCGTAAACCGCGCGGTCGACTGTGCGATCAGGCCCGACTCTGCTCTGCGGATCACCTCGGTTTCTCGCGAACCACGTTCTTGAATACCACGCGGACAGTCGTCCCTGTGCCCACGCGGCTGTCGATCAGAATATCCGCCCGGTGCGCTGCGGCGATCCTGCGCACCGACGCCAGCCCCAAGCCATGTCCATTGATCTTCGTTGTGAAGGACCGCTCCAACATGCGCGTTCTCGTTTCCTCGTCGATTCCGCGGCCGGTGTCAGAAACGGAAAGACAAGGGCGCCGTCCCGGTCGCAGGCCGCCGCTGCCGCTTGGGTCCGGCAGACCCGCGGCGTCGAGTTCGATCCAACCGGTGCTGATCGTCACGACGCCGAGCCGATCGCCCAACGCCTCGGCCGCGTTCTTGACGAGATTCATCACGATCTGCCGCAACGCCACGGGCTCGAAATCCAGCAGCGGCAAGTCGGTCGCCAGATCGAACCGCAGCACCGCCCTGCGCGGCATGCACGTTTGCAACTGCGCCGTCATTTCCGTGACTAGGGTCGCGAGATCGATCCGCTGGTCGAAGTCGCCCGTGTCCCGCGACGAGGTCAGCAACCGTCCGCACAACGCCAGCGCGTCCTTGCAGGCGAGCCGCACGTCGCACGCGGTTTCCCGCACCGGAGAACCCTCCGGCGAATCCTTGAGCATGAACTCCGAAAGCATCGAGATGGCCGCCAGCGTGTTCCGGAAATCGTGGACGATTTCAGCCGCCTCGGCGTCGCGGAACGGATGCCCGTTCGGCTCGTCGTCGAGCCGATCGTCGTCATCGCTGATTTCCCTGATTCCCGGCCGTGCGTGGGGGGACACATCCATGAACGATCGTTTGAAGTCGGTGTGAGTCATGGTCATTGCAGGTTCTCCTATCGAGAGGTCCAACGGCACGTCCTACAAATGGTGCTTGTCGTCGCGTTGAATGTCGGCGGTGGTCTGCGGAGTCACGGTCGAGTTCCTTCTGCTGCGTGAAAGTGGATCAAAAGGCGCTGTTGGCCCGACGCCGTGCGTGCAAGGCAAATCCCGCGCCGAACGCGACGCAGAACGATTCGCGGGGCAAGTCTCACCTACAGTCGTGGAGTTGCGGGCGAACATTTTGTTCCGGCGTTCGACTCGATCGGCGGATCGCCCCGCGGCGGCCGTCGGCAAGCGTGCGGGAACGGCCCGAGTGTGCGGATCGGCACACTCGGGCACGCGGCGTCGTCACGTGATTCAGCTGGTGAAGGCTTCTTCCGTGGTGATGATCGAGCGGGCGATTTCGACCATTCGGCAGCGTTTCTCGCCGGCGAGCTGCTGCATGCGGCGGAAGGCGTCCGGTTCGGAGAGGCAGCCGCGGGTCATCAGAACTCCCTTGGCCCGCTCGATCAGTTTGCGGTCTTCGAGCGCCTGCCGCATGTCCTCCGCCTCGTGCCGCAGCTCCTCGAACTCGCGGTAGCGGCGCATGGCCAGCACGATCGCCGGCTGAAGCTGATCGCGGGTAACCGGCTTGACCAGATACGCGAGAACCTGCTCCTGGAGGACCCGCTGGATCAGCTCGTCGTCGTGGTAGGCCGAGATCAGGATCGCCGGCCGCGGCGCCTCGCGGCACAACTCCCGGATCGCATCCAAGCCGTCCATCCGAGGCATGCGGATGTCGGTGATGACCAGATCGACGGGCGTCTGGCGGCACTTCTCGATCAGTTCGCGGCCGTCGACAGCGGTCACCAGCACGTCGTGCCCCAGATGCGCCAATACTTTGGCCAGGAATTCGCGCATATCGAGCTCGTCGTCGGCGATTGCGATCCGCAGGTGTTCGGCAGTCATCGTCGTTTCGGCAGCGTCAGCGTGATCGGTGCTCATGCGGGGAGGTGTTGCGCGCGGTGATGGGTTCGGACGATCGAATACCGCAATTGTCATGCCGCACCCCGTGCAGCGCGGCAGGCCTGTCGAGCAGTTTCGACAAGCCAATTGGGGGATCGCGCTCCGGCGTGCGAATCCGCACGTTTCCAGCGCGGGGACCGCTGTCCCGAAATCGCTTTCGACGACCAGGTCATGCCTACCTCGCGGGAAATGGTCGTCGCGTGCGCATTTCCGCCGACCGGCATCGAACATGCGGAAGGGGGTACTCGAGCCGAATTCGCCGATTACGAGGCACACTCAGCCGTGAAGGCCATGATCTCCACGTATGCTGGCAGCCGGACGAAGAAGGCGCCGCAGTCCGAAATCTGGAGCTGCGACATGCGGATCGAAGCCAGCGCCTTCGAAGCGTTGCAGTCCAGCGGTTATCCCGTGCTCCGCTCCGTGAGATGCGAGGTGAGTGGCGGCGTCGTTCTGCTGTCGGGAAGCGTTCCGTCGTACTTCATGAAGCAGATGGCGCAAGCTGCCGTCATGCGAATCGACGGGATCCGGGGAGTCGAGAATCGGCTCGACGTCTGCGTTGCGCGCGGCACATGATCGCTTCGGCAATCCGCCTGGCACTTGGCGTCGTGGCGCGTCGAGAGATCACGAACCGGAAGCGGCGTCCGCACTCGTTGGGCGGTCATCGGATTGCCGGCAGCGTCAACGTGATCTCGGCCCCGCCCTGCGGGGTGTTCCCCGCGGCGATGGTTCCGCCGTGGGACTCCACGATCCGTCTCGCAATCGCCATGCCGAGACCCGTGCCACGGGTCTTCGTGGTGAAGAACGGCTCGAAAATCTGCTGCTGTTGCTCGGAAGTCAGACCGGGACCGTCGTCGGCGATCGCGATCCGCACGGCGGGGCGGCCCTCCAGTGCCGTTTCCGCACACCGTACCAAGACGACGCCGCCCTCCGGCGAGACGGCCAGCGCGTTCTCGAAGATGTTTCGCAGCACCTGCTCGATGCGATGACGGTCCAGGCGGATCCGCAGGTCGAGGTCGTCCGGCTCCGCTTCGCGCAATCGCACGCTCTGACCCGGATTCGCTTCGATCACTGCGGCCCACACCGCGCGCCACGTCTCGCGAAGGTCGCACGGCTGAAGGTCCAGTTGAATCGGGGCCGCATATCCCCGAACCTCTTCGTACAACCGGTGCAGTTCGACCAGCGATTTGCGAATGCGGGCGGTGAGGTCGAGCACCGGCGGCTGATTCTCGAGGTCCATTTCGAGTATGTCGAGGCACGCCTGGGCGCGCTGCAGGGCGTTGCGGCTCTCATGCGCGAGGCCCGTCACCATCTGGCCGATCGCCGCCAGCCGTTCCGACTGCACGAGCTTCCGCTGGGCGGATTCGAGTTCATCATGCGTCTGCCGCAGGTCGGCGAAGTGCCGGATGCGGGCGCGCAAGGTCTCCGGCTCGACCGGCTTGAGCAGGTAATCCGCCGCCCCCGCCCGCAGCGCCGCGATGCTGCTCTCGAGGTCGCCGAACCCGGTGACGATCAGCACCGCGGCGTGCGGCGCCCATCGCTTCAGCTCGGGGAGCAGTTCTTCGGCCGAGCCGTCCGCCAACCGGCGATCGAGCAGGATCGCGACATAGTCGTTCCAGTTCGTGATCGCCCGCACGTCGGCGACGCTGGCCGCTTCGTCCACTCGATAGCCGTCGAGCGCCAGAATCCGCCGCAGGCTGCGGCGCGTCCCCGGGTCGTCGTCGACCACGAGAACCGCCGGCTGGTGTGGATCGTCCTGCATCGGGGTGGACGGGTCAGTTCTCGCGGGCTGTTCCGTCATCGGGGCGATCCTCGATCATGCCGTCCGGTTTTTCCAGCGTCGCGCGGATCGCCTCGAGCAGCCGGTCGAGGTCGAGCGGTTTCGTCCAACAGGCGCACAGGCCCGAACACAACGCCTGCCGCATCTGCGTTTCGAGGTCGGCATGGCCGGTCATCAGGATGGCCGTGATGTGCGGGTTGATCTGACGCACCCGCTCCAGCAGTTCCAGTCCGGAGTGGCCGTTGAGCCGCATGTCGAGCAGGACGATGCCGCGGGGCCGGCTGCGGAAGGCGGCGAGCGCCGCGTCGAACGTCTGCACCGCGCGAACGTCGTAACCCTTCGACTTCAGCACCCGCTCGAGCGAGTTGCAGAAACCCTGGTCGTCGTCGACGATCAACAGCGGCTGCTCGGCCGCGGCCGCCGTGATCCGCTCGCACAGCGCGTCGATGTCGAGCGGTTTGGGAAATACGTCGAGTCCCCCTTCCGCCACGGCTTCGTCGACGAGCGAAGAACCGGAATAAGCCGTCATGAAGATCGCCAGCGTGCCGGGGGCGCGCTCCTTGATTTGCTGGAACGCCTCGACGCCGTTCATGCCGGGCATGCGAATATCCATCAGGACGCAATCGGGCCGCCACGACTCCGTGCGTTCGACCGCCTCTTCGCCGCTCGCCGCCGTTTCGACTTCGAACCCTTTGACCGCCATGATCCGCCGCAACGTGCGGAGCATTCCCGGTTCGTCGTCCACGATCAACAGCCGCATCGGAGAATTCGTCTTCATGGTTTCGCCTCCTGCGCGGCGCGCTCCTCTGCGAGCGGCACCGTGAGCCGGAACGTCGCTCCCTCACCCGGCACGCTCTCCACCTCCAGCGCGCCTCCATTGCGTTCCGCATACCGCTTCGAGACCGGCAGGCCGAGGCCGATTCCTTTGGCCTTCTTCGTGTACAGCGGCTCGAAGATCCGCGCTTGTTCGTCGGGCGCGAGTCCCGGGCCGGTGTCCGCGACCTCCACGATCAGCTTGCCTTCGCGGGCCGCGCTGCGGACGGTCAACGACCCGCCGCCGGGCATCGCCTGCACCGCGTTGCGGACCAGATTGAGCACGATCCGCTCGATCTGATCGGGATCCGCCAGTACGATCGCTTCGGCCGCTTCCGAGACCCGCTCGAGTCGCACGTGCGACGGAACCTCCGACTTCGCCACGGCCCGGTCGATGATGTCCTGGGCCACGAACCGCACGGCGTGCTGCCGAGGGTCGCGGGCGTAGTCGAGCAACTCGCTGACGATCCGCTCGGCCGAGTGCAGCTCGCGCTCGATGTCGTCGATGCAATCCCGCGCGTCGGTTGCGAGACCGTCGCGGAACATCTGCAGGTAATACACCGAGTTCTTGATGACTCCCAGCGGGTTGCGGATCTCATGCGCCACGCCCCCCGCGAGCTGCCCCAGCACCGCCAGGCGCTCGATCGCCTCTCGCCGCCGCTCTTCTTCGGCGATGCGCTTTCGTTCGGTGATGTCGACGAGGTTCGCCAGCACGCACATGCCGTCGGCGGTGCGGATCGGGTGCAGGCTGATGTCGACCGGGAACTCGCTCCCGTCCTTGCGGCGCGCGAACAGTTCCGCTCCCGCGCCTCCCATCGGCCGAACCTCGGGATGGCCCATGTATCGCTCGCGGAATTCGGGATGTCGCGCGCGATATCTTTCCGGCACGAGCAGTTCGACCGGCTGCCCGAGCAGTTCCGCCCGCTCGTAGCCGAACCAGCGCTCGGCGGCGGCGTTGACCATCACCATCCGCCCCTGGGAATCGGCGATGATCATCCCCGCCGGCGACGACTCGAACACCAGCTGGAACCGCGAATCGGCCGAGTCCCACTCGGATAGGCTTGGATGGATCGGCGAAGTCGGCACGGAAGATTCGTCCTCGGAATCGCTTGCGGTTTCGCGCCTGCCCCGACTAATGGCTCGCGCCTTCCATCGGCTCCACGATCTGGAATCGCTCCAACAGCCGATACAGCTTCCGCCGATGAATCCCCAACGCCTGGGCGGCGCGGGCCTTGTTGCCTTGATGGTCCTGCAGCACTTGCAAAACGTGTGCCCGCTCGATCTCCGCCAGGTGGGCGTCCGCCGGTTCGCTCGCGTTCGCCGTCTGCGTCGCGGACTTCGACGATGAACTGGCCGAAGGCTCGGCTTCGACCACCTCCCGCGGCAGGTCGTCGGGTGTGACGATTCGCGCATCGGCGAGCACCATCGCCCGCTCCAGCACATTCCGCAACTCTCGCACGTTTCCCGGCCAGCGGTACTGCTTCAGCATCCGCAGCGCTTCCGGCGCGACCGTCCATTCCTTCCCCAGGAAATGCCGCACGAGTTCCTCGACGTCCCCCGGCCGGTCGCGCAGCGGCGGCAACTCGACCGTCATCACGTTGAGGCGGTAATAGAGATCCTCGCGGAACTTCCCGGCCTTCACGTCGGCCGGCAGATCGCGATTCGTCGCCGCGATGATCCGCACAGCGACCCGCCGCTCGCGGTGCGAACCAACGCGCCGCATCCAGCCGTCCTCAAGCACCCGCAACAGTTTCGGTTGCAGCGCCGGCGGCAATTCGCCGATCTCGTCGATGAACAGCGTCCCGCCGTCGGCGATCTCGAACAGGCCGGGCTTCGCGGCCGTCGCGCCGGTGAACGAGCCTTTCTCGTGGCCGAAGAACTCGCTCTCGACCAACTGCTCGGGAATCGCCCCGCAATTGACGGTGACGAACGGCCGTTCGGCCCGCGGACTGGCTTCGACGAGCGCCCGCGCCGCGAGCTCCTTCCCAGTGCCGCTCTCGCCCAGAACGAGCACCGGCTTGCCGCTGGCCGCGACGCGCTCGATCAGTTTCAACACGCATTCCAGCGCCTCCGAGCGGCCGATGATCTTCGTCCTCGGCCGCCCGCGCTGGATGAGCTGCTTGAGCTGCCGGTTCTCCTTCCGCATCCGGCCCCGCTCGAACGCCATCAGGCACCGCTGCTCGAGTTCAGCGAGGGGAAACGGCTTCGTCAAGTAATCCGACGCGCCGAGCTTCATCGCCTGCACGGCGGTCTCAATCGTCCCCTGGCCGGTGAGCATCAGGATTTCCGCGTCGATCTCGGTTCCGGCCGACTTCACGCGATCGAGCAGCTCCAGCCCCGTCATGCCGGGGAGGTTCATGTCGAGAACCGCGACGTCGAACACCGCCCGTTCAAGCAGCGCCAGCCCTTCGGACCCGCTCCCGGCCTCCGCCACCTGGTGCCCCTTCCGCGCGAACCACCGGGCACAGTTCTGTCGAAAGTCGACGTCGTCTTCGACGAGGAGAATGTCCATCGGAATGGCCCGGTACGAGGAGGGGGGAAATCAACGTACCGGTGGATCCTACCCGAACGAATGGACGGATGGAAACGAAAATGAGGCAGTCCGGGGAACTCGTCCCCAACCAGCGGCCGACGACCCGCGCCCGGCCTCGCCGGCCGAACCGAAAAAAGCGACGCACGCCCGGCGAAAACCACCGGGCGTGCGAGTCGGTCGTGCTGCGTGAGTGATTTCAACGCCGATCGCTGTCGTTCCGCGACTTGTTCTCGCGAGCGATCTCTTCATGCAGACGGAGCAACTGCTCCTGACGGGCGCGAATGTCGTGCGGGATTTCCAGCATCACGGATGGTTTCTGCGTGGGCTGCATCATCGGCTTCCTGGTGAGGGTTCAGGGCAAGGGGGAAATGTGGTCGCTTGTTCCTGACGTGAATCAGAATCCTTCGTTCCGGCAGCGGCGCCGCGCCAGGTACACCAACAGCACCAGCGCGGCGCGGTCACTGCGTTCCAGTTCCTGACGGAGTTCCGGCCGCAGCGTCTCCAGCCCGCCGGCGCGGATGGCGCCGACAAGCTGAAGTGCATTCATGCGGGCGATGTCGAGCGCCCGCAAGCCGGCGACCATCGCCTTGTCCGTGGTGCATGTCATGTTGCGTTCCTTCGATGCGGACGAGGATTGGGTGAGCAGGTCGACTCAGGCCTTGACCTTGATCTTCTTCGACTTCGACGCTTCCGACTTGGGAAGCGTGATCGTCAGCACGCCGTCGTGATAGCGGGCGTCGACCTTCCCCTCCTGGACGGCGCAGGGAAGCCACACCGAGCGAGAGAAGCTGCCGTACCGCCGCTCGACGCGGTGGAACTTCCTGCCGCCGTTCTCCTTCGACTCCTTCTCCTCCTTCCGCTCGCCGCTGACGGTGAGCACGTCGCCGGAGAGATCGATGTCGACCTCCTCGGGCTTGACGCCGGGGAGATCCATCTTCACCTCGACGGCCGAGTCGGTCTCGGAGATGTCGAGATCGGGAAGGCCGCCGCCGAAGAACTGCTCCTTGTCTTCGCCGAAGAACCGCCCGACGAGATCATCCATCTCGTGCCGCAGCGCCGAGATCGGCCCACGCTCGACCGCAGGCAGCAAGCCGCTCATCCGCTTCGTCAATGTTCCGGCCATCCTTCGCCTCCTTTGTTGAAAAACCGTTCGGTGCATCCCGGTGACTGCGGGACGAAAGTCCCTCCCTGCAACACTCATTCCCAACAATCGTCGGGACTCGAGTCTCCCGTCGAAGATGCGGAACATCGTCCCCAAATGTCCGCGGAAGAGTGGAGAAAGATCGCGTCCCGGACGACGATTTCCCGCACGCTCCGAGCGTGCGGTGTGCGATAATGCACGCGCATCGTCCCCCAGGAATTCCTCCATGAGGGGCACTCGCGGAGGGAGGGCTGCGGCAGTGCAAGGCTACTTCGCTCGAGCGCGCCGACTCGCGTCGGCAGCAAAGGCCCCCGTGGACTTCCCTATTCTGGAAGTCGACCGGTCTGGACCTGCGGCAACTCGCCGGTGCACCACGCGGAATTCGCCGGAGTCTCCGTCGTATTCGAGTATGCGGCCGGTGTTCTCCGCCGCGGCGATCCGGTCCATCAGGATCGTCACGTCCTCCAGCCTCGTCTACGCGAAGTGACTGGAGTTGCCGGGCGGCTTCGTCGGTGATGCCGAAGATCATTTAGTATTCTCCTGGCGGGATCGCGCTGCGTCTCGGGAAGTTCGTTGGAACGGGAAGCTGCGCCGCGAACAACGGAAGCTTTGCGAATACCGCGCCACGAGCGCAAGACCAACTTTCACTCGGTGACCCCTTCCGCCATCCGGCGTGGTCCGCCCAACCGCAGTCCAGGGCCGAAATCCGCTCAGAATCCGTGCGCGGCCGGAGAATCCGGCGTCCCTGCGCCGCCGCGAGACGTGCGGGGCGACCAGCACCGTGCGAATCAGCACGCGCGGACGCATTCGGGTAAATGCCGCAGATTGATCGGTCGACGTGGCGTGAAGCAACCCCTACACAATGGCGAGACACACGAGAAAGTAGATCAACACCGATAGGAGATCCTGAACGACGGTTGCCAAAGGGCCGGCGGCGAAGGCGGGATCCTGCCCGAGCCGATTCAAAGCCCAAGGCAAGGCCATGGCAATCGTACTGGCGATCGAGCACGCCGCGAACAGAGCAATGGAAACCGCCGCCGCCACATCGGGCCGCTGCCAGCGCCAAGCAATGACCGGATAGAGTAATGACGCCAGCACCAGCCCGATCAGCAATCCGGTGACGATTTCACGGCGGAACACGCGTTCGATGCGCACCCCTACGGAAAGCCCGCGGACGACCAGAGTCTCGGTCTGCGTGCCGACCGCATCGGCCAGGTACACGATGCCCGGCACGAAGAAGGCCAGAATCAGGTGCGTTTCGAGCTTCGCTTCGAACGCTCCCACCAGATCCGCCGACAGCACCGCCCCCAAAAGCCCGGCCAGCAACCATGGCAATCGATGGATTAGCCGACGAGGTACCGGCTCGTCGCTTGCGGCATGCGCGGTGGCGCCGACCGCCAGGATCCCTCCCAAACGCGCCGTGTCCTCGTCGTGTTCCCACAGCAGAACCTCGAACATTCGCCGGGCGCTGATCAACCCCTGAAAGCGGCGCTCTGCATCGACGACCGCCAGCCCGGTCTGCCGATGCCGGATGGCCTTCCAGGCGGCCAGTTCCTGATCGAGGCCGGGCATCACGACCGGCGGCTCGGGGTCCATGATCTCCGCGAGCGTAGTCCCGTCCGCCGCGGCGAGCAGATCCTCGAGATTCACGACGCCGAGCAGGTGATCTTCCGCCTCGCAAACGATGATTTGCGACGCGGAATCGAATCGCTTGCCCCGCAACGACGCAATGACCGTCTCGACGGAGTCCGATGACGAGGCCACCGGCACCGCGCGCGTGTGGTGTTCCGAAGCGGTTTCGAACTTCAACTCGGGGATTGATGGCAGAGATTGCGACACGGTCCAGCCTTTCTTCGCGACCAGAAGGCCGCGGTCAGGAAACGAGCCGTAGTGTGCGATGGTGCCCGATCGCGTATGTGCGGATCCGCACGCATTCCGCCGGTTACGGTGATTGTGATACCGTCGCAACGCGACAGATCCAAGCCACCATCAATGGATTGCCGCATCAATCTCGGCCGCGAAAGGGTTTCTCGATCTCCGGCACGCCGCTTGCGGTCGACGTGCAGCGATTCAGAACGCGTCGACACGGCTGACGCGTTGAGCAAGGGATCTTATCCCCAAGGTCGACTTCACAGGAGGAACAGCGATGAAGAAGGACAGCGAGCTGAAACGCGACGTGGAGAACGAATTGAGGTGGGAGCCGAGCGTGAACGAAGCTCACATCGGCGTTGCCGTCCAGGATGGAGTCGTCACCCTCACCGGTCACGTTCCCTCCTACACGGAAAAGTACGCAGCCGAGAAGGCCGTCAAGCGCGTCTACGGCGTCAAGGCCGTGGCGGAGGAGTTGGAGGTCAAGCTGCTCGGTAAGGGGAGGCACACCGACGAAGACGTTGCGCACGCCTGCGTCGGCGCTCTCCGGTCGAACTACCAGGTGCCCGACGAGACGATCAAGGCCATCGTCAACAAGGGCTGGGTCACGCTGGAGGGCGAGGCGGAGTGGCAGTACCAGAGGGAAGCTGCCATGAATGCCATTCGCTTCCTGAACGGCGTGAGGGGAGTCTCCAACAACATCGTCGTGAAGCCGCACGTCTCGATGCGCGACGTCACGAGCATGATCGAGGCCGCGTTCCAGCGCAGTGCCGAGGTCGATGCCCGGCGAGTCGGTGTCGCGGTGAGCGACGGCAAAGTGATCCTCACCGGACGGGTGCGCTCGTGGGCGGAGCGGGAGGAAGCGCAGCAGGCCGCGTGGGCGGCGCCCGGCGTTTCGGCCGTCGAGAACGACATCCTGGTTTCTCCGTAAGCCGCACGGCCCACGGAGAACCGCAAGGATTCTTCGATTGCTTCGCGCGAGGCGATGTCCGACCGGCGGCCAAATTTCATGGCCACCGGTCGGTGCATTTCCGCGGATCCTGTACCTGCGCCGGACGCCGCGCGGAGATTGGAATCACTGTCCCAAGTCGTGCGGTTCCATACCGCTGGCGACACGGTCGAAAGCAGATCGGGGAGTCCATTGCGGCTTCGTTTCATGAGTTGGTCCGAGTTCTCGATCCCGCGGAACGCGACTTGCGATACGTCGAGGCGGAAGAGACTGCACGAGCAAACCTCTGCCGGATCCGAATGGGCAGGGCGTCTTCGCATTGCTTGGCTTGATTCCCATATCAGAACATCCCTACGGAGGCGACTCATGAGTGCGACCGGACTCGAGACCTTCGACAGCACGTTGCAGACGACGAACATCTGGCTCGCCGAATTGATGGACGAACTCGAGTGGGAGGACCGTCACCGGGCCTATCACGCGTTCCGCGTCGTGCTCCACGCGCTGCGCGACCGGTTGCCCGTCAACGAGACGGCCCATCTCGCCGCTCAGTTGCCGATGCTGGTCCGCGGAATCTTCTTCGAGGGCTGGCACCCCGCGGGAAAGCCTCTCAAGGAGCGCAGCCGTGAGGAATTCCTCGCCCACATCGAAAAGTCCTATCCGTTCGACTTCGAGGCGGACGTCGAGAACATCGCCCGGGCGGTGTTCAGCGTGCTCGAAAAGCACGTCACTCCCGGCGAGATCGACGACGTCAAACAGGCCTTGCCGGCGCCCGTCCGCAAGCTGTGGCCATGAATAGCGAGACAGAAGTGTCGAACGATCTACCTTTCCGGCACGCTTGCGAAACGGAGCACACGACCATGCAGGTCCCACTCGACATCAGCTTCCGGCACGTCGAACCTTCCGAAGAGATCAAGAATGCGATCCGCGAGAGAGCTGCGAAGCTCGAGGAGTTCTTCGATCGGATCACGAGCTGCAAAGTGATCGTCGAAGCTCCGCACCATCATCACCGGGCGGGCAACGACTACCTCGTGCGGATCCGGATCGCGGTCCCTCGTCGCGAGATCAGCGTCGATCGCGGTCCCGGATTGCATCAGGCGCACCCGGACCTGCACGTCACGATCCGCGACGCATTCGACGAGGCCCGCCGCCAGCTTCAGGACTACGTCCGCGAGATGCGTGGCGACGTCAAGTCGCGAGAGACTCCGCCGCACGGTCGCATTCTCCGTTTCTTCCCGCAGGACGGCTACGGCTTCATCGCCGCTCCCGATGGCCGCGAGATCTACTTCCACGCCAACAGCCTGATCGACACCTCGCTCGACCAGCTCGAGGTCGGCGACGAGGTGCGATTCGCCGAGGAAGAAGGAGAGCAGGGGCCGCAGGCCACGGCGGTGCGGCTCGTCGGACGGCATCATCACTTCGTCGGTTGAGAAATTGGTAGCCCGTATACCTGGAAACGTTCATCATGAAAATCGTCCTGCAGCACCTCATGCTCGCATCCTTGCTGCTCGCGGGGTGCGTTCCATCACTGAATCCGGTTTACACCGAGAAGGACGTGACCTTCGACCGCGCGCTGCTCGGTCGCTGGAAACAGAAGGACTCCACGGCCACCTGGCACTTCACGAAGCACGGAGACAATGCCTATCACCTCAGCTATGCCGATGAAGATGGGCGCACGGGCCGCTTCGTCGTTCATCTGACGCGGATCGGGGACGCGACGTTCATGGACCTGTTCCCGGAGAAGACGAACGTCGAGACGAGCGCCTTCTACCAGTTCCACCTCATTCCGATCCACACGGTCTACCTCGTGGAGACGATCGACGCCGAGCCGAAGTTCGCGGCGATCGACTTCGAATGGCTCGACGAGCATCTGGCGGCGAACCCGCAGGCTGTTCCGTTCGTGACATTCGACGGTCGTAAGCTGATCACCGCTTCCACGGACGACCTGCGCAAGTTCGTGTCCGAAAACCGCGACCATTTCACCAGCCGCTTCGAGCTCGAGCACGCCGGCGAATGAATCCTGAATGCGCCGTCATCGGACAGCATCGGATATGATGCGATGCGCAGTTCACGTGCGAGGGCGGCCGGCTTGACGGCTGCGCGTGCGAAGCGTGCGACGGACGAGCGAATGATCGTGCCCGATGCCGGATCGTCTCCGACGATCGAAGAGAAGGTCGCGTTCCTGTCGCGGCCGGAGGCGTACCCGTGCGGGTCCAGCCGGGTCGACGTGATCGAGACGCACATGTCTTGGGTCTTCCTGACAGACCGCCACGCCTGGAAGCTGAAGAAACCGATCCGCTACGACTCGCTCGATTTCAGCACGCTCGAACTCCGCCGCGCGGATTGCGAGCGGGAGGTGGCGCTCAACCGGCGGTTGGCGGCGAATGTGTACCACGGGACGGTGCCATTGACGACCGATCCCGATGAGAAGATGAGCATTGCAGGTGACGGTTCGGTCGTCGACTGGCTGGTGCAGATGCGCCGCCTTCCCCGCGAGCGAATGCTCGATCGCGCCATCGAGCAACAGACCGTTACCGCGCGGGACGTGGTCGCCGTCGGCCGTCTGCTCGCGGAGTTCTATCAACGCGAGCCGACGGTCGAGCTGGCCCCCGCCGAGTACGTCGCCCGACTCGGCCAGGGCATCCGTGGGACGCGGGAGGAGCTGCTCCGGCCCTTGTTCCGACTGCCCGCCGATCTCGTGGAAGCCGCCAGCGACCAGCCGATCGGGTACTTGTCGAATCGCCGCGACTCGCTTGAAGTTCGCGTTCGCGAAGGGTGGATCATCGATGCTCACGGAGACCTCCGTCCCGAGCACGTTTGCCTGGAGCAGCCGCCGGTGATCATCGACTGCCTGGAATTCAGCCGCGACTTGCGACTGCTCGACGCCGCGTCGGACCTGTCGTTTCTGATGCTGGAGTGCGAGCGACTCGGGGCGGCCTGGATCGGCACGCTGCTCTGGGACACGTACCGCGAAACCACCGGCGACGATGCGTCGCGGGGGCTGCTCTCCTTCTATCGCAGCCAGCACGCCTTGACGCGGGCCAAGATCGCGGTCTGGCATCTACCGGACGCTCCGGCGGATCAGGTCGAGAAGTGGCGGTCGAAGGCGGTCCGCTACCTGGAACTGGCCCGCGGCGAGTCCGCCGCTTATTGATTCCGGGAAGCGGCTCGGCCAGTATTACGGCCCGCCAGATGCTCGCTGAACCACTCCGCCGCCAGCCGGGCGACCTCCTCCAGCGTCCCCGGTTCCTCGAACAGGTGCGTCGCGCCGGGCACGATCACGAGTTGATGCTTCGCGGCCAGGCGTGCCGCGGCGGCCTCGTTCAGTTCGATTACCGGCTCGTCGTTGCCGCCGACGATCAGCAGCGTCGTCGCCTGAACCATCGGCAGGGCATCACCTGCCAGATCGGGCCGGCCGCCGCGGGAAACGACCGCTTGCACCCGTGTGGGACGACTGGCCGCGGCGATGAGCGCGGCCGCCGCTCCCGTGCTGGCGCCGAACAGGCCGATCGGCAGGCCGGTGGTCGCCTCTTCTCGAGCGATCCAGTCCACCGCTCCCGTCAGTCGCTCCGCAAGCAACTCGATGTCGAACCGCAGTTCCCGCGTCAACTCGTCGATCCGCTCTTCCTCCGCCGTGAGCAGGTCGAACAATAGCGTCGCCAGTCGGTGCCGTTGCAGCACCTCCGCCACGAAGCGATTTCGCCGACTGAATCGGCTGCTGCCGCTCCCGTGTGCGAACAGCACGACTCCCGTCGCGTCGGCCGGTACTGCCAGACTTCCACCCAAAGTCACGGCACCGGTCTGCACGGCGACGTTGGTGGGTTCGCTCAACTCAGTCGTCATCGTTCCGTCTCCTTCGATAATTGCAGCCCGCGTGGCTGACCTCGCCGGCTCTCTCGGCATCGATGACGCGCTTCAGATCCTGCCCTGTAGGTGCGACCGACTGTTCGCCGCACCTCCGGACTTGCGCCATGCCGCCGCCAGCAGCCGGCGCACGTCATTGTCGGTCAACTGGGTGAAGTCCACGTAAAACTGACCGATTCCGAAGAAGTCGACCGGCGTCATCAGGCAGACCACTTCGTCCGCTTCGTGTCGGAGCGCTGCGACCGTCGCCGACGGAGCGACCGGCACGGCGACGACGATTTTCGCCGGCTGCCGAGTTCGCACCGTGGCGATCGCCGCCCGCATCGTCGAGCCGGTCGCCAGGCCGTCGTCGACGAGCAGCACCGTCCGCCCCGCGATCGCCGGCTGCGGGCGATCGCCGCGATACGCCTGCTCGCGGCGCTGCAACTCGGCAAGCTCGCGCTGTGTCACCCGCTCGATGATCTCGTCCGGAATCTCCGCCATTTCGATCACGCGGTCGTTCAGCACGCGGATCCCGCCGCTGGCGATGGCCCCCATCGCCAGTTCTTCCTGCCCGGGGAAGCCGAGCTTGCGGACGATCAGCACGTCCATTTCCACGCCGAGTGCCGCCGCGACCTCGCAGGCGACCGGAATGCCACCCCGCGGCAAGCCAAGAACCAGCACGTCGGCCTGGCCGGCGTACTGCTCCAGTTGGCCGGCCAGCGTCCGTCCGGCATCGGCCCGATTCTCGTAAACCTGTTCCATATCCTCACACCTCCATCAACTCGACGAGCGAACCCCCTTCGTGAATTCGCCGGATCGCTTCGGCGAACATCGGCGCTGAATCGACAACCGTCACTTTTCTGCGAACGAACTCGGGTGACAGCCGGAACGGCGGAACGGTGTCGGTCACGACGATCGAATCGAGGGCCGGTTCGTCGAGCGTCGCCTCGGCCCCCGCGGCAAAGGCTCCGTGCGTCGCGGCTCCAAGCACGGCGACCGCGCCCCGCGCGCGGCAGGCCCGCGCGGCGCGGGCGAGCGTCGTGCCGCCACTGATCAAGTCGTCGAAAAGGATCGCAGTCCGCCCCTCGACGTCTCCTACCAGCGTCTCCCCGCTGACGACTCCGCTACTCCGTTGCTTCTCCATGAAGGCACTCACCGGGGCCGTGCCGAGAGCGCGGCCCAACGCGTCCCGAAACCGTTCGGCTCGCTTCACGCCTCCCACGTCGGGAGAGACGACCGCCAGCTTCTCGCCGCGCAGCCGTCCGGCGAAATGCTCGACGAACGGTTTCGTCCCTTCGAGGTGCTCGGCACGGGTGCGATGGAAGGCGTTCTCATAGGCGGCCAGGTTGTGGACGTCCATCGTCACGATGCGGTCGGCCCCCACGGCTTCGAACAGCGCCGCCACGTATCGCGTCGTCACCGGGTCTCGAGGCTTCGTCCGCCGGTCCTTCCGCGCGTAGCAGAGATACGGGACGACGGCCGTGATCCGTCCCGCCGCCGCATCCCGCAGCGAACCCAGGAAGAACAACAGCCGGCAAAGCTTGTCGTTCGCCGATTGCGATTCGTCGCCGTGCAGCGTCTGAATGACGAACACCTTCCGATTGCGAACATTGACGAGCGAGCGGCTCTTGTGCTCGCCGTCCTCGAATTCCCGCTCCTCGTGCTCGCTCAACGGCACGTCGAGCCGCTCGCTCACCTTGCGGCCGAAGTCGCGCGTCGCGTCGAGCGCAAAGAGCATGAGAGTGTCGCGGCTCACTACGCTCTCCTCAATGACCTACGCGAACGACTTCTCATTCCCTCGGCGGATGGCGCCCTTCATCAGGGAGCATCTCGCTCGTTCGAGTCGATCGACCGATCAGTGCGACCGCCGCCGATCTACCTCGCGGAGGCGTTGCAAATCGCGTGCGCGTGGGCTCGGAAAACAGGAGTTCCCGATAAAAATGGCGATGGTCCGTGCCATTTTGTCTCACCAGATGTGCGGAACAGCCCGATCTCGCGCGCCGATTCCTGCGTCCAGCGGCCGATTCCGGCGGGAGGCACAGGGTTTGCGGATCGAACGGGCGACGACCACGCCGAATCGTCACCGGAGACGACCGCGATAGGAAGTCGGTCGATATTGGCAATGCTTTCACGCGCAGTTGGCGAAACCACTGCCGGTTCTGGAAGGAGGGAACTGTGACGTGTAGTTTCTCAAAGGTCGATCCGGGCCAGATCGAGCGACTTGCCACCATCGGTCAGGAGTTCGCATCGATTTCCCACGAAGCCAGGAATGAACTGGCAATCCTCCGCTTGGGGTTGGAGGTGCTTGATGGACAGGCGGGCGATGATGCGGAGGCAAGGGCCATCGTGCGGCGAATCGTCGAAGCCCACGACGGCGAGATCGTCGTCGGATCCGCGGGGACCGGTGCGGAAATCCTCTTCACGCTGCCGCGCGAGAGGCGGGCGATGCCCGAGAATGACGCCTGGCGGGATATGGCGGACGTTTCTCGGCGAGTCGAGGACCATGGGGCTTTGTTGTTGGATTCGTTGAAGAAGATGCCTCGTTGAAGAAGGAATTTTGCGGGGCTAGCGCAGCGTGGCATCAACTCGTCCCGACATCGCCGAGACCGTCACCGTCTGATTTCGAGAGAGAGTTTCCTAGCCCGATAATCTTCGATTCGATTGCGGGATTGATCTGTTTCTCGTTTCCACTTGAGAAGAAGGAGAGATGCCATGGCGCTTGCAGCAGAGAAGGAATACGCTCACATCGGCGAAACGAGCGGCTGCGCCGATCACGACCACGATCTCGTCCACGAACTCAGCAAACGCCTGGACGCGATCTGGCGGTACGATCAGTACATCGCCAACGCCGAGGGCCGCGCCGAGTTGCAGAAGTTCTGGCGGGAGATGAAGAAGCAGGAGACAAGCAACGTCAAGAAGCTCAAGGAGCTCGTGAAGCAGGAGATCGAACAGGGTTGCTTCTGAAAGGCTTCGCCGCGCAACCACATGCCTCCGAACGATTATTGCATCCTCGCGCTTGGCAGCCCGCACGGCGACGATCGGGTCGCCTGGCAGGTCGCGGAGAACCTGAGCGCCGAGCCGGCGCTCTCAGGGCGGGTGCACAAGCTGGCGTCGCCTTTCGAGATCGTCGAGCACTTCGAGAACGGAGCGGCGGTAGTCGTCATCGACGTCTCCGTTTCCGGGTCGCTGGCGGGAATGGTACGGAGGATCGACGGGGACCGGCTGAAGGAACTGCCTGCGGAGCGCCGCTCGACGCACGGCGGGTCGCTCGCCGACGCGCTGCGGCTCGCCGAAGCGCTGGGACGGCGCCCCGCGAGACTTGTCGTGCTGGCGGTCGAGATCGAGCCGCCGGTGCCGGGGATCGACCTGACCACGATCGGGCGGGAGTGCGTTCGCCGGCTCGAAGCGGACGTTCGGGCCGAACTGTCGCTCGCCCCTCCTCCCACGCGCGACGGTTGCGGGTGACGTTCCGCCGGGGGGTGATACAATCGAAGCGCGCCGCACGAGGCGACGAGACGCACGATTCATTCGGATCGCGCGGATCCGACGCTCAGCCTCACTAGGAACGACGGACGTCGGACATGCACGAATTCTCGGTCGTGCGATCGCTGCTGACGCAGATCGAACGGATCGTCAGCGGAGAGGAACTCGTCGGCCGCGTGACCGAGGTCGGCGTTCAAGTGGGGGAGTTTTCGGGTGTCGATCCCGAGTTGCTCGGGCTGGCGTTCGAGCAGCTTGCCCCGTCGTCGTCGGCGGCGCGGTACGCGCGGTTGACGGTCCGGCGGGTTCCGTTGCAGGCGCGCTGCGAGGGGTGCGTGCGGACGTTCGACGTCGTCGATTTTCGCTTCTTCTGTCCCGAGTGCCGGCGACCGGACGTGACGATCGTCGCGGGGGAGGAACTCGTGCTGGAAAGCGTCACGCTGGAGGACGAGCCATGACCGAATCCGTGCGCGCCGACGGGCGCGAAATCGTCGAGATGCTTCGGAATGTGCAGTTCCTGCGCGAGGTCTCCGACGAGTTGATTCTTCAGCTCGCCGGCATCTCCCAGGCGATCGACTTTCCGGCCGGCTCCGTCGTCTTTCGGCAGGGAGAGCCGGCCCGCACGATCTTTCTCGTCGTCGAGGGCGAAGTCGTTCTGGAGTTGTGCGCCGCGGGGGTCGGCTGCCGGCGGATCCTGACGGTCGGCCCCGGCGATCTGCTCGGCTGGTCGCCGGTGCTGGAGAACGAACGATTGACGGCGACCGCCCGCACCGTCGAAGCGACTCGGCTGATCGCGCTCGACGGCGCGCAACTGAGGAGTATGGGCGAGCGGTCTCCCCGGCTGGGTTACGAATTCATGAAGCGGGCCGCGCTCGCGCTGGCGAAGCGGCTGACCGCGACGCGAATGCAACTCGTGGACGTCTACGGTTCGCAGATGCCGGCATCGCTCGACTCGGCCGAATAGCTTTGTTCTGTAGCGGAACTCGCAAGAGTTCCGTTGAGGAGTCAGCATGACCGATCGACGGACCACGACCGCGCCGGGAGACGCCGTCGCCCTCGCCAAGACCGATCTGCAACAGGTGCTCGACGCGCTCCGCCAGGCGGGCTATCGCACCATCGGACCGCGGCCGAGCCAGGGCGCGATCGTGTTCGACGACATCGAGCGCGTCGAGCAGCTTCCCATCGGGATGATCGACGAACAGGACGGCGGACGCTACCGGCTGCGGGAAAGCGACGAGGCGGGCTGGTTCGACTACGTCGTCGGGCCGCATTCGCTCAAGAATTTCCTGTTTCCGCCGCGGGAGTGCGTGCAGGAGCTGGTGCAGCTCGACGACGGCTGGGAGTGCCGCACCCCGCCGGAGACCGGACCGCCGCTGGCGGTGATCGGCGTCCGCGGGTGCGATCTGCACGCGCTCGCGGTGCAGGACCGCACGTTTCTGGAAGGGCCGTATGTCGATCCCGGCTACCAGGCGCGGCGGGAGAAACTGTTTCTGGTCGCGGTCAACTGCCGACGGGCGGCGGCGACCTGCTTCTGCCACTCGATGCAGACCGGCCCGGCGGTGCGCGGCGGATACGATCTGGCGCTGACGGAACTCGAGGACCGCTTCGTCGTCGATATCGGGACGGACCGCGGGGCCGCGGTGATGGACCGCGTCGCCTGGTCGGAGTGCGCGACGGAGGATCTCGCGCAAGCCCGCGCGCTTCCCGCCGATCTCGAACGCGCCATGCACGCCCGCGAAAGCGAGCACGGCGGTCCCGACGAACCGCGGCAACGCCGCATGGATCCGACCGGCATTCGCGATTTGCTGCTGGGCAACCTGGAGCATCCCCGCTGGGACGACGTGGCCGCGCGATGCCTCGGCTGCACGAACTGCACGATGGTCTGCCCCACCTGCTTCTGCAGCACGGTCGAAGAAGTGGCCGATTTGTCGGGCGAGCACGTCCGCCGGGAACGCGCCTGGGCATCGTGCTTCACCGAAGAGCATTCGTATCTCGCGTCGGGGGTCGTGCGGCCGACGATCAGGTCGCAGTACCGCCAGTGGCTCACGCACAAGCTGGCGAGCTGGATCGACCAGTTCGGCACGTCGGGCTGCATCGGCTGCGGGCGGTGCATCACCTGGTGCCCGGTCGGGATCGACCTGACCGAGGAAGTCGCCGCCATTCGAGGAGACGCCCCGTGACGAACGTCTCGACGAACGTGGCCGCGAGCGCTTCCGCCCAGATGATCGCGGCGGCTCCAACCGTTCCGGCGAACGATCCGCTTCGTCCGCACGCGGCGCGGATCGTCTCCATTCGGCCGGAGGTCGCGGGCATCGCCACTTACGAACTGGAGCTCGATGATCCGGCGACGCGCGATCTTTATCGCTTTCGCCCGGGGCAGTTCAACATGCTCTACCTGCCGGGAATCGGCGAGGCGGCCATCTCGATCAGCTCCGATCCCGGCGCGCCAGAACGGCTGTTGCACACCGTCCGCGCGGTCGGTAACGTCACGCAAGCGCTGGCGCGCCAGCGGGTGAATGATCGCATCCTGCTGCGCGGGCCGTTCGGCTCGGCGTGGCCGGTCGAAGACGGCCTGGGTTGCGACGTGATTCTCGCCGCGGGGGGACTCGGGCTGCCTCCGTTGCGGCCGGCGATTCACGAACTGATGCGAAACCGCGGCGACTTCGGCCGGGTGCTGCTGTTGTACGGCGCGCGGAAGCCGGCCGACCTGCTCTACACGGACGAGTACGAAACGTGGCGGAACGCCGGCATCGAAATCGAAGTCACCGTCGATCTCGGCGATGCGAACTGGACCGGGCACATCGGCGTCGTGCCGACGCTGTTCGATCGCGTCGCGCTCGACGCCGGGCGAACGCGCCTGTTCACCTGCGGACCGGAGATCATGATGCGGTTCGTGATCTACGAGGCGCTCGATCGCGGCGTCGCCGCGGAGCACGCGTTCCTGTCGATCGAACGAAACATGAACTGCGCGGTCGGCTTCTGCGGGCACTGCCAACTCGGCCCGGCGTTCGCCTGCAAGGAGGGGCCGGTCTTCACCTGGCGGCGAATGGGTCCGTTCGTGGAAACCGAGGAGTTCTGATGTCGGATCAACCCAAACTGGCCGTGTTCAAGTTCGCCTCGTGCGATGGCTGCCAGCTTTCATTGCTGAATGCCGAGAGCGAACTGCTCGCGATCGCCGAGCGAGTCGACATCGCGTATTTTCTGGAAGCCCGCAGCCGGACGCTCGAGGGGCCGTACGACGTTTCGCTCGTCGAAGGCTCGATCACCACTCCGCACGACATCGAACGCATCCGCGACATCCGCGCGCAAAGCCGGTTCCTGGTGACGATCGGCGCGTGCGCCACGGCCGGCGGAATTCAGGCGCTGCGCAACTGGGCCGACGTGGACGAGTTCATCAGCCAAGTCTACGCCACGCCGCGGTACATCGAGTCGCTCGCCACCAGCACGGCCATCGCCGATCACGTCCCCGTCGATTTCGAGCTGCGCGGCTGTCCGATCAACGTGCGGCAGGCGGTCGAGCTGATCACGTCGCTGCTGCTGGGCCGCAAGCCGCGCGTGCCGCGCTACAGCGTCTGCCTGGAGTGCAAGCGGCGCGGAACGGTCTGCGTCGCGGTCGCGCAGGGAGTCGCCTGCCTGGGACCGGTCACGCAGGCCGGTTGCGGTGCGATCTGCCCGTCCTACGATCGCGAGTGTTACGGCTGCTACGGTCCGCAGGAAACGCCGAACGTGGTCAGCCTGACCGATCATTACGAACGCCGCGGGACCGGCCGCAAGCATCTGGTTCGCCTGTTGCGGAACTTCAACGGCTACGCCCCGGAGTTCCGCGAGGCGAGCGACCGACTGGAATCGTCATGACCAGCCGACGCACATTCGAAGTCAAGGCCCTGACGCGCGTCGAAGGGGAGGGGCGGCTGTACGTGCGGCTCGCCGGCGACACGGTCGAGCACGTCGAGTTGAACATCTACGAGCCGCCGCGCTTCTTCGAGAGCTTCCTCCGCGGCCGCGAAGTCCGCGAAACACCGGACATCACCGCCCGCATCTGCGGCATCTGCCCGGTCGCCTACATGATGAGCGCCTGCCACGCGCTCGAAAACGCCCTCGGCCTTGCGCTCACGCCGGAAATCCGCACGCTGCGACGGCTGCTGTACTGCGGGGAATGGATCGAAAGCCACGTGCTGCACATCGTGATGCTGCACGCGCCGGACTTCCTTGGTTACGAAAGCGGGATCAGCATGGCGGCCGATCATCGCGAGTTCGTCGAACGGGGCCTGCGCCTGAAGAAGGTCGGCAACGACCTGCTGCGCGTGCTCGGCGGACGCTCAGTCCATCCGGTCAACGTGACGGTCGGCGGATTTTACCGCGCGCCCCGCCGGCAGGAACTCGCTGCCCTGCTGCCCGATCTGGAATGGGGCCTCGACGCGGCGATCGAGATGCTGCGGTTCGTCGCCGCCTTCGACTTCCCCGACTTCGAGCGTCCTTATGAGTTCGTCGCGCTGCGGCATCCCGACGAATACCCGTTCAACGAGGGCCGCGTCGTCTCGTCGAGCGGCCTCGACATTCCCATCGAGGACTACGAGACGCACTTCGAAGAGCGGCAGGTCCCGCACAGCACGGCGCTGCACAGCGTCCGGCTGCCCGACGCGACCTCTTACTTGTGCGGCCCGCTGGCGCGAATCAACCTTTGCTTCGATCAACTGCCTCCCATCGCCCGGCGCGAGGCGGAGAACTGCGGCATCGGCTGGCCGTCGAGCAATAACTTCCAGAGCATCGTGGCGCGGGCGATCGAGGTCGTCGCGTCGTTCGAGGAGGCGGTCGCCATCGTGCGGAACTACGCCGAGCCGGCCGTCTCCCGCGTGCGATTCGAGCCGCGTCCCGGTTCCGGCTGCCACGCGACCGAAGCCCCGCGGGGGCTGTTGTATCACCGCTACCGCATCGGCGAGGATGGCCTGATCGCCGAGGCGAAGATCGTCCCGCCCACTTCGCAGAACCAGTGGCAAATCGAAGAAGACTTGCGGGAGTTCGTGCCGGGCGTGCTCCACCTGAACGACGAACAGGCGACCGAGCGCTGCGAGCACCTGATTCGCAACTACGATCCCTGCATCAGTTGCGCGACGCATTTTCTGAGACTCACGCTCGACCGCTGACCATCGGCTTCGTAGTACGGACTGAAGTCCGTACTATGAAGCCTGAAGGAAATCCCGCCATGATCCAACGCACGATCGATGTGAACCAGGATCTCCGCGAAGAGCGACGCCGGGCTGCCGAAGCCTTCCGCGAGCGGATGACCCGCGCCGGAACGTTCGTCGTGCGGCTGCTCTCCTCTCCCGGCGCCGGCAAGACGACGCTGTTGCAGAAAACGGCCGCGCGGCTCGGAGAGCGGCGGCGGGTGGGCATCCTCGTGGGCGACGTCGAAACCGAACGCGACGCCGAACGCCTCGCCCCTTACGCTCCCACGCGGCAGATCACCACCGGCGGCGCGTGTCATCTGGAACTGCCGCTCGTCGAGCGGGCGCTGCCTCACCTGGGGGACGAGCCGTTCGAGTTCCTGTTCATCGAGGACGTGGGGAACCTGATCTGCCCCGCTTCACACGACTTGGGGGAGCATCTGCGGGTCATCGTCCTCAGCACGACCGAAGGGGACGACAAGCCGCGGAAGTATCCCAAGGCATTCCGCACGAGTCGGATCGTCGTCATCAGCAAAACCGACTTGCTCCCCTATGTTCCGTTTTCGGTCGAGGCGGCACGGGAAGACGCGTGCTCGGTCCGGCCGGACCTCGCGTTCTTCGAGGTCAGCGCTGTGCGCGATGAGGGGATCGCCGCGTGGTGCGAATATCTCGAAGCGGAACGGAAGAGGATCCACCTTTCGTAGCGCAAATCTCGGTCCGCACGACACTGACATTCCATCGTCGATCGTTCTGCCGAATGATCCCGCGTGCCGCACCCGAAGTCCGCATCGCGATCCGCCTCTCGCTCCGCGGGCAGGTGCAGGGGCGCGGCGTGCGGCCTGCCGTCGCGCGATTGGCGCATCGCCTCGATCTCGCCGGCAGCGTCCGCAACACGCTCGGCGGGCTGGAAATCTCGGTGGAAGGCGAGAGCCGCCGCATCGACGAATTTCGCGAATCGCTCCCGGAGGCGCTTCCGGCGGGCTGCCGGCCGGTTGTGATCGACGAAAGCGAAATCGAAGCCGCGGGACGCGAAGGCTTCTCGATCCTGCGGGATGATGCGGAGGGCCCGCTGCTCACGCCGCTGCCGCTCGACGTCGCGGTCTGCGACGAGTGCCTTGACGAGTTCGACGACCCGCGGGACCGCCGGCACGGCTACCCGCTCACCACCTGCGCCGCGTGCGGTCCGCGTTATACGATCGTCCGCGCGATGCCCTATGAGCGCGCCGACACGACGATGGCCGGTTTCCCGCTCTGCCCGGCGTGCGCCGCCGAGTACGCGAGCTCCGACGACCGTCGCTTCCACGCCCAGACGATCGCCTGCCCGGACTGCGGACCGCGCGTGTACGCTGCGGATGCGCACGACGGCGGTCTGGGTCGCGATGAGCAAGCGGTGCAAGTCGCGATCGCCGCGCTGCGCGCGGGGCGAATCGTCGCCGTGCGGGGCGTGGGGGGCTATCAGCTTCTGTGCGATGCCGGCAACGATGCGGCGGTGCGAACGCTCCGCGCGCGCAAAGAACGTCCGGCCAGACCGCTGGCCGTGATGGTCGAAACGATCGACGAGGCCGATCGGTTGGCGCAGCTCTCGCACGCGGAGCGAGCCGCATTGACGGATCCGTCGAACCCGATCGTCCTCGTTCGATCGCGGGAAAACGGCCTCATCGCCCCGTCGGTCCATCCGGGACTCGACACGCTCGGTCTGCTGCTCCCCACGACGCCGCTGCACCATCGGCTCGCGTGCGGCGCAGCGCGGCCGCTCGTGTGCACCAGCGCCAATCGCGAAGGCGATCCGCTCGAATACCAGCCGGCCGAAGCGGAGCGCCGCCTGGCCGGCATTCCCGACCTGTGGCTGCACCACGATCGGCCGATCGAACGGCCGATCGACGACAGCGTGGTCCGGGCGATCGAAGGCCGCATCGTGACCATCCGCCTGGCGCGCGGCATGGCCCCGCTGCCGCTCGATCTCGCCCTGTCCGAACCGGCGCTCGCGCTCGGCGGCCATCAGAAAGTCGCCGCCGCGTGGAGTACCGGAGCGCAGTCCGCGCTCGGCCCGCACGTCGGCGACTTGGATTCGCTCGCCGCGCGGGAACGGCTTCTCGCCCAACTGGAGGACTGGCGGCGATTGTATCGCTTCGTTCCAGCCCGCCTCGCTCACGATGCGCACCCCGATTATTTCACCACTCGGCATGCGCTGGTCGGGACCGGCCGCCGGTCGGGGCGGGAGTCGCCGACAAGCAGTCCGCGAAGAATCGCCGTCCAGCACCACTTCGCCCACGTCGCGGCCGGAATGCTCGAACACGGACTGCTCGATGAAGCGGTCCTCGGCGTCGCCTGGGACGGCACGGGCTACGGAACCGACGGCACGATCTGGGGGGGCGAATTCCTGCTTGTCGATCGCGCCCGCTCGTTCGAGCGGGTCGCGCACCTGCGGCCGTTCGTGCTGGCCGGCGGCGAGGCCGCGATCCGCGAGCCGTGGCGCACCGCCGCAGGCGTGCTGAATCAGGCGATCGGCGGGGAAGAACTGCGGCGGCACGGCCTGCCGGGAGTCGATCCAACCCTTCTCGCGCAACTTCTGCCGCTCCTCGATCTGCCGCGATTGTCTCCCCGGACGACGAGCGCCGGCCGCTTGTTCGACGCGGCAGCCGCCATCCTGCTCCCGTTGCCGGTCGCGCAGTTCGACGGTCAGGCGGCAATGATGCTCGAAGCGGCTGCCGATCCGTCGGCCGATGGAACCTATCCGCTGCCGCTCTCGGATCAATCGCCGGCACAGCTCGACTGGCGCCCGTTGTTCGCCGCGCTATGGAACGATCTGCGAACCGGCGTCACTCCCGGCGCAATCGCCACGCGGTTCCACAGGGCTCTGGCGGACGGCATCTCCGCGGTCGCCCGCAGATACTTCGCCTTGCCGGTTGTGTTCGGCGGCGGCGTGTTTCAGAATCGGCTGCTGACGGAAACCGTCGTCCAAGCGATCGACGGCCCGCGGCGGCTCAGACTCCCGGGCCGGATCCCACCGAACGACGGCGGACTGGCGGCCGGGCAGCTTGCGATCGCGGCGCGCTCGATCCGTCACCGATAGGAAGTCGCGACCATGTGCCTCGCCGTTCCCGGATGCGTGATCGAGTGGCTCGAACGCGATCTGCCGTTCGCGGCGGCGACCGTCGAGTTTGCCGGCGTCCGCCGCCGTGTGAGCATGGCCTGCATCCCGGAAGCGCTGCCGGGAGATTACGTGCTGGTCCACGCCGGGGTCGCAATCAGCCTCATCGATGCGGCCGAAGCCGGCCGCGTGCTGGCGACGCTTGCGGAACTCGCACTCGACGAGGCCGTGGAGGGAGAACCGTGAAACACGTCGACGAATACCGCGACCCTGGTCTTTGCCGCCGGCTCTCCGACGAGATCCGTCGCACGGTCTCCCGCCCGCGGACGATCATGGAAGTCTGCGGCGGACAGACGCACGGGCTCCTGCACCACGGGATCGACCGCGAACTCGAGGGGGCGGTCTCGCTGATCCACGGTCCGGGATGCCCGGTCTGCGTCACTCCCGCGGAAGACATCGACTTCGCCATCGCGCTGGCGCGGCGGCCGGGCGTGATCGTCGCCAGCTTCGGCGACATGCTCCGCGTTCCCGGCAGCCGCGAAAGTCTGCAACAGGCCCGCGCTCGCGGCGGTGACGTGCGGCTGGTCTATTCGCCGGTCGATGCCGTCAGCCTGGCGCATCGGAACCCGGAGCGTCACGTCGTCTTCTTCGCAGTCGGCTTCGAGACGACGGCGCCCGCGACTGCGCTGGCCGTCCAGCAGGCGGACCGGCTCGGCCTTGGTAATTTCACGCTCTTGGTCGCGCACGTCCGCGTGCAGCCGGCGATGGAGGCGATCATGCAGGACGAACATTGCCGAGTCGAAGGCTTTCTCGCCGCCGGCCACGTCTGCACCGTGAACGGGTTTGCGAGTTATCGCTCCTTCGTTGAGCGATTTCGCGTACCGGTCGTCGTCACCGGCTTCGAACCGATCGACCTCCTGACAGGCATCCACGAATGCGTACGGCAGATCGAAGCCGGGGTCTCCGAAGTCGCGAACTGCTACGGACGAAGCGTGCGCGAGGCAGGCAATCGCCACGCCGTGCGACTCGTCGAGAGCATCTATGAAGCCTGCGACCGGCCGTGGCGGGGACTGGCCACGATTCCGCAGGGGGGAACCCGGTTGCGCGAACAATGGCGGCGATTCGATGCCCGGAAGCGATTCGACTCCGTCGCGCTTCCGGTGCTCGAGCCGTCTCCGTGTCGTAGCGGCGACGTCTTGACGGGGCGTATTCGGCCGACGGAGTGCGAATGCTTCGGTTCCGAATGCACGCCCGAAAAACCACTCGGCGCGCCGATGGTCTCCTCGGAAGGGGCATGCGCGGCGTACTATCGGTACGCGCGCCTCCCGGAATCAACGACTCGATGAATGATCCCGTCAGCATGGCTTGCCCCCTTCCCGATGTCGGCGACGGCGCGCGAATCCAACTCGCGCATGGCGAAGGGGGCCGGCTGATGCGCGAACTGCTCGCCCGGCACATCCTGCCGCCGCTGTCGAACGATGATCCGGCCGATGCCGCCGACGCCGCGGTGCTCCCTGCGCTCGATGGTCCGCCCGTGTTCACGACCGATGGCTACGTCGTCTCGCCGCTGTTCTTTCCGGGCGGAGACATCGGCTCGCTCGCTGTGTACGGCACTTGCAACGATCTCGCGGTCGCCGGCGCTCGGCCGCGCTGGATGAGCCTCGGCTTCATCATCGAAGAAGAGTTTTCGCTTGCAGCGCTCGATTGCATCGTAGCCAGCGTCGCGCAGGCCGCGCGCCGCGCCGGCGTCCAAGTCGTCACGGGGGACACGAAGGTCGTACCGAAGGGCGCGGCCGACGGTCTGTTCGTATCCACGTCCGGCATTGGGGAGCGCGTATTCGAACTGCCGGGACCCGCGACATTGCAGCCGGGCGACGCGCTCCTGGTGAGCGGCCCGATCGGCCGTCACGGAATCGCCGTCCTGGCGGCGCGGGAAAAACTCGAATTCGACCCGCCGCCGGAAAGCGACAGCGGCCCGTTGTTTCCCGCGGTGGCAGCGCTCCGCGATGCGGGCGTGCCCGTCAAGGCGCTCCGCGACGCCACCCGCGGCGGCACGTGTGCGGTGTTGCATGAATGGTCGGCCGCGTGCGGCGCGTCGATACTGGTGGAATGGGAGTCGCCGCTCGTCACGCCGGAAGTCCGCGGGGTCTGCGAGCTCCTGGGCCTCGACCCGCTGCACATCGCCTGCGAAGGCACGATGGTGATCGCCATTCCGCGGAAGGACGCCGACGCCGCACTCGACGCGCTGCGAACGGTTCCGATCAGCGCGAATGCGACCCGCATCGGAACGGTCATCGAAAGCCGAACCGCGCCGGTCCTCATCCGCCGCACTTCGGACCGACTCGTTCCCTTGGACGAACCTCTCGGGGCGCCGTTGCCTCGCATCTGCTGATCTCGGGCCGCGTCCTGCGATGTTCCACTCTTCGCCGGCGATCATCACGGTGCGGACGAAACGATGGCATTCGATACAGATCGTCGTCACCTCGACCCAATGCAACGAGCAGCCGTCGAGACTCGTTTCGCGGGCAGACTTTTCCAACTCCTCAAGAACGTCGTTCAGTCGCTCGGTCTGTGCCGGGAATAGAATTCCGAAACCGATGCCTCGAAGAACAGCGAACCCGTATTCGACTGGGATTTCGGGCCGCATTGGGGATCGCCAAGCCGGCGGGATCGATGGTTTTCCGGGCATTTTCGGGCATCAGGCGAGCTTCCAGAATCTTTCGGAATTCGGCGAAACATGGCTGGATGCGGGCGCGCGGTCGAGGTAACTGCTGTCATCGTCGCGGCGGCCATTTCGACCGCCGGACGCGAAACCCCGAAACGGGAGAGACGAACGATGGCAGCCAAGAAGACCACGACCAAGCAGGCGGCGGCGAAGGTCCTCGCCGAGGCGGGCGAACCGCTGCAGGCCAAGACGATCGTCGAGCGGGCCGAAGCGGCGGGGTACTGGAAGTCCCCCGGCGGCAAGACCCCGCATGCGACGACCTACGCCGCGATGATCCGCGAGATCAATGCGAAGGGGAAGGACGCCCGCTTCGCGAAGACCGACCGCGGGATGTTCACGACCGCCAACACGAAATAGGAACGCCAACCATGACCACGCCCGAACACAATGTCGCCGACGCCCTCCGCGTGGTCGCCCTCCGCCTCGAGGTCGCCCTCGAAGCGGGGAAGCGCCCCACGCGGATCGATGCCGAGGATCTCCGCGAAACGCTGCTGGCGGTTGCGGACGAGCTCGACCCGCCCGCTTCCCGCCAGGCCCCGTAGCCGGACGCGACGCGGGACGAGACGCCCGACGGGAATTCCCGCCGGGCGTTCTCTCGTGGGATCGCGAGCATCGCTTGATTGATCCCCGCCGTTGTGGCTCATGTGGACTCGTGCCCCGGCGCGTCGCCGGGGCTTGAACGCCAACCGAAAGGAACGAACGATGCACGACACGAACGTCCGCGACCTGATCGACGAGCTGGAGGGGTTCGACCCCGCCGAGGCGGACCACGTCGCCAAGGTCGAGATGGCCCAGATCGCATTGCAGTTCGCGATCGGCCTCTTGGAAGATGTGGTCGAGGCGACGGACGACCGCCACGCGGAGGCGTACTGCGTCGATCACCTGAAGATCATGGCCGGCGAGAACCACGGGTTCCTGAGCGACGACTTCAACCTCGACCGGTGGGTCGCGCAGCTCGAAGCGGGAGACGACGAAGAATGAACGCCGAAGACGACATCGAGCGCGTCCCGACTCCCTGGGGCTGTCCGTTGTGTGGTGAAACCGAATTGGATCGCCTGGTTTGGATCGATCTCGAATCGGAGATCGTCCGTTGCACGATGTGCGGCGCGGAACACGACCCGAACAACGAGGAGGGGTACGATGGCGAGTGAGGTGGGACATCTCGACTGGGGCCTCGAGGCCGAATGGTCCGAACGCGCCGAGCTCTGGCCGAAGGCGGCCGAGGCCTGGCGGAAGGCCGCCGCGGCATGCGACGAGCCGGGTCGCCGCGCGGAGTACGAGACGAACGCCGCCCGTTGCGAGGCCGAGATCGCCTTGGACGAATGGCTGGCGTCGATCGCCCGCGACGTGCTGCATGTGCCGACGCTCGAACCCCGCGGCCTCGACCGACTCGATTTCCACGACATCGGCGTCTGGCAGATCCGCGCGGCGCTCCGCGCCGCGTACAAGGAGGGGCAGTCCGCCCAGCCCCAACCCGCGTAGCCGCGGCCCGCCCGTTCCCGCCACGAACGCCCGACGTTGGCCACGTGCGGGCGTTCTCGCGTTGGTCGCCGGTTTCCCCGCGACTCCGTTCCCGACGCGACGTGGGCCAACGTCGCGGCCGTCGCGCGGAACGGGGATCCGGCTGACAGGCTCCACCCCGAGGCGGAAGTCGCTTGCATTCCGGCGGCCCGCATGGCTCCTTTGGAGTCGTCCCGCAGGAACTCGTCCCGAACGAAACGGAGACCCGACATGCAGACGACAAAATGCATCCGAGGCCGCGAGTTGAACCTGATCGTCGGGCGGCGGTACTTGGCCGGCCGGCCGATGGCCTCCGTCGAGAACCAGCTCTTCCCGGTCTTCATCTACGACCTGAGCGACGGGGGGCGGGCGGTCGCCGAAGTCCTCGAGGGGTTCGACTACGACGAGGCGAACGAATTCCTGAACGCCTTCAACGACGGCGCGACGAGCTGGGACGGCCGCGTCTGGTAGTCGGCATTCCGCAATCCCCCGAACGAAGGACGATTCCCGATGACCACGTACTACGTCGCCACGCTCGCCCGCTACGTCCTGGTCGACGCCGCCGACGAATGCGAGGCCCGGGCCAAGGGGGAGGCGGCACTGCGGGATCTCGGTGCCGCCGCGCCGGGCGACATCCGCACGATCCGCCCCGCGACGCCGGACGAGATCGAGTTGCAGCGCTGGCACGACGAGGCCTTGGCCCGCAAAGCCCGCCACGGGTAGACCGCCCGTCCCCGCCACGATCGCCCGACGTTGGCCACGTGCGGGCGTTCTCTCGTTGGTCGTAGGTTCGTTCAACCTTCCCCCTCCTTCGCGACGTGGGCCGACGTGGGCGAACCCGTGGCGTCTCCCACGACGGCCGCCGGGTCGAGGAACCGGACCGGGATCCCGAGGTCGCGGGCGATGCGGACCCGTCGCGTGAACTCCAATCGGTATCGCCGGCGAGGCACATCGTCGCCCATGATGCCCGCGCCGCGGCACCTCGTCCCCCGTTGGGGGGGAGACATCCCGCCCCGCCCCCCGGACGTCACGTGGAGCCGACGTGCGCCGAGCCGTGCGTGCGGCCACGCGGCGAACTTTCCCGCCCGACGCGATCCGATATATCGTTTAGCCTAGGGGGCTTATGCTTGATTGGCGGCGGATGGAGGCAACAGTTTCGATGAGCGAACCACTGAATCTCCCACCGAGCGCGGCCGCCGGACTGCGTCGCGCTCAGACACGGCTGCGATCGCCCGAGTACCAGGTGGGGTTCGCCCGATGGCTTGCCCAGCAGCGGGACTTCGTCGCGAAGTGGGAAGCAGAATACGGCGAGCCGTTCCCGCGCACGCCCGAGGCGGCGATCCGCATGGCGATCCGGGCCGGAATGCCATACTCGGAGATCATGGCCGCGACGCTGCGGGGTGTGATCCCCGTGATCGAGGGGTGGCTGCAGCGCCTCCGGGATCAGCGGGTGATGGCCTCCGGTGCTGAGGATCGGGAACCCGGCAAGGCGGACAATTGGGAAGCCTCGGGGTTCCCCGGCTGGAGCAAATGGCACAACTGGGGGTTCGGCCTCGACGAGCGGAGGAACTGGCACCTCTTCCATTTCCGACGGCCGACCGGGCCGAGGCACGTCGCCAGGTGGATTCACCACCGGCGTGCGGTCGTTTCCTTCGCGGAGGGCCTGATGACGGAACTCGCCTTGAAGTTGGCCGAAGAGGGCGTCATCCGCGAGCAGGACTTCGTGCGCAAGATCAACCCGGAGGTAAGCGGCTTGCGGAAACACCTGCGAAAGATCGTCGAGGCGGAGGGGCATTGCCTCAAGGCCGATCCGCTGGCCCGCGATAACGAGCACCGCCTCTGGCGTCCCAAGGCCCGCTTCGGAAGGGCCCGCAAACGCGATCGGGCATGGCTGTTCGATCCGACCGAATCGTGATCCGCAGGGGCGTCGGAGAACTCCGTGGCCGCGCGGCCACAGGTTTCGACAGCCAGGATTGCCTGCGGATTGCCTGGCGATTGGCTATCACCTTCTGTTCAGTTCGCGAACCGCCGCACGTCGCGCCCTCGCTCGGCAAAGTTCCGCGCGCAAGGTCTTGCCGCACCCCCTGATCCGGCAAGGCTCGGAATTTCTCCATGCGCTTCATGGAATTCGCCGCCAACCGGCTGCGCAACGCGGTCTTCTGAAAAGTAGGGGGGCATGTCGTATGCACCTCGAAACAGGCATCAGAGGGACGAAGCATGGATCGGAGGACGATCGAGCCGCTGGCGTGAGGCCGCGCGGGCGCTGGGCATCTGCACGCGAACGCTGTGGGCGTTGACCGCGCCGCGAGGTCCGCTCCCGTGCATCGAGCTCGGGACGGGCAAGCGGGGTGGATTGGTACTGTACCGGGTGGAGGATCTCCAGGACTGGCTACGGCGGTCGGCGCGCCGGACCGCCGAAAGCACCGCCGATGAATCCGCTGCCTGAAGCCGCTGGCGTTGGCGCGACGCGCTCCCGACAGCATGCTTGACAAGCCGGCCGTCCTCGGCCCTCATGGCGTCGTCGTTTCCTTTTCCATCCTGAAGCACGAGAGGCAGGCAGATGGCGTCGATCAATGTCGAACCGAATGGCCGGCGGATGATCCAGTTCGTCGCGCGGGACGGCAAGCGGAAGACGATCCGACTGGGGAAAGTGTCCCAGCGCGATGCGGAACGGGTCCGAACCCGCGTCGAGCAGCTTGTGACCGCGACGTTCGGCCGGCACGCGCTCGAGCCGGACACCGCGGCCTGGCTCGCCGAGCTCGATGGCCCGCTGCGCGAGAAGCTCGTGCGAGTCGGGCTGGCGAAGCCGCTCGAGGAGAAGGTAGGGCCAGCGACGCTGCAGGTGTTCCTCGATGGTTACATCGCCAAGCGCAAGGACGTAAAGCGGAATACGCTCATCGTATGGGGGCACGTCCGACGCAACCTGATTGAGTTCTTCGGCGCTAAGAAGCCGCTGCGGGACGTGACGCCGGGCGACGCGGACGATTGGAAGCGGTGGCTGGCCAGCGACCAGGGGCTGGGATCGAACACCATCTGCAAGCGTTGCCAATTCGCCAAGATGTTCTTCCGTGCCGCGGTGAAGCATCGACTGCTCGATGCGAACCCCTTCGCGGAGATCCGAGGCAAGGTCCAAGGGAATCCGTCCCGCGCCTACTTCGTCACCGAAGTAGAGGCCGTGGCGGTGCTCGATGCATGCCCGGACGCTCAATGGGCGATTGCTCTTCGCGCTTTCCCGCTACGGCGGCCTGCGCTGCCCCAGCGAGCACCTGGGGCTGCGGTGGGGCGACATCGACTGGGAACGGAATCGCATGACGGTCCGCTCGCCGAAGACCGAGCACCATCCCGGCGGCGCGTCGCGAGTCGTTCCGCTCTTCCCGGAACTCCGGCGCTACCTGGAAGAATGCTTCGACCTCGCCGAACCGGGGACCGAGCACGTCATCACGCGCTTTCGGGACGCCAACGCGAACCTGCGGACGCGGCTTCTGCGGATCATCGATCGGGCGGGCCTGCAACCGTGGCCCAAGCTGTTCCACAACCTGCGGAGCACCCGGCAGACGGAGCTCGAGGAATCATTCCCGTCGCACGTCGTCTGCGCGTGGCTGGGGAATTCGGAACCGATCGCCCGCCGGCACTACCTCCAAGTGACCGACGAGCACTTCGATCGGGCAGCCGAGGCGCTGCAAAATCCGATGCAGCAGGCGCACGCAACGGCACGCAAGACTACGCAACGTGCGATCACTGCAAACGCAAAAACCCCGGAAAATCCGGGGTGTGCGAAACCGCGCATCAGTGTTCAAAACAACAGAGTGGAGGATAGGGGACTCGAACCCCTGACCTTCTGGCTGCCAGCCAGACGCTCTCCCAACTGAGCTAATCCCCCGAATGCAGTCGCGGACCTTCGACCTTCGGCGCGCTGCCTCGGTCGACGAGGGTGCGATTTTCAATTCACGCGGCGTCCGCTCGACGCGGGGATCAAAAGTAGCAGGCGCTGCAGGACGTGTCAAGCAGGGTCGGGCAACGGCAAGCCCGAGGACAGCATGCCGGAGATGGGAGGCGCGCGGTGCAACTGCGAGATCTCTCCGACCGCCGTTCGCGGCTCTCGGTGGAGATTCGTCGCCGTCTCCTGTAAAACGGGAATGATGGAAGCGGATGGACGCGCTTCGACGATTTCTTCGACGCTCGAAAGGCCTCTCCCCATGCTCCGACTCGCGCATCGTGCCGCGGTTGCAGTCGCTCTTCTCGGCATGTCCTTTTCCGCCGGCTCTCTTCTCGCTGAGGAAAGCGGCGAACTGCCGGAGCTTTGCGCGTCGCAGCGGACGGCGGTCGCCGCGGTGGATGACCGGGCCGAAACGATCAAGTCGGTCAACAAGGCGATCTGGGAGTTCGCCGAGCTGGGCCTGCAGGAGCACAAGTCGAGCGCGCTGCTCGTGCGGACGCTGAAGGAGGCGGGTTTCGAGATCGAGACCGGCGTCGCGGGCATGCCGACGGCTTTCGTCGCCAGCTATGGTTCAGGAACGCCGGTGATCGGGATCCTGGCCGAATACGACGCACTGCCCGGCATGTCGCAGAAGGTCGTGCCGTATCGCGAGCCGGTCGAGGAGGGGGCGAACGGGCACGCCTGCGGGCACAGCGGGTTCGCCGCCGGCTCGCTCGGGGCGGCGCTGGCGGTCAAGGAAGCCCTCGACAAGCACCACATCGCGGGCACGGTCCGGCTGTACGGGACGCCGGCGGAGGAGCAGCTGATCGGCAAAGTCTACATGGTCCGCGCCGGGCTGTTCGACGATCTCGACGCCTGCCTCGCGTGGCATCCCATGTCGCACAACGGGGCCAACACCGGGAGCAGCAAGGCGCTGGTCTCGGCGAAATTCACGTTCCGCGGCACGCCGTCGCACGCCTCGGTCAGTCCCGAGGCGGGCCGCAGCGCGCTCGACGCCGTCGAGTTGATGAACGCCGGGGCGAACTTCATGCGCGAGCACGTGAAGGAAGACGCGCGGATCCACTATGTCATCACGGACGGCGGCGGAGCGCCGAACGTCGTCCCCCCGACGGCGACGGTGTGGTACTTCATCCGCGGCGACCGGCACGAGGACGTCGAGCGGAACTTCGCGTGGCTGCAGGACATCGCCCAGGGGGCGGCGCTGATGACGCAGACGAAGGTCGAGACGCGCATCGACACCGACTGCCACGAATTCGTCCCGAACCTCCCGATCTCCGAGCGGATCGTGGCGAACATGCGCGCGATCGGCCCGCCCACCTGGACGGCGGAGGAGATCGCCTTCGCCCGCCGGTTGCAGGAGCCGCTCCGCGAGCAGTTCGGGACCGACTTTCCCAAGGCGCTCGAGACGGAAGTTTCCCCGCTGAACGCGAACGCCCCGCGGGACAAAGGCTCGACCGACGTGGGAGACGTGAGCCAGCGCGTGCCGACCGCGAGCCTGGGGACCGTGTGCCGGGTTTACAAGTCGCCGGGGCATAGCTGGCAGAACGTGGCGGTGATCGGCTCGACGATCGGAGAAAAAGGGATCCTGTTCGCCTCGAAGTCGTTGGCGACGACGGCGCTCGACCTGTTCGAGCAGCCGCAGCTCCTGGCGGAAGCGAAGGCGGACTGGCGGCATCGGATGCGGGACCGCAAATACGTGACGCTGATCCCGGAAGGGCAGACGGCCCCGGAGAAAATCCGCTGAAAATTCGGCGGAATCGGCGACGCCATGCTCTCGGGAAATTCCGGCAAGCCGGTGCGAGACCCCGAGTTGCGGCGCGTCGCGGGCGACCCCGGTGCGGCGATGCGCAGGGTTGCATCGGATCCCTCATCTTCTATGGTGGGGTCTATTGGGGCGGGGCCGGAGGGTTCGCCGACCTTTTTCCGCGATTGCGCGGACCTCTCGACTGGAGGACGACCATGAAGACGACCGACAGCCCGTCCGGGGCGGTGTTCGACGAAATCATCGAGAACGGCCCGTTTCCCATCCGCTTTCCCAATCGATGCGAGCTCGATCAGGACGAGGAGTGGTGCGAGGTCGAGATCAAAGACCAATGGCAGCGGATCCGCTTCCACGATTACAGCGACGTGTACCGGATTCCCGGCCTGTACGAGACGATCTTCTACCGCACGCTGCGGTGCAACTCCCCTTCGAAGGTGGCCGACCTGCTTCGCGAGGTGCTCGTCGAGCACGGGTTCGACCCCGAGGAGCTCCGCGTGCTCGATCTCGGAGCGGGCAACGGGATGATGGGAGAGGCGCTGCAGTGCCTCGGCTCGCGGAACCTCGTCGGGGTGGACATCATTCCCGAGGCGTGCGAGGCCGCCCGGCGGGACCGCCCCTGGGTCTACAACGACTACGTGGTGGCGGACCTGACCGACCTGACCGACGGCGAACGCCGCACGCTCGAGGACGCGCGGTTCAACGCCATGACGACGGTCGCGGCGCTCGGCTTCGGGGACATCCCGCAGGCCGCGTTCTACACGGCATACAACCTCGTCGGGGACGGCGGCTGGGTCGCGTTCAACATCAAGGAGGACTTCCTCAAGGACAAGGACCAGAGCGAGTTTTCGGGACTCATCGGCCGGATGACGCGCCGGGGCGTGCTGCAGATCGAGGCGTACAAGCGGTACTGCCACCGCTTGAACATCTCCGGAAAGCCGCTGTATTACATCGCCGTCGTCGGCCAGAAGCTGCGCGACATTCCGGAGTCGGAGCTCGGCGGCGGGACGTAGGTCCGCGTGCGTCTCACCCCCCGGAGTCGACTCGCACGCCTCCCTTTGCGAGGAACTGGCGGAAGCCAAGGCGGACTGGCGGCAGCGGATGCGGGACCGCAAATACGTGACGCTGATCCCGGAAGGGCAACAGGCGCCGGAGCGGATCCGCTGAAAATCGGGCCGGAATCGGGAACGCCGGTTCCGCCAGAAAATTCCGGCAGCCCGCTGGGCGCAAGAACTGACGGAACCTCGCTTCACCGAACCGCGACGCGCCCGATCGGGCGATCGTAGTGGACAGGGGGGGAATCGAACCCCCGACACCAGGATTTTCAGTCCTGTGCTCTACCAACTGAGCTACCTGTCCGGGCTTCGCAAGCCGCAGGCCGGCAGCGACTTGCGTGCCGCAGGTGATTCGTCGCGGCGCGATGAATATAGGCGATGGCCACGGCCGTTGCAAGGATCCGCCGCCGGACGCGACCCTTCCCAGAGAACGCGGACCGGTCCCCGCCGCGCCGAGGGCTGAATCATTGCGCCCCGGTCTTCAGGCGACCCGCGGTGATGACGCGGTTGCGGCCGGCGTCCGCGGCGCTGTCCTCTCGACAAGGGTCGCGGACAGCGGGCAACGATGACATCCGATCGGCCGCGGTTGCGGCGCCGGCGGACCAATGTTACAGTTGTAAAACTTCCGGGGTCCAGCTCGGCGTAGCGACTCCCGGATGCTTGCGGTGATCGCATGTGGACGACAGTGCCGACCCGAGCCCGCAGCCTATCTATCCTTGCCGAAGAATTCATCATTGAATCGGGAGACTGCCGATGTTGGTCCCTTCTTCCGCCGGGAGACGCCATGTTGCCGCGATGGCCGCTCTGCTCGGTGCGGTGGCAGTGGTCGGATGCAACGGAGGCGGAACGGCCCCCGTTTCGGAGGCGGCGACGGCAGCGGAAGAGGCGCCGCCTGCTGCCCCGCAGTCTGCCGCATCCACGAGCGGGCCGACAGCGCCTGCCGTCGCCGCCATCCCTGCCGCATTCCGCTCGGCGCCCCTGACTGGGGATTCGGCCCCCCCCGTCGCGCCGGCGTCCGCTCCAGTCGCGACGGCACCGGTGCTGAACCGGCCGGTCGTGACGCAGCCGGTCGAAGTGGTCGAGGCAGCCGATGACTCGAAGCCCTCGCTCGGAGGCGTCTCTGTAGAATCGCCTTCTCCACCCCCGCGAGGCGGTTCGCTCGACGAGCAGCTTCGCGCGTTGCAGGTGCCGCCGCCGTGGCTGGGCTCGGTATCGACGCCGTACAACACCTCGAAGCCGTGGAGCGAAGCCCGGCTCGAGATCCGCCGGCTGCTGGGGCTGAACCAAGACGCCGCACGGCGCGAGGCGATCAAGCTGACGTGGATCTACCTCCAGAAAAACGACATCGGCGACGGCCATGAGTACCCGATGTACATGTTCCTCGGCGGCGAGCCGGTGTGGGCGGCCCGCGCCTATGAGGAGTTCATCGCCAAGCCCCACCAGAACACGCCGCTGCACGCGATGCTGCCGCTCGCGTCGCTGTACGTGACCTTCGGCGAGTTCGACAAGGCCGAGGGGATGCTTCGCCGGGCCCTGCAGGAGCCCCCCGCGCCGCCCTGGCGGATTTCGGCTCAGGCCGACGTGAACGCCGCCTTCGGCGACCTGTATGCCGCCTGGGGCAAGACGGACGTGGCCCGGAAGCACTATGCCGAGGCGATCCGGCTCTATCCCACCTCGAACCAGCCCTACGGGCACCATCAACTGAAGTTCAAAGCGGGCAAGGTCCAGACCCGGCTCGACCTGCTCGACGCCCGCGCGATCGAATCCGCGAAGCTGAAGGATGGCCGCTACCAGATGACCTCCCTCGGCTACTCGGGGGACGTCGCCGTGACGGTGCGGATCGCCCAGGGCCGCATCGCCGACGTGCAGATCAAGCACCAGGAGAAGATCGACCAGAACGCCTGCGTCCTCGTCCCGAAACGAATCGTCGAGCGGCAGAGCCTGCAGGTGGACAGCATCTCCGGAGCGACCATCACCAAGGACGCCATCGTCGACGGCGTGTTTCGCGGCTTGAAACAGGCGGCACGCTGATGGAGTGGCGAGTGACGCGATCAATCATCGCCAGCGTGGTCGCAACTCACCATCAATGACATTCGAAACTCGAACCCGCAATTCCCCCCGCCTATGCGCTGGCCCCAGGCAAACCACTTCTTCGGCTTCCTGAAGCCCCGGCAGCGGACCGGCTGGCGCGGCCGGGCGCACGGCTGGCTGGCCCGCCTCGGTCCCACGTGGCGGAGCGCCCCATTCCGACGCGTGATTCAAGCCGTCTGCCTGGTGCTGTTCCTACACGCCTTCTTCTATGTCTGCTGGCCCTACGCCGACGACTTCTCCACCGGTACGTTCCACGACAAGCAGCACTTCCCCGCCGAGGCGTTCCTGCTGATCGATCCGCTCGTGGGGCTCTCGACGGCCCTCGCCGGAAAGCTGCTCAACTGGGCGACGCTCGCGTGGATGCTCGGCATCCTCGCCTTCTGCATCGTCATTCCCCGCGCGTTCTGCGGCTATTTCTGTCCCCTCGGCACGTTGATCGACGTGTTCGACCGCCTCGTCGGCCGGCATTTTCAGCGGTTCCACGTGCGGCCCAACGGCCCGTCCGGCTCGAGCCGCTGGTGGGTCCACATCAAGTATTACGTCCTCGCGGCGGTCCTCGCGACGAGCCTGTTCGGCGTGTTGACCTCCGGCTTCTTCTCGGCGATTCCCGTGCTGACGCGCGGGCTGCTGTTCATCGGCGGATATCCCCAACTGGCCGCGCTGAAAGGCGCCCACAACGTTCCGCCGCTCGGCTGGACGTTCTACCTGTCGCTCGCGCTGTTCTTCGGAGTGTTCGGCGCGGGCCTGATGGGGAAGCGGTTCTGGTGCCGTTATCTCTGCCCCAGCGGAGCGCTCCTCTCGGTGTTCAACTTCTTCCGCGTGACGGAGCGGAAGGTCGAATCGAGCTGCATCAACTGCAACAAGTGCGTCGAGATCTGCCCGTTCGACGCGATCCTCGAAGACTTCAACACCCGCACCGCCGACTGCACCTGGTGCCAGACGTGCGGCGGCGTGTGCCCCACGCACTCCATCAAGTTCGTCACCCGCTGGGACCGCGAGGAGTTGAAGGAGCCAGGCGAGCCCGCGGTCCAGTCGCGGCCGCTCTCGCGGCGGGGGTTCGTGGCGGCCGCAGTCCTCGGGGCGTCGGCGGCGGCGCTGACCCGCGTGGCGGGGGGGGCGGGAAAGAGCGACCGCCCCCGCCCGTTGCGTCCCCCCGGCAGCGTGCCCGAAGAGGACTTCCTCGGGCTGTGCATCCGCTGCGGAGAATGTTTCAAGGTCTGCCCCGGGCCGGTGCTGCAACCGGCGGGGTTGGAGCACGGCCTCGACAGCCTGTGGACGCCGGTCGCGCGTCCCGAGCACGCCGGCTGCCATCAGGACTGCAATTTCTGCACGCAGGTCTGCCCGACCGGCGCGATTCAGCCGCTCGGCATCCTCCTCAAGCGGCGGACGCACATGGGGCTCGCCAAGATCAATACGGAGGCCTGTCTGCCATACCGCGAGGACGGCCGCCGCGAGTACTGCGACCTGTGCGTCAAGGAGTGCGCATCGGCGGGGTATCACGCGATCCGCTTCGAGGAGCTGCGGATCGAACTCGATCCGCCACCCCCGGAAGGGCTCTTCACCCAGGACGAGCTCGACGCGATGAGCTTCATCCAGGTCCCGGTCGTCGATGCGGCCGCTTGCGTGGGGTGCGGGATCTGCGAGTACCGCTGCCACACGGCGTTGGTGGCGCAAGAGAAGGTGCTCGACGCCTCGGCAATCGTCGTCGTCGCCGAGAACGAGCACCGCCTGCGGCGGTTCCCCACCGACCCCGCCGCGCTCCCCCCGGCGAAGTAGCTACCGCGGGTTCTCGAACGGCAGCTCGTCGATGTTCACGTCCAGCAGGCCGCCCGGCTGGTTCTCTTCGGTGAAGAACGTGCGGATCTGGAGGATCGGCGGGCCGGCCAGCAGGATCCAGATCGGGGGCGCCAGGCAGAAGATGATCGGGAAGATCAACAACACCCCCGCTCTCGCCGCCCGCTCTTCCGCCCGCTGCTGGTGCGTGCGGCGGATGCTTTCCGCGAAGTCGGCGATCGCCCGCCCCACATGGACCCCCATCCGCTCCGTCTGGATCACCAGCGACGCGAACGCCTTCACGTCCGGCGTCTCGATCCGCTGCGCGAAGCTCCGCAGCGCCATCGCCATGCTGTTCGCCTCCGCGTGGCGGCGGATGATCTCGAACTCCACCGCGATCTCCGGCCGCGACAAGCGGATCTCGCTCGCGCACCGCTCGAGCGCCGTCCGCAGCGGCAAGCCGCCCGACAGGCACATCGACGTCACGTCCAGCGCGTCCGGCAGCCCCTGCTCGATCCGCGACAGCCGGGACTTCGCCTGCCGGTTGAGGATCAGACGCGGCAGCATGTGGCACACGATCGCCGTCACCGCTCCCGCCAGCGCGAACATCTGCGGCAGCGTCGATTTCGGATCGGCGAGCACCGCCAGGGCCCCCGCCGCGATCAGCGTCAACGCGATCAGCGAGTTGCGCGTCGCGAGGTACTCCGCCAGCGCCGCCGGGCGGTAATAACCCGCGTGCTTCAGGTCGTCGCGAATGCCCTCGAGCTCGCGCGGCAGCAGCGGGACCGCCGAGGCCATCGCCCGCGTGAACGCGCTCGGCCCCGCGGTCGCTTCGAGCAGGTCCTCCCCGCTCGATCGCAGGCGCCGCCGCTTGCCGAACAGCCAGAACGCCAGCACGAAAACGATCACGCCGATCAGCACGAAGCTCACCAGCGTGACGATGTCCAGAAGCATGGGAAGGGTTCCGTGTCAGTCGGTCCGCAGGATCCGCAGGACCCAGATGATGCCGATCACCTCCAGGCAGAACGCCACCAACAGCAGGATCCGCCCGGTCGGATCGTCGTACAGGATCCGGTAGTGCTCTTCGTTCCACATGAACGCGGCGATGTAGACCAGCGGGGCCGCCGTCACGATCACGATCGCCGAGAACCGCCCGGCCGCCGTCGCGGCCCGCATCTGCCGCCGGGAATTGAGCCGCTGCCGGATCACCCCCGATAGCCGCTCGAGCGTCTCCGGCAGGTGTCCGCCGGTTTGCCGGTGGACCGACAGCACGCTCGCCAACAGCCGGATGTCGAGCAGTTGCACCCGCGACGAGAGCGTCTTCATCGCCGCCTGCAGCGAGCGGCCCATCTCGAGTTGCCGCGACGCCCGCGCAAACTCCCGTCCCAGCGGCCCGTCGAACTCCGTCCCCACCAGATCGATCGCCTGGTCCACGCTCTCCCCCGCCCGCACCGCGCGGGCGAGCAGGTCGACCACGTGCGGCAGCTCTTCGAGGATCGCGTGCATCCGCTTGCTGCGCTTCCACATCAGCCAGAACGTCGGGACCGCCATTCCCGCCCCCATCCCGAGCGCCCCCAGCAGCGGGTTGTCGTAGATGACGAACAGCGTCCCGCCGACCAGCAGCCCGCACGCGAACAGCCCCAGGAACACGCCGGTCGGCGTGCTCTCGACCCCCGATTCGAGCACCAGCCGCTCGAAGAATTGGTCCAGCCGCCCCATCAGCCCGTCCGCGGGCGGCTGATCGAAGACCGTCAACCGCCGCCGCACCGGACGCGACATGCCCCCCACCGCCACGCCCGCGGCGGCCGGCTGCCGCAGGTCGCGGAGCAGCAGGTATCCGGCCAGCACCGTGAACACGATGGCCGAAAAGCAGATGATCGCGATGATCGTCGGATCCATCAAAAGACTTCCCCGTTCCGCTCGCTGAACAACTCGTCGCTGAGGCTGATGCCCGACGCCCGGATCCGCTCCAGGCAGATCGGCCGATAGCCAGTCGTGAAGAACTGTCCCTCGGCGTTCCCGTGATAGTTCACGCCGGTCTGCCGGTAGCCGAACATGTCCTTCAATTCATAGCTGCCGTCGCGGACGCCGACGATCTCCGAGATCCGCGTCACCCGCCGCGAGCCCCCCTTCAGCCGGGCGAGCTGCACCACGAGCGAAATCCCCGCCGCCACGTACTGCCGGACCACGGGCACCGGCAGGTCGTAGCCGGTCATCGCCACCATCATTTCCAGCCGCGACAGCGCGTCGCGGGTGTCGTTGGCGTGGATCGTGGTCAGCGAGCCTTCGTGGCCGGTGTTCATCGCTTGGAGCATGTCCAGCGCCTCGGCCCCGCGGACTTCGCCCACGATGATCCGGTCGGGCCGCATCCGGAGGCTGTTGCGGACCAGCGTCCGCTGCGGGATCTCCCCCGCCCCCTCGGTGTTCGCCGGCCGCGTCTCCAGCCGGATCACGTGCTTGTGCTGCAGGATCAGTTCCGCCGAGTCCTCGATCGTGATCAGCCGCTCCTCGGGCGGGATGAACCGCGTCAACGCGTTGAGCAGCGTCGTCTTCCCCGCGCCGGTCCCCCCCGAGATCAGCACGCTCACCCGCGACGCCACCGCCGCCGACAGGAAGTCCGCCATCTGCGGCGTGATCGAGTTGAAGCCCAGCAGGTCGTCCACCTGCAGCGGCTGCTTCCCGAACCGCCGGATCGAGACCGTCGGGCCGTTGAGCGCCAAGGGGGGGATGATCGCGTTGACGCGCGAGCCGTCCGGCAGGCGGGCGTCGACCAGGGGGCTCACCTCGTCGATCCGCCGGCCGACCCGCGACACGATCCGCTGCACGATCCGCATCAGGTGCTGGTTGTCGGCGAACAAGACCTCCGTCTCTTCCAGCAGGCCCCGCCGCTCCACGTAGATTTCGTGGGGGTTGTTGATCAGGATGTCGGTCACCGTCGGATCCTGCATCAGCCCTTCGATCGGGCCGAGGCCGAACACCTCGTCCATCAGCTCCCGGATCATCCGGTCGCGGTCGAGCCCGTCGAGGTCGACGGCCCGCTCGTTGCAGATTTCCTCGGCGAGCGACTGCACCTGGTCGGAGAGCAGCGCGCTGTCCGCCTCGGCGAGCAGCGACAACTCGAGGGCGTCCACCACCTCTTCGTGGATCGCGACCTTCACCTGCTGGAACCGCAGCTCGGAGGAGCCGAACCCCTCCGCCACGGGGACTTCACTGAGTTGCATCATGGTCAACCGCGGACCTCCCGAAAGCGACGGCGCGTCGCCGAACGAACGAACCCGCCCCGATGAGGACCGGCGACCTGCATCGCCTCCGTGCGAAACGTCTTTCCGCCTAGCCACCGCTTTCGTCCTTTCCAGCGACGGAGGGCGCCTCTCGGGTTGAAACAGCGCGAAGAAAAACCTGGAGTGAGGGGGCGGCTCCGGAGGTCAGAGGTCAGAGGTCAGAGGTCAGAGGTCAGAAGGCGTCGTTTGGTCCCCTCTCCCCCGGCTTTGCGGGGGAGAGGTCAGGGCGAGGGGGCTTTCGTCAGAGGCTGTCCACTGTCCACTGTCCACTGTCTTCCTACGGCCGCCCCCCCTCCCGCGGGGCGAACGCCCACGTCGCCGCCTCCCGCACCTGGCCCCGCGGCGGCCCCAATGCCGCGGAGTCGTCCCCGCGACCCCCCGCGGGACGCTCCTTGCTCGCCGGCTCGCTGAAGTTCTCCAACGGATCCGGCGGCGTCGTCTGCATCGTCCTCGACGACTGCATCCGGTAACTCGAATAGTAAGGCTGCGGGCTCCGCCCCCGCGGCGGCGCCGCCGTCACCGGCGTCTGAATGTGACCGTCGGGGTTGTAGATCGGCTGCCGGTGGTAAACCAGGTCCGACTTGCGGCTGCCGTAGTACAGCTCGATCGACTTCGTCTTCTCGCCGATCGGCAGCCCGAGGAGCTGATCGAGGTGGACGCGGAAATCGGCCGCGTTCGCGAGCGAGTCCCCCATGAAGCCGGAGACGGCAATGTTCTTCGGGTTGTGCAGCGTCATCGTCAACTCGCCGCGGTTCTCAGCCGCCTTCAGGACCTGCGCCTGATACGGCGAGACCGCGAGCGTCGCCATGATCGCCGGATTGCGATACTGTCCGTCCGAGGCGTAGGCGGCCCGGGCGTTTTCGAGGAACGAGTCGCCGACGGCGAGCACCTTGGCCCGCTCGAGCAGCCGCATCGTCGTTTCATAGTCGCCGCTCGAGCGGTAGATCACGTCCACGACCGCCCCCGGCCGCACGAACCCGGCCACCAGGCCGACGCCATACACGGGGATCGTCACGGCCACTTCCCCCGGCTCGAGCTGCTCGGCAATCCCGGGGCCCATGCCGTCGGGGTAGAAGCTGAGCGACCGGAACGGCTGCCCCGCCTTGATCTCCTTCATCACGATCCGCCCGGCGATGGTGCTCGGGTCGGTCAGGTAGACGGCTTCACCGTAGACCCGCGACCTTTCCTGCGGCATGCTCACCAGCAGGATGTCTCGCTCGCTGATGCGTTTGCCTGGGGGCAAGTCGTAGGCGGCCAAGGGAACCGTGACCATGTCGTTCGCCGCGGGCTCGGCTTCCTCTCGGCTCAGGTAGTCGCGAACCGTGTACGCTCCGCCAAGCCCCAGCAGAATGGCGAAGATGCCGGCGGTCATGGCACCCGGACTGAATTTTGACACTGTTGTTCACCCTTTGATGCTGAACAGGTTGCGCCGACTTCCGTGACCAGCCATGCCGCGGAGATGGAACGACCCTCGCACGGAATCCGGCTCCGGATTTCGAATGCAGCCGAGATCGGGATGGGGGGGCGAGAGTGACGCAGACCGCCTTCCGGGAATTCGCCCGGAACGCCGCAGGCTATCTTGCATCTCTCGTGCCGAAGACTCGGGGAGTTCCCGATTGCGCGGTTTCGTAGAAATCCGAGGCCCCGCTGCTGGTCGTCCAGATAGGAGCCGAACGTCAAACCCCGCGATAACGGCGATCGCACTCGCGAAGTGCGCCGGGGCATTGCGCACGCATTCGTTTACGAAACGGCAAGAATGTTTCCGTTTGGAAACAGCGTTTCGGTGCGAAAGTGGGGAAGGCACTCGCCTCCGGAGGTTAAAAGAAATCGGCCCGGAGAAGGCGAACTTCCCCGGGCCGATCGGTCAAGAATCGGCGATTAATTGCAGACCGACACGTCGACGTCGCACTCGCCCACGATCGTGACGGGCGAACAGGACCTGAGGTTGATGAAGCCAGAGGTGTCGTCGGCGCTCATGCCGGCGCTAGCGTGGTGGACGTTCGCGAGGGCGCCAACGCTGTAGCCCTGGTTCAGGTGCAGGATGGCGTTGGCGAGCTCGGTGAACTCGGCGACGACGGCGTCGCGGAGGTTCGCGACACCGACGATGATGCCCAGACCGCCGATCGTGCCGTAGATCAGGAGTTCGATGGTGGTGACGGCACCACACTCGTCGTTCCAAAGAGACTTCATGGGGTTCTTCCTTTTCTTTGACGTTTGTTGATGTTCGTCCCCTGCAGGGTGGGGAACATTCGCCCTCGTCAGTCGCTGGCCAGCTATCTTTCAAAGGCGATCGTCCCTATTGCACCTGCCGTGCCGGGATGAACATTTTCGACGACTGGGAGGACAATGCCGCCTTTCCGGCACGTTTCCCCCGGAAAACGGCGGGAAATCGCCTGCAATCGCCCCATCCCCCCCAGCCTGTTCGTCTCGCACCCGCCGCAACCTCGCCCCGGCGTCCCGATCCTGACTGTTTACGGTAGGCGCGACGGTGTAAGCAACCGGATGCGCCCGAACCGAATCCCCCACGCCCGACCGAACCCCGCAGGGGTTCCATCCCGAAGCCCAGGGTCGCGAGCGAAGCGAGCGCACCCTGGGTTCACGGCCCCCCCCGCCCCAACCCTGAAAGGGTTGCACTCCGGGACGCGCAACCTGGCGGGCCATCGCCCCC
>JBBDNU010000190.1:49040-61978 GCA_040877365.1 Planctomycetales bacterium
CCAACCCTGAAAGGGTTGCACTCCGGAGACCAACCGAATTTCGCCGTTTTTCCCTCTCGATGGCTGATTCCACGCCCGGCGCGCCTCGGCCCCGCGACCATTCCAGCGTCGCATTCGTCCCCTCGATACCGGGAGGTCCCCACGTGGCCCAATCCCTCGCCCAGATCTACCTGCACATCGTCTTCTCGACCAAGGACCGCCGGCCGTTCCTCCAGAACGAGACGGTGCGGGAGGAACTCCATGTCTACCTGCAGGGCATCTGCAAGAACCAAGGCTCGCCCTCGCTGATCGTCGGCGGCGTCGAGGACCACGTCCACATTCTCTGCCGCTTCGGCCGCACCTCGAGCGTGGCCGAGCTTCTTCGCGAGCTGAAGCGGGATTCGTCGAAGTGGATCAAGGGGCGCGACGCCGAGCAGGCGCTGTTCGACTGGCAGGATGGCTACGGCGCCTTTTCCGTCAGCCCATCACACGTTCCGGCGCTCAAGCGATACATCGCCGAGCAGGCGGAACATCACCGGAAGGAGACGTTTCAGGACGAGTTCCGGCGGTTGTTGCGGAAATACGGCGTCGAGTTCGACGAGCGGTATGTCTTCGGGATGCAACCCTTTCAGGGTTGACCTGCGCCGTCGCCCTCGTCGGCGGCTTCCGCCTCGCGGAGGAGGAGTGCGGGCGGGGGCAAGGCCGGATTGACTCGCACCGCCTCCTGCGCGTGGTGGAGGGCGTCTTCGCGGCGTCCCAGCCGCAGCAGCACCTTGATCAGGTCGCGATGGACCTCCCAATCATCGGGAGCGGTCCGCAGGGCGTGTTCGAGTTCTTCGAGCGCCTGGTCCGTCTGGTCCGCTTCGAGCCGGACCGCCGCCAACCCGCGATGGGCGCGCGGGAAGCCGGGAGGGATTTCGAGTCCCTGCCGGTAGTGGCCCTCGGCCTTCGCCTCGTGCCCGTTCGCGGCTTGCACGCGGTATGCGTCCGCTTCGAACCGGGAGATTTCGCATCCGGATCCAACGTGAGGAGTGTGGTCAGGGGTTCCGGCCGGACGCATCGGGCGCGGCCGTTCGACGATCTCCGGGAACGAAAACCAACATGACGAACACTCCCAGGACGGCGTAGAACTGCAGCGAGAGCGCCGTCAACGAATGGATCGGATACGCCGCCGACACCACTGAACCATCGCCCGCCGTCAGCCCGGCCGCGACCCAGGTCAGCCGGATGGAACACCACAGCACCGCCGCGATGCCGCCGAGCAACAACCAGGCGGGTGCGCCCCGATCAACCCGGGTCGCGAAGAGCAGCAGGGGGAGCGACAGGAGCACGAAATAATGCTGCCAGGCGATCGGCGTGAGGAGCAGCATCGCCGTGGCGGTCGCCGCGAAGGCGAAGTCCCGCTCGTCGCGGGTCTCCGCCCGCCATGCGACGCGCCCGAGAACCGCGAGCAACGCCCCCGCCGAAAGGGCGGCCAGCAACTTCCCGAGCCGCTCCGACTCGAACAGCAGCACGAGGTTCTCCCGCGGCGGGCCGAACAGCCGCTGCCAGAACGCCAGCAGCGAAACGTTGCCCCATTCGTTGGTGAACGGCTGGAGCGCCGAGAGCGGCTTGCCCAGATAGTCCAAGTAGGCCTGCGGCCCGAGCACGGCCGCGGTGAAGAGCGTGATTCCCAGTCCCCCGCCGATCCCCCAGGCGAGCGTCCGCCAGTCCCTGCGCGCCGCGAACAGAAAGAAGAACAGCGCCGGGTACAGCTTGACGCAGGCCGCCGCCGCCACGCACAGTCCCGCGCCCCACGCGCGTCCGCGGCGATCGGCGATCCACGCCAGCACGATCAGCAGCAGGAGCACGAAGTTCACCTGCCCTTGATTGATCGTCTGGCGAAACGGGTCGCAGACGAGGAGCAGTGACAGGAAAATCGCAACGCCCCACGCCGAGACGCGGATTTTCAACTCGCGCACGATGAGCCACAAGCTGGTGAAGAAGGCCGCCAGGCCGACCAGGTTCCAGGCGAACTGGGCGTCGGAGTACGACAGCCGGCCGAACGGGATCGCCAGCAGCACGGCGGCCGGAGGGTGGGTGTTGTATTCCTCGGAAAACAGGAACTCGTCCCCTTCGGGAAGCCGCACGTCGAGGTACTCGAGGACCGTGTCGCGCTGGCTGGCATAGACCGGTCGGCCGGTGCGCAGGTTCTGCACCGAGGACCATTCCTTGTAGAAATCGAGGACGGTCCCCTCCGACGGGCGGAGGCTCCGCGCGAACCCCGGCCCCAGCAGGGCCGCCAGCGCGAGTGCCAGGACCGTCGATGCGACGCGCCACGCCAGCCGGGGCGGAATGGCGCGGCCGAGCTCGCCGGGGCCAGAGAACGACTGGTCCGCCGGATCGAGCGCGGGATCCGGGCTAGGGGGTGGCGGGGGCGTCATTCGTCGGCTTCCCGCGTTCCGCTTCGACGGTCCGCCCCGCCACGACTTCCGCCGGGCGGCGGTTGCGCCACAGGGCCAGCGCCCGGCCCGCGTGCGTCAGGAAAGTATAGCCCGCGCGGATCTCGGGTTCGCTCATCCCGTCGATCTCCTTCACCAGCCATTGGCCGGCGCGGATGACCACCTCGCGCGGCGGCTGCACCTCGGCCGGGGCGATCGCCCACCACTCCAGCGCGTGCCCGGTCGCCAGGATCCGGCGGTCCTGAGCCGCCATCGTCGAGGGGGACGCGGATGGCGTGCCGTCCCAGTTCCCTTCCCACGACCCCTCCTCGCGCTGGTTCGCCACCAACAGCTCGGTCGCCTGTCGCAGATGCTCGACGATCCGGGAACGCGCGGGGCTGCCGAGGATCGGCTGCATCTCGTCCACGCGCAGCAGCGCCGCGAGCGTGAACAGGCGGTGGTTCCCGAAGCACACGCCGCGGGTCCACTCCTGCCGCATGATCCGCGCGGCGAGGTGGTCGAAGTCGATCCACTGTCCTTCCTGCGTGACCCAGCGGCGATCGTAAGGCATGTACAGGGCGAAGACGAGGGCCGACCACTCGTACTCGACCTGGTTCAGGCGGAAGTCGCCGCGGGCATGGTCGAGCATCGCCTGGAAGGTGGTTTCGCCGTCGGGAGTGATCAGCGGAAAGTCCGGCGGGGTGCCGACTTCGGCGAGCGTCGCCACGGTGTGATCGACATGGCTCGACGTGGAGTGCCCTTGCTGCACGCGAGTCCCCACTCCGTGCAGCGTGCTGATCAGGAGCGAGTTGGCCCCCGGCTCCCAGACTTCGGCCAGCCGGCGGTGGTCGGTCAGCATCTCGCGCATCTCGACGCCGGAGAGGCAGCCCGGGTCGGCGAACGTCGCCTCCAGCCCCCAGAAGCGGAGGGCGTGATCGACGTTGTTGATCTTCGGGTTGGGCCCCCGCAGCTGCGGTCGCAGCTTCCACAGCACGCGCTCCAACTCCGCGTCGGAGACGACCTGCGGGTCGTCGTACAGCGGGGTGATCGAGAGCGGCTCGGTCCGCAGCGGCGGGAGCGCCTTTTCGCTTTCCGACTCGCGATAACGGTACGCGGCCCATCCAACGCCCCCCGCGATCACGAGCAGGTGTACGATCGCCGTGACGACGAACCGCCGGTGCAGTGGACGCGGGGGGGCGGTGGTCGCGGCGGGGGGAGAGTCGATGGCGCGTTGCGTGTCGGAGAAAGTCATGACGGCGAATGGGGTTCGTTGGTTTCGTTGAGGCCGATGCGGAAATCGCTCCGCCGCGACCGCCCGGGAGCGCGGCTCACGCGCCGGCCGGCGTGGCCGCCGTTTCGTCGTCCGCCACGCTTTTCTCGGCGGGGACCGGTTGCAATTCGAGCACCGCCCCCTGCTCGTCCTCGTACACGACCTTCCAGTTGGGGCCGGAACGGATCAGTTCGTTGAGCCGGGGCTGCTGGGTCTTGTCGACCACGACCGTCTGGACGTCGTACTTGTCGAGCAGGTTGGGCCACCCCGGCTCCGCCTGGGCGATCCGCTCGTAATCGGTCCAGACCTGGGGCGGAGCGGCGTGGACGGACATGGTCGTCATGAACGGCTGCCAGCGTTTTGGCCCGGCCCACACGAGCCAGTCCCCCCACCATTGCGGGTTCCAGACTTGGCCCTCGGGGGGGTGTTCGCGGAGGTATTCGCTGATTCCCAACGGCGTGTCGGGATGGTAGAGCTGGGCCGGCGTCTTCGGCAACCCGCCCAACAACGGCGTCGCGAACGACGACAGGGCGAACCCCACCCACACGATCGCCACGCAGGCCGCCGTGTGCCGGAAACTCGGACCAACCAACCCGCCGCCCAACTCGCGCACCGGCGGAAGCGGCTTGACGAACGCGGGCCAGCGCGTCGCCAAGGCCGCCGCGGCGTGAGGCAACAGCACCGCCACGAAGACGGCGGCGTACCAGGTCATCATCCGCGAGGCGAACACCACCGCTGCCGCAAACACCGCCAGCAAAAGCACTTCGGCGCTCCGCATCCGCCGCGGGCTGTGCCGGACCACGACGATCCCCAGCACCGCCGCAAAGATGTAGCGGAACGCCTCGGGAACCTGCATGCTCAGCGGCTGCCATTCGAGCACGGTTTGGAGGTTCGGGTTCTTACCGAAGGTCAGCGTGCTGAGCCAGAGGTCGATTCCGTAGGGATTGAGGAGCGTCGCCGCGGCGCCGAGTTCCGTCAGCACGAGCCAGCGGCGCGTCCAGCGGTCGTAGAACACCGCGGAGAGGCTCCGCGTCGCGAGGAACACGTCGACCATCCGCCCCAGCAGATGACACCCCAGGATCGCGATCCCCACCACGAACGAGCCGTGCAGGTTCGCCCACGCCGCCATCATCACCGGGACGACGCACAGGCTGGCGGCGAACCAAAGCCGCGTCGTCTCGACGGGAGGATCGACCGCCGACCTCCGGGGACCGGCGAGCGTCCACAGCAGCACGGCGCAACAGAAAACCGCGAAAATCTCGGGGCGAATGACCAGGACCCGGCTCGAGGCGAGCACCATCACGAGGGCCATGCCGGCGACGCTCAGCCACAGCCGGCTGGTCAGCACGTAGCTCATCCGCCAGAAGACGAGATACGTCGCCAACACGACCGCGGCGTACAGTCCGCTGAGGGCCTCGGCCCCGCCCCTCTTCTCGACGAGGGCGAAGATCACCTGGCTGAGCCAGGCCGAGTCGTGAAATGTCACCCCCTCGGCGAGCGGGACGAACGGGTCCTCCGCCGGCAACTCCCGGTGCTCGAGGATCCAATGACCGTAGGAGACGTGCCCCCACAGGTCCGAAAAGAACAACGGCAGATGGTTGGCCGTCAGGAACAATCCCACGAACAGCAAGCAGACCCCCACGTGAGGCAGCGAGAGCGCCCAGCGGGGGGAAATCTTCGGAGTGAGCACGACTTCCGGCGGGGCCGTCGCGGAAGGGGCGGCAGTCTCGAGTTCGGGGCTGGCCATGGGCGAATCGGGGTGTTGCTTCGTGGCGACGGCGAGCCCCGCCCGCGGCGCGGCGGAAGGCGCGCAGCAAGGACGCGGGAGGCCGCAATAGGCGCTGGCGGAGAGAGGCGGAGAACCTGGCGAGCCGCCATTAGAGCAAATCCGGTACGCAAATGCAAAAAAACGACCGAAAGGAGCGGCTCCGCCCCTTTCGGTCGTTTCAGTGTGGAATCGGTGTCTGCATATCGAGGCGAGGCGCTAATCGACGTTAGCGCCTCGCGATCGAAGGCTGCTACGGCGACTCAGGCTCGGGTTGGTCGCGCTCCTTCAGCAGTTCTTCGAGGTCCGGCAGGCCGCGTTCCAGGCCGGGAGAGAACGGCAGCGTCTGCCGGGCGGTATCTTCTTCTTCATGGCCGGCCGGCAGCACCTGCTCGTAGATCGCGTCGAAGGCGGTCGTGGCGTAGGGGGTGTGCGGCGCCTCGCCCAGCATGGGCGCGAGCGCCTGGTGCATCCACACGTGCTGCCAGTTGTAGGGGCGGAAGTAGTAGTAGCCGTGGTACTCCGGGAAGTAGGGGAAGTGCGGGGGCATGTCGCAGGTGGACCGGCAGCGGCAGCCCTTGCTGAAGTAATAGTGCAGTTCCTCGCGGCAGGTGCGGTCGTTGCAGGCGCCGCAGGCGTTGCACCAGCCGCCGTCGCCCGAGACGTAGCCGTTCGAGTACTGGCAATCGGCGGCATAGGGATAGGCGGCGCCGGTCTGGCAGCCGTCGCCGGCGACTGCGTAATCGGCATGAACGGGCGCCGCGGGACCGGCGGCGGCGGGGGGACCGGCGTCCACAGCGCCTTCCGCGGGGGGGGCCGGTGGCGGGGCGGGCGGGGCATCATTTGCGGCGACGACGGCGACGCGCGGGACCGGCCGGACGATCGGCATCAAGAACTGCTGCTGGGCCTGATCGTTCGCGGTGGCCGCCGTTTCCCGCAGGGCGACGGGCGCCAATTGGAAACAGGCCGCAATCGTTCCGGCGAGCAGGAATGGGCGTAGGCTCATGGGATATTCACCGCGTGATTCGGGCCTCTGGAGAGGCGCGGGGGCCCTTCGGCCGGGTGCGCCTGAGGATCGGCGGCGGGAAGTTCCGCCGTCTCCCGTTATCGGGAGGAATCGCCGGGGGACTGCGGCCGAAACGTCGCGGCGGGAGGAAATCCAGACAGCCGGTCCCGCCCACCCGGTTCAGTTTCGGCGACCTGCGCAGCTTGCCATGCGGACCTGTCGGCCCGCCCCTCACTCCGCGGCGAAGAACACGTCCGAACTCGAGTACGAACCGCCGTAGTTGTCCGCGAGCGCCGTCACTTGTTCGAGCGCCTCGAGGAACAGCCGCTCCGTCAGGTCGCGGAGCGGGTGCATGAACACCGACCACAGGAACTCGTCCGCCAGCGCGTAGCGGGCGTCGAGCGCGCGGTCGAAGTTCGCCGCCAGCAGCGTCCGCAGGTCGTCCGCGGCAAGCCGGTCCTCCTCTTCGATGGGGGTCATCATCCGCAGCCGGTCGTGCGCGGCGTCGGCGACGATGAACACGACGCGATCGCGGTACCCGACCCGCCACGAGCCGGGCCGCGCTTCGACCACCTCCGTGTACTCGGCGATCAATTCGGCGAGCCGGTCGCCGTCCATGCCGGAGATGCGGGCGATCATGGGGACCTCCTGGAGTCGCGGCCGCGATCAGCGCTGCGTCCAGCATTATAAAGGAACCGCGCCGCGTCGATGCCAGAAGATTCCGGATGAATCCGGCGGAATTCATCCAGTTAATCGCGCCGCCGCACCGCGGTTGTTCGTGCACCGCCAACTCGCATTGCTGGAAACGTCTCGATGTTCCTGTTCCGTCGTCCTTCCGTTGCTGAAATCGCCGATTGGCTCGTCGCGCAGAGGCGGCTCCCGTTCTCCTACGCCGACGTCGGCGACCTCGGCCGTCTCGTGCCGCGCGGCTACGACTGCGACCGGCATCGCGTGCGTCTCGGGACCGGTCCCGAGACGTTCGCCGCCGCGTGCGACGCGCTCGCGGCTTGGGAGCACTTCCCGGCGCGGATGGCGCGCGTCGTCCCCGCGGATGTCGAACTCGCCGCGGGGAACGACGTCGCCGTGCTGTTCCACGCCGGCTTCGCGTGGTCGCTCAACGCCTGCCGGATCGTCGAGTCGATCGACGAGCGCGACGAGCGCCGCGCGCGGTTCGGCTTCACCTACGGCACGCTGGCGGGGCACATCGAGCACGGCGAGGAGCGGTTCCTGATCGAGCACGATCTCATCGAGGATTCGGTGTGGTACGAGCTGTTCTGCTTTTCGCGTCCGCAGCACCCGCTGGCGCATCTCGGCCGGCCGATCGTGCGCCATCAACAGGCGCGGTTCCGCCGGCTGTCGGGCGAAGCGCTGCGCCGCGCCGTCGCGGAGCGGCTCGCCGGAACGAAAGTCGAGGCGCCGCGATGACGATGCAAGCGACGCGGAATCTTCGCTCACGGCCCCTCGTGTCATTGCCGCTCGCCGGCCTCGTCGCCTGGGCGCTGGCGATCGCGCTGCTGCCCGTCGAGCCGGAGGAGGCGTTTCTGATCCTCGCGCCGCTCGTGATCGTCCCACTCGCCATGCGGCTCGTCGATGATGACCTGGACGCGCCAACGATCCCGGCACGGCTGCTTCGCGCCGCCCGCCGGATCCTCTTCCCCGCGGCCCTCCTCCTCGCTTGCGGTTTCGCGGCCCCTCCCGGCCTCGCCGCCGCATGGACCGCCGCTCCGTGGCTCGCCTGCACGCTGCTCTGCGCGGCGGCGGGCGCCGTGCGGCTGTGCGACCCCAACCGACTGCGCCGCCCGGAGCAGTGGACGATCGACGCGGGCCTCGCGCTGCTCGCCGTCGGCGGCGTCGCGGCGCTGCTGGCGCGGTGGGGCGTGCGGCTGCTCGATTTCTCCGAAGGAATCATCCTGCTGACCGGCGTCCATTTCCACTACGCGGGCTTCGCGTTGCCGGTGCTGACTTCCCGCGCGATCGCCGCGCGGCCGGGACGGCTTGCGACGTGGACGGCGGTCGCGGTCGTCGCGCTGGTCCCGCTCGTGGGACTGGGCATCACGTTCTCGCCGTTGCTGGAACTGGTCGCGGCGCTGGGACTCGTCCTCGCGTGCCTCGCGGTCGCGGGCCTGCAATTCGGCGCGGCCGACGATTGCCCCGCGCCGCTCGCGTGGACGCTGCTCGTCGTCTCGTCGCTGTCGCTCGCGGCGGGAATGAGCGTGGCCGCGGTGTACGCGGTCGGCGAGTATCGCTCCACGGCGGGGATCGACGCGGGGCCGAAGCCGATCGACATTCCCGCGATGGTCCCGCTGCACGGGGCGCTCAACGGCATCGGCTTCGCGCTGTGCGGGCTGCTCGCGTGGAACCTGGCGATCGAAAAGGATGGTCAGGGAGCATCAAGCCGCTCGAGGATCGCGTCGCGCAGCGCGCGCCCGGTTTCTCCTTTGATGTCGCGGTTGATGGACCAGTGTGTGATCGGCAGCAGGAGCGTGTCCTCCACTCCCTCCAGCCGCCCCCGCTCGACCGAGACGGCGCCGTCCCCCTTCCCCTGCACCGGCTCGTCGAGGCCCTCGAAGAAGCCGTCCACGCGCGGCTGAACGAGCCGCCCGGCGCTGCTCTCGGCCAGCGACGACGCGAATCGCTCGCGCCACCGCTCGACCCCCTCCGCGGTGAACGGCGCGCCGGTCCCGAGAATCAGCGAATAACGCACCTTCGCATTCCGCTCCCGAGCGTTCAGATCGCGGAGGAACTTCGATCCCGGCTTCAAGTCGGACCGCGCCTCGTTCAGACCGTCCGCGATCGACGCGTGCAGCATTCCGGCGGGGGCCTCGCCGTCGCGCGCGGCGAGCTGCTCCCAGCAGTCGAGGCCGCACGGCAGTTCCGCCCAGCGGCTGCCTTGATTCGGCGTGCAGACCATGACCAGCCGGGCGACGTTGCCGGGATCGAGCTCCGGGTTTTCGACGACGGCCCTCGCGACCAGCCCGCCCATCGAATGCGCCACGATCGTCACTTTCCGCTCCGGGTGGTCCTCCTGGAAGCGGGCCAGCTCGCGGGCCAGCAGCTTCGCGGAGTCCTCGAGCGGCCCGTCGTTCGCGTAGCGGAACATCGCGCACGGCCACTCGCGCTCCACCAGCTCGGCGTGCAGGCCGCTCAGCGAGCGGGGACGCGCGGCATAGCCGTGGACCAGTACGACCAGCGGGCGCTCGGCGGGCCGCTGTTCCCACTCGTCGTCGAACCGCAGGCCGTGCGTCTCCGCGTCGTTGGCGAAGCGGGACCGGATCAACGACTTCACGCTGCGGAGCTTGTCGCGGGCGTCGTCGCGCTCGATGCGGATCCGCAGCGCCGGTTCGTTCGTGCCAGGATGATCGACGATGCGGAGGCTGACATCCGGCACGGCGGCGCCCGCCGCGAGGACCGCCAGTCGCGAGCCGGTCCGCGTGAGGTCGAGCGGCTCCCCCTCGCCGGACTCGATCATCGAGTCGTCCAGCCCGCCGGCGCGGGCCAGGCCGCGGAGAACGTCCCCCCAGTCGAGCAGCCCGTCTCGGGCGGCGACGGTGATCGTCGTCGTCCCCGCGATTTCGTTACGCTCGACGAGAATCCCGTCGTTGGCCGCGGCGGGCGAAACCGCGTTCCCGAGAACCGCGACGATCGCGAACAGGAAGCCGGCGACCGCAAAGCGGTCGCCGCTGCAGAAGGTTCGGCCGGCCATGATCGTGCCCTCGGTGGAAAAACCCGCGGGGACTGTTCAACCGCTTCGCCGTCATCCTATCAGAATTGCGGAAGCGACGCGAATCGAATCCGGACCACTCGCCGAATCCGCACGACCCGCAAAATCGGTAAAGTTCCCCGGCCGGATCGCCGATTCCTGATGAAGCGGCGGCACACGCCGCTCCCCTCAGGCGATCCGGATCCTGGAAGGAACGCTCCGATGAAGCCGCTCGTCCGCGCCGCCGTCTGCCTCGCCACGCTCTTCCTCGCGTCCGGGTGCTACTGCTGTCGCCAGGACTACAACCCGCACACCGGCATGCACTACCAGTGCCGGCAGTTCGGCGTCTCGCTGTTCAAGAAGGAGTGCTGCCGGAAGGAGGGCGCCGGCTGCGACGGCGCCTGCGGTCACCAGAGAGAGTGCGAGACAGGCGCGTGCCCCGGCGAAATCGTCGAAGGGCCATACATGGAGGGAGGCCACGTTCCGCAGACGTATTACGAGCCGCCCTACGTCATGGAAGGCGCGCCGGTCCAACCGCAGCCCGGGCCCATGCAGTATCAGCCGACCTTGCAGCCGACCCCCGCGGCCCCCGCCAACGAGACGAACTGGCAGGGAGTCCCGCCGAAAGCCCCCCCGGCGACGCAGACCGGATACCGGCATTCGGTGCGGCTGCGGTGAAGGTGAAGGGTTGAGGGTTGAGGGTTGAAGCAGGAATTCGGCGAAGGGGACGCGGGACACCAGTCCGCTGCGCAAGCAAGGGAGCGCGACTACACGGCTTCCTCGCCGCGGATCGTCGGCCGATTCGGCGATTCTCCCTCGCTGGCGCGTCGGGCTGATATGACCGCGACGACGGCGCCGCGTCGGAATTCTTGCGAATTCCGCTACGAGCAGTTCCGCGCTTTCTCGTCCGACGTTGACCCGCCGCGTGCCCCTACCCCGACGGGGTTTCACAGCAAAGCCCAGGGTCGCGAGCGAATGCGAGCGCACGAGCGCCTTGGCGTCGACGCCGCGGACCGTCAGCGGCCGCGGGGCGACGAGGCCCAGCATCCGCGGCACGTCGGCGCGGCCTCACGAACAGGATCGCACCGCGGCGGCCGTCGGCAACGACAGCCACGACCAGTCGCGCTTGTGGCAGATGGCGCAGGACGGCGAAGAGCTGAACCTGTACCTCGATCTGATCCCCGACGCCGAATACGGCCAGGACGCCGAGCGGCTGGAATCGCTCGCCGCGGCCGCCCGCGAGCTGTGGAGCAAATAGCCCGCGACAAGCCGCGTCGGTAGCAGAACTCGCAAGAGGTCCGATCGATCGCAATCGACTTCCCGCGCCGTCGGAATTCCTGCGGATTCCCCTGCAGTGCCACGGCGGATCCGCGGGCGACATACGCGGACGACCCGCCGGCCGGTTCGGCCCGCGGGTCGTCGATGCGATGGTGGTAGTGGTCGTTATGGACCGTAAGGGGCCGTCAAGCCGCTTGCGTCCGCTGCCGCTTGCGGCGCCGCCGCGCCCCAATCAGCATCCCCAACCCGCCGACGCCCCAGATGGCGAGCGACGCGGGTTCGGGAACGGGGGCGACCACGAGCGGTGCGCCATCGGGGCGGAGATCGTCCCAGAAGATATCATAAGAGTCGCCCGCGTTATAGCCCTGCAGAATGATATTCGCCAGCTGCGTCGAACCGCCGATCGCCGCATCGGTGTGCACAAGCACTCCATTGACATAGAAGTCGAATTGGCTTCCGTTGATGATGATGCCGATATCGTACCACTGATCATAACCGACGAAGCCAGCGACATCGATCCATCCGAGGCCGTCCCAGATTCGAAACCCATCGTCTCCGGAGAGATCACGATTGTTGTTGAACTCGATGATGGGAAATGCCGTGATGGCGTTCGAATTATCAGTCGCCGTCGCCCAAAAGCTCCCCAAACGGCCTTCGGCGGCAACGACGTCCTGGTTGAGCGTGTCCCAACTCGTTGGGACGTAGAGCTCGATGAAAGCGCTGGTCACTCCGGAAGAGAGGTCGTACTTCCGCCCCTGCGTGTTGTAGAAGTCACTGGTGAACGATCCTCCCCGCGTGCCTCCCTGCGACACTTGGGCATCCTCTGTCCGGATGCCTTCCTGCAGCGTTCCAGTGCGGCCGTCGGGCGCAATCTGATTGCCGAGAAAGATATTCGGTGCATACCGGTCCGTGTACCAGGTGTCGGGCGCTTGAGTGGGGCCAATCGTGACGGCAGTATTGAAATCGATGTTGTCGGCCCACACGGACGTGCTCATGACAGCCAACAAACCTGCGCTCAAGAGGCAATGCTTCATCATGATGTCTCTCTCGGGTGGGAATGAGTTACAGAGGACAACCAGAGTGCCGATCTTGGTGGTTTCTGGATCCACCCCAAAGCATGATCCGTTCCGAACATGCCGAAAGTGCCGGAAATGTGGGGGCTTGCCGGAAAATGACCCGTTTCAGCGGATTCGCCATCCGGGAGATTGACCAGGCCAATAGGTAGATCCACTGACATCTACCTGGAGAGGCCAGCCACCATACGAGATATCACTCGATGCGCGCGTTCACGTGAGTTGGCGCGCGAAGCGGATGGTTTGCGCCCCTCGGGCCGCTAACAACAGCTCGGATGAACGGATGATCGGATTCCCGCACCGGCGGAATTGTTGCGAATTCCGCCGGGTGCCACTCTACGCCGTTAACCCTTTTCGCAATCACAATCCCGTGAGGGGTTTACGAAAACATTGGAAATCGTAGGCTCGATCGGTCTCTCGACGGGTGGTCATCCCACGACAACCGCG
>JBBDNU010000191.1:0-12962 GCA_040877365.1 Planctomycetales bacterium
GTTGAGGGTTGAGGGTTGAGGGTTGAGGGTTGAGGGTTGAGGGTTGAGGGTTGAGCGGTTGAGCGGTCGCGAGTGCTGCCTGATGTGGACCGCGAAACCGCCAGCGTGCGACTGCCGACTGCCTACTGCTTTGCCTGCTCGGCCATCGCGGACTCGACTTCCGCCAGGTACGCCAGCAGCCGGTCGCGCTCGTCGGTCAGGTGCCGCACCCGCAGCAGCGAGCGGACGCGGGTCTTCAGCTCGAGGCTGTTGACCGGCTTCGAGAGGAAGTCGTCGCAGCCGGCGAGGACCGCCTTTTCGATGTCCCCCCGCTCGTTGAGCGCGGTCACCATCAGGATTGGAATGTTCTTGAAGCTCTCGTCGCTCTTGAGCTGCTGGCAGACTTCATAGCCGCTCAGCTTGGGCATCATGATGTCGAGCAGGATCAGGTCGGGCTGCCAGGCGGCGACTTTTTCGAGCGTCTCCTGCCCGTCGAAGGCCATCGCGACCTCGTAGCCTTCGTCGGCGAGATAAGCGTCGAGGAGCTCGCAGTTCTGCTGGTTGTCGTCCGCGATCAGGATCCGCGACGCTGACGTTCGGGAATCGGGGACCGCCATGTCGGAGCGCTCGGAAGGAATCGAATCGAAGGTAGAAAGTGGTTCGGCCGTGCGCGGTCATTATAGGTCGGGTGGACGTGGAGCGATACCTCTCCGCGAGCGGTCCGCGGCGGAGCATGTCATCCGGCAGCGGCGGTCCGCGACGTGCTGGCGCAATGCGCGCATCAGCCGGCGGGAGGTTTCCCGCCGGCTATTCGCGGAACGCTCATTCGATTCCGAGCAGCGGCAGCGTGTGCGGACAATCGACCGTTTGCCCGGCGCGGAGCATGGCGCGGATGTGGCCGCGGAGGAACGCCAGGTCGGCGGGCGCGTCCACGTCGTACCAGGGGGGCAACAGCGCCAGGCTCGCTCCGCACCGCTCGAGCCGCGCGATCGTCTGCTCCAGCACGCGGGGGCCGCTCCAGGCGATGCCCTCGAAGATCGGCAATCGGGAATCGCGCAGACCAGCGAGGCAGTATCCCCCGTCCGTCGCCGGGCCGAGCACGCAGTCGTGCCGCTCGAGGAGGTCGAACGCCCGCTCCACGAAATCGCGCGGCAAGGTGGGACTGTCGGTGCCGATCGCAACTGCGCCCCCCCCTGCCCTCCCGTCGCAATGGTCGCGGAAGAACGACTGCAGCCGCGCGCCGAGATCGGCCTGCGGCTGTGGCCAGAGTTCATAATCGTCACCGGCGCGTTCCGCCGGGGAAAAAGGGGACGCAGCTCTTTTTCGGTTCGGAAGGGAAAAAGGGGACGCAGCTCTTTTTCGGTTCGGGATCTTTCGGGCATGAACCGAGTGCACGATTGTGCCACGGGATCCGGTGGGGCCGCAAGAGGGGGGAACGTCGAGTGCGCCGGGTGCCACTGGCTTGCCAGTGCTTTTTCGGTCGAGAGGACGGCCTTGGCGCCATTCGGACGATGGGGAACCTTGTACTGTCCATCGTGATTTTTCACGGCAACGACACTACGAACTCGCCCGAGCGAACCGGGCGGCGGACCGTGGATCCTCGCCAGAACCGAATCGACGAGGTTCCATCGGAACAATCCCAGCATGGCGGTCGACTACCGCCACGCGAAGAAACCCCATTATGCCGGAGTCGAGGGCATCATCAAGCAGAATTCGTGACGGAGAGTGCAAGGGTTCTCGCCAAAAGCACTGGCAAGCCAGTGGCACCCTACGCCCGCCTTGCGGGGTTCGCCGGCGGGAAATTTCCCGCCGGCTATTCGAGGTCGAACCGGCGCAGCGTCGCGGGAATGTCGATCGCTTCGCCGGCGTGCCGCATGGCGCGGACGTGGCCGCGGAGGAACGCGAGGTCGGCCGGCGTGTCGATGTCGTACCAGGGGGGCAACAGCGCAAGGGTCGCGCCGGGGCGATCGAGCCGCGCGATCGTCTGCTCCAGCACGTTCGGGCCGCTCCATTCGATGTCGTCGAAGACCGGGAAGCCGGCGTCGCGGAGGCCGAGCAGACAATATCCGCCATCGGTCGCCGGGCCGAGGACGCAGTCGTGCCGGTCGAGCAGCTCGAAAGCCCGCTCGACGAATGCCAGCGGCAAAGTCGGGCTGTCCGAGCCGATCGCGACACACCCCCCTGCCCCGCCGCGAAGGTGCTCGGCGAAGAACGCTCGCAATCGCGGCCCGAGATCGCCCTCCGGCTGAGGCCACGTCTCGTAGTCGCTCCCCGCCAGCGCGGCGAAATGCGCGGCCGCCGCGCCGTCAGCGGGAGTGAAACACAGCACCCGACGGGCGGCGACATGGCGGAATCGCGCGACGACGTCGGCGGTGAACGCTGCATACAAGGCGGCCGCGGCGCCGGTCCCAAGCTCCTCCGCCAGCCGCGTCTTCACCGCTCCCGCAACCGGCTGTTTGGCGAAGATGCCGAGGGTCCGTTGTCCGCTGTCCATTGTCCGTTGCACTTCTTCCTGTCGCTCCGAATCAGATGAGCCGGCGGGGTTATTCCGACGGTGGTTGTTGCGGATTCGTCAAGTGGTGAGCCCCTGCCCGTGAGGAAGGCCCGGTTCCCACCGCGGGGATAAACCCCGCGGCTCATTTGCGTCGTGCCCTCTCATTCAGAATTCCGCGAAACGCCGCGATGGACTGCCTTCTGCCTTCTGCCCTCTGATGACCTCTGACCTCTGACCTCCTGACCTCTTACGTCGCCCCGCTCGCCGGCGGCGTGCCTTCGATCAGACGTCGTAGCAGGAGTTCGTCCACGCGGCCGCGGAAGCGGACCTGGCCGTCGAACTCGACGACCGGCACGCAGGTGTCGAAGCGTTCGACGAGCTGCGGATCGTCATCGATATCGACCTCGTCGATGGGGGGGAGCCAGGCGGCGTACTTCCAGAGCGCGTCGCGGGCGTGGTCGCAGAGGTGGCAATCCTCGCGCGTGTAGAGCCGCACCTGTTGAAACCGGCGTCCGGGCCGCTCCGGCCGCCACCGCTCGGGAAGTTCCGACGACGAGCGGAGCAGCCGCCAACCGGCGATCCCCGCCAGCATCGCCAGGAAATACCATAGCGGGCGAGCAGAGTGCCAGGAGCGGGGGAGTGGCAGGTCGACGGCGGCGGCCCACTCGATCACCGCCAGGCAGGGAATCGCCGCGGCGATCAACAGCGCCGCGGTCCCCAGGGCCGCGCGCCGCGGGGGCCCGCGTGAAACGGAAGTGTGGGCGTCGGGTTCGTGCATGTCGCGCACTATAGCGGATCGAGGACGGGGTACGGAACACTCCGCTGCGCGAGCGCGACCACAAGGTGAAGGCGGCGCCGCGCTCCCCTGCGCTCGCGGCTGCGCCGCTTGGCTTCGGGTCGCGGCTAACCGGGTTTGCGCCCGTGGCGGGAGTGGAAAGCCCCTTCTCTGCTTGCTAACTTAAGGAATCATGCCCATCAAGATCACCGCCGAATCCTTTCTCACCGTCGTCCGGCAGAGCGGGCTGATCGAACCGGAGCGACTCAAGAAGCTGGTCGCCGAGTTCCGCGAGCAGGGGCTCGAGATCGCGAACTCCCCCGCCCTCGCCGAGGCGCTCGTCGAGCGCGGCGCGCTGACCCGCTGGCAGGCCGACAAGCTGCTCCAGGGGCGGCACAAAGGGTTCTTCCTCGGCAAGTATCGGCTGATGTCGCTGCTGGGGAAAGGGGGGATGAGCTCGGTGTACCTCGCCGAGCACGTCCTGATGCGGCGGCGGTGCGCGATCAAGGTGCTGCCGGCGAAGCGCGTCGACGATTCCTCTTATCTCGGGCGGTTCCATCGCGAGGCGCAGGCGGTCGCCTCGCTCGACCATCCGAACATCGTCCGGGCCTACGACGTCGACAAGGAGCTCGACGGTCAGACGGAGATCCATTTCCTGGTGATGGAGTTCGTCGAGGGGCGCGACTTGCAGGACATCGTCCACAAGGAGGGGCCGCTCGACTTCGTCCGCGCCGCCGACTACATTCGCCAGGCGGCGCTGGGGATCGGGCACGCGCACAAATCGGGGATGGTGCACCGCGACATCAAGCCGGCCAACCTGCTGATCGACAAGGGGGACACGGTCAAGATTCTCGACCTCGGGCTGGCCCGCTTCTTCGACGACAAGGACGAGCAGTCGCTGACGGTCGCGCACGACGAGAAGGTCCTCGGCACCGCCGATTACCTCGCGCCCGAGCAGGCGCTCGACAGCCACACCGTCGATGCGCGGGCGGACATCTACAGCCTGGGCTGCACGCTGTACTTCCTGTTGACCGGCTCGCCGCCGTTCAATCAGGGGACGCTCGCCCAGCGGCTGATGGCGCACCAGACGAAGGCGCCGCCGGGAATCGAGTCGTTGCGGCCCGACGCGCCGCCGTCCCTCGTCGCGATCGCGAGAAGGATGATGGCCAAACAGGTGGAGGACCGCTATCAGACGGCCGACGAGGTGTGGTCCGCCCTCTCCGAATGGCTCGCGGAGAACGCCGACGAGGCCTGGAAGCTGAAGCATCCGCTGGCGCCGGGAAGCGGGTCGGGCGAACTCGGGAGCGGCGCGCGGCACGGGGGCGACGGCGGCGCAGCCGCGGCGCTCGCCGCCGAGCCTGCGGTCGCGACCGCCGAAGATCCGCTCGCTTCATTCCTCACGAACCTGTCGGCTCGAAAGGACGAGGACACCGCACCGCGAGTGGCCGCGCCGCCGGCGCGCCTCTCCCCTGCCCCGCCGGCCGCGAATGCGGCCCCGGCCCGTGCCGTGCCTGTGGCCCGGCCGCTCGAGGCGCCGCCGATCGCGGTCGCGACGGCGCCTCCGCCCGCGCTCGCGCAGCAGGAGACGTCGCCTACTGCGCGGCGTCGCGCCTCGGGCGGGTTCGCCGCATCGCTGGCGCAAAACCAGCGCGCGCTTGTCGTGGCGGGCGGCGCAATCGCCGTGCTCGCGGCGCTCGCCGCCGGCGGGTACTTCGCCTATGCCTACTTCACGCGGCCGGCGTCTCTTCCCTACGCGGAAGAGGCCGACGACGGGAAGGTCGACGACGAGCGGCAGCGCGCGCAGCAACAGAAAATCGCCGAAAACCTCCCCGACCGCAATCTCGGACCGGTCGTCACCGTGGGACCGGGCGGCGACTTCCGCACGATCGCCGAGGCCGTCGCCGACACGCAGAAGTTCTTCCATCCCGCCAACGACCGCGAGACGCGGACGATCAAGGTCGCCGGCGGGCAGACGTATCCCGAACCGATCTTCATCGACAACTCCGACCCGTCGCGCCCCTTCCCCCGCGGCGTGACGATCGTGTCCGACGGCCCACAGCCGGCGGTCCTCGCGCCCCCCGGTTCCGGCCCCGCGCTCACCCTCCGCCGCGCGAGCCGGGTGATCGTCGAGGGCTTCACGCTGAAGGCGGAGGGCAAGGAGGTCGCGGTGGCGCAGTCGGGCGATTTCGAGGGCTCGCGGCTGCGGAACCTGCGGATCGCCGGCTTCACGAAGACGGGCATCCTCGCGGAAGGGACCGCCGGCGGTCCCGACCCCGGCGACGAAGCGCGGTTCGAGGACCTCGCGCTCACGGGCGACGGCCCCGAGGCGGTCGGCATCCGCCTCGGCAGCTACGAAGGCATTCAAGCCACGGCGATTGTCGTCACCGGCTGCCGGTTCTTCGGGCCGATGTCGGCGGCGGTGCTGATCCAGGACGCGCCGAACGACATCACCATCGAGAAGTCGATCTTCTCCGGGACCGGGATCGGCGTCCGCTTCGCCGATGCGAACCAGTACATGCGGGAGATCCGGCTGCTCAACGACACGTTCCACGACCTGGACCACGGCATCACGTTCGCGGGAATGCCGAACGAGGTCTCGAGCGACTTCGTGTTCGCGCGGAACCTGTTCGCCGGCGTGCGCGGTGCGGAAGTCGTCGTGCGGAAGGACTACGACGAGACGCTGTTCCCCGGCCTGTTCGACGCGGCGCAAGGTTTGGCGCACAACTACTCCGACCGCGAGAAGCCGGCCGTGCCCGCCCCCGGCGAGCCGCCGCTGACGTTCGAGGGGAAAGGACGCAGCCAGGGGAGCCAGCAGGGGGTGAAGCCGGCGTTCCGCTCGACGGAGCGGTCGTCGCCGGAGTTCCTGGCCCCCGCCGCGGGAAGCCCGCAGGCGGAGGTGAAGGCGGGGAGCGAGACGTTCCACGTCGGCGCGATCGGACCGTAGCGGAATTCGCAAGAATTCCGCCTGAGCAGCCTGAATTCTTGCGAATTCAGCTACGGCAACAGGCGCGCTCCGTCCGATCGCGCGTCATCGCGGCGCGTTGTGCCGGTAGGCGATCACCCGCACTTTCTCGAGCGTCACGAGTCCCTCGGCGATCAGGTCGTCGAGATCGGGAAGAAACTCCGCGATCCGCTCCGGCTGGTCGACGATCTCGATGACCATCGGCAAGTCTTCGGACAGCCGCAGGATCTTCGCGGTGTGAATGCGGCTGTTGGCGCCGAAGCCGAGCGTCCCCCGCAGCACCGTCGCGCCGGCGAGTCCCCGCCGGCGGGCCTCCTCGACGATCGCCTCGTACAGCGGCCGGCCGTGGTGCTTGTCGCTCTCGCCGATGAAGATCCGCAGGAGTTCCGCTTCGGCAGGCAGTTTCATGGGATCCCCTCTCGGGAGTGACGAGTGGCGAGTGACGGGAATTGGTCGTCGCTCAACACTTCCAAGTTCGCGGCGGCGCGTCATGCCCGCGCAGGCGGGCATCCAGCGGCGGCGCCGATGACGGGCTGGATTCCCGCCTGCGCGGGAATGACGGAGGCGTTCTTGGAAGTACTGTCACTCCTCACTCGTCGCTTCCCCGAACTATATCCAGCGGCTCACGGTGAAGCCCAGGAACAGGCAGGCCAGTCCCAGGAGGTTGTGAGCCAGCACGTTGCCGGCCGCCAGTCCCCATTGCGAGACTCTCAGGAACTCGCTCGTTTCGTAGGCGAACGTCGAGAACGTGGTGAACGCCCCCATGAACCCGACGAACACGATGGTGCGGGTCTGAGCGCTGACGGCCAGCCGCTCCCGTTCGATCGCCAAGGACCAGATCAGGCCGAACAGAAAGCAGCCGGCGGCGTTGACCGCCAGCGTTCCCCACGGGAACCGTTCCCCGCCGATCCGCTGCACGAAGCCTTGCAGGCCGTAACGGCACAACGTCCCCAGCGCCCCGGCGAATGCCAGCCAGAAGAGGTCGCGAGCCACCGGCGGATCCTCGTTGCTTGGAACGTGCGGCCGCGTCGTTCGCCCGTCGAAGCCGCCGCGCGATTATGATCGCGCCCGGAGCGACGGGCAACCCGGCGGGCTTGTTGGGTTGCCCGGGTCGGTGCGGGCGGAAAACCCAGGCCCGGATGGGAGGCGCGACTTCGCTGTCGCGGCTCAGGCTGGCCTGTCCGGAGTCCCGCGGGATGTGGCCGGGTATCGCAAGTCGTTATTTTGAAGTGACTTGTGGAATCCACTGAACAAGCTGCGCGACCGGATTTCACGCGGATCGGGGCGCTCGATCGCGTTCCGCGCTCGGGCGCATCCATCGGCCGGATGCTCATTTACCGACTCGGAGGCAGGGACCGCCGAAGTCGAGGGGCGAGAGGGGCCCAGACTGCGACTGCCCGATCCGTTTCCATAACCGCATGTTCATTGAGGACTTGCGCTGTACACCTTGAGGCCCCCGCGCGCCCGCCCTTAGGATGGGACTGGAAGCGGCGCGGCGCCGGTACGCAGCCGTCTCGGAACGGGAGAACACCGGACCGAGCGGCCGGGGCAGTCCGGCGCCGTCTCTTCGCCGCTTCCGAAAGGGGTAGGCCAGCATGATCCGCAACAACAACAACAACGTGCGCTCGCAGTCCCGCCGCGCTCGGGCGAAGTCCCGCCGGGCGATCCAGCGCCACGCCGCCCGCCGGGCGCGGAACGGTTCGACCGCCCTCGGCCACCGGGAGACGCGTCCCGCCGCGGCGCATCGGCAGCGGGGACATTCCCGCCGCGACCGCTCCGAGGCGTTCAATGCCCCGGAGGTCTGGCATCCCGCGACGGGAGGGGAGATTCGCTTCGTCGTGCAACCGGCCGGCGCGGGGTACGTCCATCCGGTGACGGTGGAAGAGGCCCGCGCGCGGATCGCGGAACTTCCCGCGGAGTTCCGCGCGGGGATCGAGGTCGTGCAACTCAGCCGGATGACCCGCAAGCGAGCGCTGTTCCCGTGTTATGGAATGCAGTGGGGGCCGAACATCTATCTCTACCCGATCGAGGAATCGCTGCAGGAGCTTTACGTCCATCCGCCGCTCCCTTCGCAGCGGATCGAGGCGCAAATGTACGGCGGCCGGTGGACGCAGGAGGACGGCTACTGGAAGCTCGCCTGGACGCGGGCGGCGATTCGCGATTTCTACCTCAACAACGTGCTGATCCACGAGATCGGCCACGTCCACGACCGCCGCAATTCCAGCTCCGTCGATCGCGAGCGGTTCGCCGAGTGGTTCGCGATCGAGCACGGTTACCGGGCCACCCGCTCTCGACGCGAAGACGCAAAGACGCGAAGACTCGCAAAGACGACAGGATGATTGAACCGGGTCCGGTCTCGCCCGATCGGCGGCGGCCTGATCCGGATTGCTCATTACGAAGAGCGCCGGCGCGGCAGAGCCGCAACCGATGGGCCTTTTTCGATGCAAAGGCGGTTCAGGGATCGGCAGAGCCGGAACCAAAGCAAGTCTTGTCCACGGAAGATTTCGTAGCACGAAAGTCGCGAGAACTCCGCTCCGACGGCGCGCGTCTCGTTGTCATGCAATCTTCGTGGTTTCTCAACGTTGTACTACTTCGACTAATACTTCTTCTTTGCGATCCTTTGCGCTCTTTGCGGCTTTGCGTCGAAAAATCGAATTTCGGTTGCGGCTTCGCCGCGCTAGGGTTTCGTGGTTTCTTTTGCGTGGTCCGAGTCAACGCGGGCCGAGGGGGCGGGTGCGGAGTTCGGGTTCGCCCGGCAGACTCTCGCCGCGGGACCGGGCGGCGGTCTCCCCTGCCCTCGCCTCCGACCCATTGCCCGGGGACGGCGCAGCGGGCGCGGCGCGGATCTCGGCCTCCGCGGGGCGGAGGTCGTAGAGGCGTCCGTCGGCATCGAACAGGAGGGCGACGTCCATCTGCCATCGCGCGCCGTCGGGGCGTTCCCAGAGGTTGCAGTAATAGATGGTGTCGCGGGCGCCCCAATCCCCCGCGATCCCCGCCCCCTCCAGGCGGGCGATCGCCGCTGCGCGGGGAGTGCCGGCGGGGGCGAGCTCGAAGATCGCCGCCTTCTGCTCCGACCACGTGAGCGGGCTGTGGGTGATTTGCGGCTGTCCGAGCCGGCAGCCGGCGGAGCCCGCGAGGAGAGCGATCAGGACCGCCCGGACCGCGGGAGCGATGGCCGTTGATCGCCGCATGCGTCGCCTCTCGAAAAGCGGCCGGAGCAACGACGGTTCCGCGGCCGATCGGGGGCGGTTTGTAGCCGCTTGGGATGGGGCGGGTCAAGAGGGGCGCTGTCCGCCCCGGGACGCGCTCGACGTCAGCAAGTCGCACGGGGCGAACATGTCGAAGTCGTGTCGGCCGCCGCTGATGGCGAACCCGGAAAGCCCCCTCACCCCGACCCTCTCCCCCGCAGAGCCGGAGGAGGGGACTCACCCGATCCCGGGGACGGGGTAGTCCTGCGCGAACTCGCGAATTTCCGCGCGAACGCGGTCCAACCGCGAGGCGTCTTCCGGGGCGCGGAGGACTTCGAGAATCCACGCGCCGACGCGGCGCATCGCCTCCTCGTTCATGCCGCGGGTGGTGAGCGCCGGCGTGCCGAGGCGGATGCCGCTCGGGTCGAGCGGCTTCCGCCGGTCGTAGGGGACCATGTTCTTGTTGACGGTGATCCCCGCGCGGTCGAGTGCCTGTTCGGCGATCTTGCCGGTGAGGCCGAGCGGCGTGACGTCGGCGAGCAGCAGGTGGTTGTCCGTCCCGCCGCTGGCGAGCTTCACGCCGCCGGCGAGCAACGTCTCGGCGAGCGATTTCGCATTGGCCACGATCTGCCGGGCGTACTGCTGGAACGCCGGCTGTTGCGCTTCGAGGAAGCAGACCGCCTTGGCGGCGACGACGTGCATCAGCGGCCCCCCCTGCATCCCGGGAAAGACGGTGCGGTCGAGGTCCTTCGCGTTCGCCCGCCTCGTGAGGACGAAGCCCGAGCGCGGGCCGCGGAGCGTCTTGTGCGACGTCGAGGTGACGTAATCGGCGACCGGGACCGGGTTGTCGTGGATTCCCGCCGCGACCAGTCCGGCGTAATGGGCCATGTCGACCATGAACAGCGCCCCGACTTCGCGGGCGATCTCGGCGAACTTCGCGTGCTCGATCTCGCGGGGATAAGCGCTCGCCCCGGCGACGAGCAGCTTCGGCTTGTGCTCGCGGGCGAGCCGCGCGACCTGGTCGAAGTCGAGGCGGTGGTCCGACTCGCGGACGCCGTAATGCACCGGCCGATAAAGCTGCCCGGAGAAGTTGAGGTGCATCCCGTGCGTGAGGTGCCCGCCGTGCGCGAGGTCCATCGCCAGGAACGTGTCGCCGGGCTTGAGCACGGTGAGATACACCGCCATGTTCGCCTGCGACCCGGCGTGCGGCTGGACGTTGGCGTGCTCGGCCCCGAACAGCGCGCAGGCCCGCTCGCGGGCCAGGCTCTCGACGACGTCGACGTGCTCGCAGCCGCCGTAATAGCGGCGGCCGGGATAGCCCTCGGCGTACTTATTGGTCAGGACCGTGCCGGCCGCTTCGAGGCAGGCGGCGCTCGTGTAGTTTTCGGAGGCGATCAGCTCGAGGCCGTCCTTCTGGCGGACGCGCTCGAGCCGGATCGCCTCGGCGACCTGGGGATCGACGGATTCCAGTGGGGACATGCCGGGTTCTCTTTCAAGAAGTTCTCGACGCCAAGCCGCGAAGACGCAAAGAAGCGCAAAGGATCCGGGGAGCATGCCGGGAACGGAGCCCGAACCAGGAGCTTCGCGAGATGATGCGCCTTCGCGTCGAGCATGAGGACGGGGCGGATGTTTCATCTTATAATTGGGGTGCGAAGGGAATGCCACCGATTGCTGCCGGCGGATCCCGCCCCGCGTAGGGGGCGGGCTTGCGGACTTCTGCCTTCTGACTTCTGACTTCCCTCTGATGCCCGATTCCTCCGAACGCTCCGCACTCACGATGAACGGCTCGCCGCCGCTGCAGGGGGAGCGCGTCGCGTTCACCGGCAGGCTCGCCTCGATGACGCACCGGCAGGCGCGGCAGCTCGCGGAGGAAGCCGGCGGCAGCGCGACCGACCGCCCCAGCCGGCAGACGACGATGCTGGTCGTCGGCGAGGAAGGTTGGCCGCTGGACGACGACGGCGCCCCCGCGCTGGACTTCCAGCGCGTGAGCGCATGGCGCGCCGAGGGCTGCGAGATCCGCGTGCTGAGCGAAGCCGAGTGGTTGCACCTGCTCGGGTTGCAGGAGCGGCGCGACGACGTCCGCCGGTTGTACACCCCGGCAATGCTCGGCCAGTTGCTCGATCTGCCGCTCCCGGTCATCCGCCGCTGGGAGCGGATCGGCCTGATCCGCGCCGAGCGGCGGGTGTTCCGCCTGCCGTACTTCGATTTCGGCGAAGTCAGCATGGCCCGGCGGCTGTCCGAATTGCTCGCCGCCGGCGTGCCGCCGCACAAGCTCGAAGACAGCCTCGGGCGGCTGTCGTCGATGCTGGCGGGAATGGACCGTTCGCTGGCGCAGTTGGAAATCCTCAGCCGCGGGTCGCGCGTGTTGTATCGCCGCGGCGAACGGCTGCTCGAACCGGCGAGCGGGCAACTGTTCTTCGACTTCGTGGCGCCCGGCGAGGATGCCGAATCGCCTGTCGCGGAGGACGAATCGCCGGAGTCGATCGCCTTCGCCGATGACGACGAGCTGACGGACCGGCTGCGATGGTCGGCGGAGGACTGGTTCCGCGAGGGATCGCGGTTGCTGGAGGAGAACGAAGCGGCGTCGGCCGTCGAGGCCTTCCGGTTGTACCTGATGGAGCGTCCCGGCGACGCCGAGGGGAATTTTCAACTGGCCGAGGCGCTGTACCGGCTGGACAACCGGGCGGGGGCGGTCGAGCGGTACTACGCGGCGGTCGAGGCGGACCATCGTTATCTGGAAGCGTGGACGCAGCTCGGCTGCGTTCACGAGGAGCTGGGCGAGCTGCAAAGCGCGGTGGACGCCTTCGGCATCGCGCTCGAGGTGCATCCCGACTATCCCGACGCGCACTTCCACCGGGCGGAGGTGCTGTTCCGGATGGGGCGCGTGGAGAACGCGGTCCCCCACTGGCGGGCGTACCTCGAACACGACCGCCGCGGTCCCTGGGCGGAGCGGGCGCGGCAACGACTCGAGGAAAGCCGGACCTCGGAAGTCGAGTAGGGTGGGCGATGCCCACCAATGATGAACGGACGACTCGGCACCCGCATCACCGAGTCGACGGGCGGAGGGATTGAAGCTCCGATGGGCACTGCCGCGCTCTTCCAGTGGGCACCCTTACTGGTCAGCCCGCCCAATTCGGTGGGCGCGGTACCGGTCGCCCCGGAGGGGCAGAGGAATGTAGCCACGGGTGGAGCGCAGACCGCGACGCGGGCGAAGCGGAACCCGTGGAACCGAGGCGGTCTTTCCCGGATCTCCGCCCCGGAGGGGCGGGGGAAATTCGGCCATTCCTCCGTTCATCGACCGATCGCGCATGAGCCGTCGATCAGTACTTCCAGCTTCGCGACGGCGCGTCATGCCCGCGCAGGCGGGCATCCAGCGGCGGCGCGGAGGGCGGGCTGGATTCCCGCCCCCGCCTTCGCTGGGGGCAGGCGCTGCGCGGGAATGACGGAGTCGCGTCGTTCGAACTACTGTCGATCGAATTCGCGCGAGTCTTCCTTCGCCCCTGCCGGGGCGAGTCGCGCGAAAAATCGACTCCTTCCCACGGGTTCCGCGACGCCCGCTGCGCG
>JBBDNU010000192.1:0-12798 GCA_040877365.1 Planctomycetales bacterium
AGACCAATCTCCCCCCGCCGCTCCACAGCGACCATCGGAATTCAGAAAGTGCAGATGAAGAGACGAGGGATCAGATTTGGCCACTGTGGGAACACCAGCGGGAATTGCATGGAAGCGACGAGAACGAGATCTGGATCGACCACGAAGTGCTCGTACTTCACAACCCGTATGCCTATCACGCGATCTCGCAACAGACGTTCGCCATGTTTCCGCAGCTCATTCCCGCAGGTGATGAGATGCGGTGGACCGACGGCGAGAAAATCATCGTATGAGACTTGTTGCCGCATTACCGACCGCCCACAGCGCGTCGATACGGCTTACCGGCAGATCGATGTAGTGCGTCGCCCGCGGTTCGCCTGGCAGACTGGAGGCGTAGGAGCCGGTCACCACGTAGAGGATTCCGGCGGCGTCCAGCACGCCGACCACGGTCGCTAATAGTTCCTGTTGTGGCACTTGGCGAGCCGTTCGAGGTACAGGCGGTGGAACGCCTCGTCGGACAGGTCCGGGAAGCGGCGGCGGAGGCCCTGGCGGAACATCTCGCGGACCGCGTCCGACAGGTCCATCGCCCGCTGCAATCGCTCGCCCGGCGTCATCCGCCGCAGGGCGAGAATGTACTCGCGATGGTTCGGCTGGGGCTTCTTCGCCATGCGGCCATCGTCCGTAGGCAACGATCCGAGGTCAAGCCTCACCGCTCGCGGCTCTGCATGCCGCGGCGAAGGGGAACGGCCACGGGATCGGCGGGAGCCTCCATCAGCCCGGGCAGTTCGACGCGATCCACGATCCGCCACTGCTCGGCGTCGATCGAGTAATAATCGAATTCCCGATCGAAACCCGCTGCGCCCGGCGCAGCTCGCGGAGCGCGCTTCACCCGGAGAACTCCCGTCATGCGCACGAGCTTCCCCTCGGCGCCCGCCTGGAGCGAATCGAAGTTCGCGACGTGGACGCGGCCGTGCGGCAGCACAAGATAGGGCCCGAGTCCCTTCTCGACCGCTCCCCACGCGAGGCCTTCGGCGGCGACCCGCCGGCCGACGAGCTGACTCCACGGCTTCTGGACCTGTCGGCCGTCGAGGACCTGCGGCGCGGTCTGGGCCAGCGCGTCCGAAGACAGAACGCCGACGACCAGGCAGGCGGTGTACAGCGCCGGTCGAAGCATGACGGCGATTCCTGAAAGTGTCGCCGGCGTGTCGAACTGAGATAGCGACGCCGGCGTTCCGGCCGCAGCCTATCGAACCCCCCGATCAGCCGGTCAAGACCGCTTCGATCCGGAAAAAATTGGCGCAACCTGCCCCCTTATGTATGGAGGGTGCGCGCGAATTCCGCTTCGCGCGCCAGTCGCGACCTCAAGTCCTTTTCACGAAAGCAGTTCATGCGAAATCGCCCGATTTCTCCGCCCCCCCGATCATCGTCAGCCGGGAACGCTCGGCTTTCCATTCGACCCATTCCACGCAGAAACCGCGATCCGACGCCACGTGTCGAGGCCAAAGCGAATAAAAGGCGACTTGATACCACCCGGCCACCGTCGGACGGATTGCCAATCCGTCCGACGGGCGCAAAGCGAAGAAATCGCGAGTTGATACCACCCGCGCATCGCTACCCTCCCCCCCTGCCCCCTCCCTGAAGAGACCTCAGTCCAGGAACATCCGCCCGTAGCCGTCGAACATCGCGTCGAGCACTGCCCGCCCTTCCGGCGTGGCGCGGTAGCGGAGGAAATCGTCGCTGCGGGCGACCTCGACGACGATCGCGCAGTTCTCGTCGTCGTCGAGATACCACACCGGCTCCGCGAACCGCTCGAGGATGGCGATCAACGCCGGCTCGTTCGCCGGGAGGAACACCTCGCCGTCGAGGAACAGCTGATAGCCGTACTCTTCGAGCTTCGGCCACGGCAAGTCGTCGGCGCTCTCGGGGCCGCGGTAGTAGGGGGCGACGACCGGCTCGCCCGGCTGCACGTTGGGGTTGTGCAGCATGTCGATCGCGTTCCAGGGGCAGATTTCGAGGTTGTACCGCTCGGTGCTCTCGGTGGGGATGCGGTAGCAGAGCTGGCAGCCGATGCACCGCGCCGTGTCGATCTGGTGGTAGCTCTCCGAGGGGACGGGGCTGACCACCTCGTAGATGCAATCGACCGGGCACATCGTCGCGCAGGCGTTGCACGAGGTGCACGAGTCCTTGTTGATCACCGCCAGATACCGCGTCTCCTTCTTGCGGTCGCTCTGGCGGGTCTGGAAATATTCCTCGGCCGAGATCGTCATTCGCGCGGCGACTCCCCTGAAATCGCTCCGTTGGGCTGGATCGAAAGCCGGCGGCAGAATGGGCGCCGCCGTGCAGGAATTCTACTGAACGAGGCCCGCGGAGAACAGCGAGCCTCCCGCGTGAGCGGGGGGAGAAAATGCGGAACACGAGAGGTTCCTGCGTCGAACTTTCTCCGCGCCCTCCGCCGTTGAACCCTTTTCGGACGTGCGAACCACGGAATAGTCGGGAGATCGAACCGCGGAGAGCGCCGAGGGCGCAGAGAAGCCCGCGGAGCCGGAACCAAAGCGAATTTTGACCACGGATGTCACGGATGAGCACGGATATTTCTCCTTCATCGGCGCCCATCCGCGGAATCCGTGGTCGAAACGTCTTGTAGTGCAGAAGAGCGAACGCTCATCGCCAGTTCGGAATGGACGGCGACGGTTCGCGATCGCATTCGCGCTTTTCGCGCCCTTCGCGGTCGATCCGGCTTGACGGCAATGCCTCGGCTGACTATGTATACGCCTAGACAAGCAAGGCACTCGGGAGGATCGTCCCATGGATACGCGGCTGCTCACGGGCATGGTCGAGACGCTGCTCCTCGAAATCGTGGCGCAGGGGCCGACCTACGGCTACGAGATCGCCCAGACGGTCGGCGAGCGCTCGCGGGGCTACTTCGAGCTGAAGGAGGGGAGCCTGTACCCCGCCCTGCACCGGCTCGAACGCCGCAAGCTGCTCTCGTCTTTCTGGCAGGAGGCGGACGGCCGCCGGCGGAAGTACTACAAGCTCACGAGCGCCGGCCAGAAGGCGCTCGCCGTCCGCAAGCGCGAATGGCGGGAATTCGCGGCGGGGGTGAACGGCATCCTGGGGACCGCCCATGCGATGGCCTGACTCGCTGGCCGAAGGCTTCCCCGCGCCGCGGGACGACGAGCCGGAGTCGTTGCGGCGGGACATCGCCGACGAACTGGCGGACCACCTCGATTGCGCGCTGCGCAAGCAACTGCTCTCGACGAACGACAAGGAACTGGCCCATCGCAAAGTCCTCGAACGCTTCGGCGACCCGCGAAAAGTCGCCCGGCAACTCTGGTTCGACGCCCTCAAGGAGAAGATCATGTCGCAACGCATCATGCTCGCGCTCGCGTCGGTGATGACCCTCGCCTGCCTCGCCGCCGCCGGGCTGGTGTGGTACGCGATCGACAGCGGATCGACCGCGATCGCGGCGCTTGTCGAGCAGAATCGCCAAGCCAGTGAAGCAGCGCAGAAGGTCAATCAGGCGCTGCTCGCGAGTTTGCAGAGCCCATCGGTCGCTACCGCCGGGCCGCAACCGCTGGATCTGGTGCTGTTCCGGCTCCACTTGGTGACCGGAAACAAAGACGTTCCCTTGCCGCCGGGGTTCGAAGCGACCCTGACCGACGGGCAATCGGAGCCGATCAAGGCGAAGATCGGTCCCGATGGCGTTGCCGACTTCGGACTCGTGGCTCCGGGGCGGTCTTACGCTTTGGTGGTCGCAAGTCCCTTCGGTCAGAATTATCACCGCCATCACATGGAACTGCGTCCGGGCGATCGGATCGATGCAGAACTTCAATGCCCGACGGCTCTCCCCCTGAAGACCGACGTATATGTCTGGGTAGATTGGCCAGAGGACCTGCGAAAGAAGAAGCTGTGGGTCGTCGCAAGCTTCATTCCGATTTCCCCGCTTGGCGAGATGACGCGCGACGGAGCGGGCTGGACAATGGTTCCGCCGGCTGCCACCGAGCAGATGGTTGCAATCAATCCGACGAGCGAGTTGCTGAATTTCGAAGGCCGTGAGTTCGGATTCAGGGACAATCTTGGAATGATGAACACCGGGTATCCCGCGCCCGCCCACGCAAGAAACACCGGCGTCGGCATTCGAAGATGGGCCGCCGAAGGCTCGACCCGACGATCGTGGCATTCGAATTGGGCGCCCGAGGGAGAGATCGAGTTCGGAATTCCGAATCGCGTGTGGAAACCGCGGGTTCAGTGGGCCGCCGTCGAATACAAATTGACAAGCTTCGCCATCACGGACGAGCCGATTGCTTCGGAAAACCCGAATGTTCTGTTTGCGAAAGTCTTGTGCGCGGTGAATGCCGAGGCATTCACCCGGGCAATGTTGTCACGGGAGGAGATGGACGCTCGCGTACTGCAACGTCTTGTTTCAGCGCCTCCGCAAAGTTTCCAAGCCGTCACCGGCACGGAGAACCACTGGCCGATCACCCTCCCGGAGGAGGCGCTGAAGGTCCTTCGCGAGCAGCTTGCCGAGGAAGAGTCGCAGGTGGAGAAGGAAACCGAATGACAACGGTCGCGACTTTGCCGGGACCGAAACGCCACGGCTCTTTACCCCGCAGGGGTTGAACAACAAAGCCCAGGGTCGCTCGCGCAGCGAGCGCACCCTGGGTTGGTCGTCCCGCGCGGTTCCTCGACCCTGAAAGGGTCGCACAATGATGCCCGAAAGCAGGCCGATTCGATCTTGTGGAACCCCTTCAGGGTTCGCGCTCGCGCGTGCCAACCAACCCAGGGTGCGCTCGCATCCGCTCGCGACCCTGGGCTATGTTGTTCAACCCCTTCGGGGTGATTCGTCACCGCCGGCACGATGACGATAACTCGGCAGCCAAGTAGGGTGGGCTGTGCCCACCGGAAGTCACGACCGACTCGGCATCCGCCATCACGCGCTCGTCGTGGGGGCCGACCGGCGGTTGGTGGGCACAGCCCACCCTGCTGGCTGACGAACTACAGCCCCCTCGCCGCCACTTCCCGCACGCCCTCCAGACAGCCTTGCGCGACTCGGCGGAGGAAGTCCAGGTCGAGCGTGTCGAGCGTGTCGCTGGGCATGTGGTAGTGCGGATTGCGGAGGAAGCTCGTGTCGGTGATCATCAGCGCCGGATACCCCGCGTCCCAGAACGGGCTGTGGTCGCTGAGCCGCGTCGCCTGCAGCAGGTTCCCGTTCTCCGGGACGGCGAGCGTCTCGACGGGCAGCCCTTCCGCCCGGCGCATCCCGCCGCTGAACCGCTCGAGCAGCGCGCGCGAGTTCTGATTGCCGATGACCGCGATGAAGTTCCCCACGTCGGGATACATCCCGATGAGCGACCGCGGGAGCATCTGGCTGTTCGGCTCATCGCTGCAGTAGCCCAGCATCTCGAGCGAGACCATCCCCCGCAGGTCGACGTCGCCGGACTTCATGAGCCGGACGTGCTCCGCCCCGCCGAGCATCCCGTTCTCCTCGAGGTCGAAGGCGACCAGCTCGACGTTGACCCGCGCGTCGGCCGGCCAGACGTCCGGCAGCAGGCGCGCGATTTCCAGCAACGCGGCGACCGCGGAGGCGTTGTCGTCCGCGCCGGGAGAATCGGGAAGCGAATCGACATGCGCGCCGATGCAGAACCAGGCGTCGCTTCCCGCGCGGAACGCCGGATGGCGGGCGACCAGGTTCTCGCCGCGGAGCTTCGTGCCGAACTCGGTCGTCGGAGAAAAGGCGTGCCGCTCGACCCGCCATCCGCCCTCCTCGAACTGCCGGGCGACGTACCGCCGGGCCGCCGCGAGCGCCGGGCTCTCGGCGGGGCGGACGGAGCGCGTGAGTTGGGCGACGTGCGCCTCCAGGCGTGCGGCGTCGACTTCCATGCGGACGGAGCTTCGTTACTGGTGCCATTCCCCCACGAAGGGGGCGTAAAACTCGCGGCAGGTGCGGTAGTGCCACGTGCCGGAGGATGGGCTTCCCTCCTGCCCGAGCGCATCGACCGCGACGACCCAATAGCGGCGGGCCTCCGTGCCGGCTGTCTCGTCGGTGAAGGCGGTCCCGGCGACCGGCTCCGGCGTGAGTCGCAGCGCCTTCTGCCCCGGCCCCTCGGGGCGCGGGCCTTTCATCCAGTAGATGCGATAACCTTGGATCCCCTGCTCCGGGTTCGCCGCCCACTTGATATGGCATTTCTCGCCGTCCTCGCGCGAGAACACGTGCTGCGGGGCCGAAGGAATCGTGAGGATGTACGGCGACGGGCCGCTCTCCTTGCCATCCTTGTTCACCGCCCGCACGCGATAGGCATACACCGCGAAGCGGTACGGCTTGCCTGCGGGATCGAGCTGGTCGCCGCGGAAGCGGCTCCGCAACAACAGTTCCCCTTCGATGCGGTGCGGGTTCGTCAGGGCGATTCCGCCATCGGCGAAGCGCGTCCCGGCGATCGGCGCTTTCGTGAGCCGCTGGAACGTGCCGATCGCCTTGATCGCCCCGGCGCTCGGCGGATCGAGCGGCGGCGTGTCGGTCTTGAGCCGCACGACCTCGTCCTCGCTGAACACCTCGACAGGCGCGCGCTCGACGTGATAGCCGACGACTTCCCCGTCGGTCGAGGCGGTCCAGTTCACCACCGCCTTCTTCGGCGACAAGACCGATACCACGACGTCCTCGACGATCCGCGGCTCGGCGTGCAGCCGCTTCGGCTCCGCCGGAACGGCCGGCTTCGCTTCGGCGAAGCGGTAGGTCCAGATCTGCTGCTCCCGATCGACCCCGGGGACGTAATGATACGGAGTGATCGTCGACTCGAGCAGGAACAGGTTCTGGTCGGGCAGATAAGTCATGTACCGGCTGCGGCTGCCGGGGCCCTGCGGCTCGCGTTCGGGTTTCATCGCGGTCCAGGTGTTCTGGCCGGCGTCGTAGGCCCAGGTCTCGAGATGTCCCCGCCGCTCTTCGCCTTCGCCGCCGACCCGGACCACCGCCACGACCACCTGGTTCGCGCCGTCATACGCGAGGACCGCGTCGTTGCGGTCGGTCGGCGGCTGGACGGCGGGCTTCAGATCCCGCCATTCGTTCTTCGCCAGGTCGTAGGCCCAGGTGTGCGGGTCGTCGGTGAACTGTGACCCGAACAGGACGTGCAGCTTGCGGGCGGCGTCGTACGCCATGTTCCCGCCGCTGCGCGACGCGGGTTCGACCGCGCTGCGGCGCGTCGTCCAGGTATTGGTCCACGGGTCGTAGATGTGCGTCCCCGCCTGCGTCCCTTCGCCGCCGAACACCACCGCGACCTGCTGGTCGCTGTCCCAGCTCGCGCAGTTCAGCAGCCCGATCCGCGGCTCGGGGAGCGGGCGCGGATCGCGCCAAGTGTTCGTCGCCAGGTCGTAGTTCCAAGCCGTGGAGCTATTCAGATAAAGGTGGCGGAACCAGTGCCAGCCGTGGCTGCCGCCCCCCGAGCGCAGCCGCAGGAAGCGGTTCGACGCCGTGTCGAAAACGTTCTGCTGGGCGCAGCAGGTCGGCGGCGGCGAGCGGTTCGGCTCCTTGAACTCCCACGTCATCGTGGACGGGTCGAGTGACCACATGTCGTGGATCTGGTCCCCCGCCCCTTTGATTCCTCCTTGAGAATGTCCCGCCCACCGCAGCACGCGCTTCGCGACCGGATCGTAGGCGATCGACGTCTCGTAACCCAATCGCGGCGAGACCGGCGCGCCGGGCAACGGGCTCCGCTTGACCCAGACGTTGACCGGGTGCTCCGGGACCGCCGCCGCCCCCTCCGCCGCGAACGCCGCCGGCAGCGGCAGCGAGAGCGCGCCCAGAACGCACCCCGCCGCTACCAAGTGGACGGCGACGCGCCGGAATGCGCCGCGGTTTCCGTCGGGACGTTCGCCACGCCGCAGAAGTAGGTCCGTCATGATGCCTCGCATGCTGTGCTCCAGTCGATTCGCATGAAGCGATTCGTAGGGTGGGCTGTGCCCACCGACATGGTGGATATGGTGTCCGTTACCGCTTGGTGGGCGCAGCCCACCGTACACAAGCTCTCACTGGTGCCATTCCCCCACGAACGGGGCGTAGAACTCGCGGCAAGTGCGGTAGTGCCACGTGCCGGACGAGGGAACCCCCTCCTGCCCGAGCGCATCGACCGCCACGACCCAATAGCGGCGGGCCTCCGTGCCGGCCGTCTCGTCGGTGAACGTGGTCCCGACGACCGGCTCCGGCGTGAGGTGGAGCGCCTTCTGGCCGGGGCCTTCGGGGCGCGGGCCTTTCATCCAGTAGATGCGATAACCTCGAATGCCCCGCTCCGGGTTGGCCGCCCACTTGATGTGGCACTTCTCGCCGTCCTCGCGCGAAAACACGTGCTGCGGGGCGGAGGGGACCGTCAGGATGTACGGCGACGGACCGCTCTCCTTGCCATCCTTGTTCACCGCCCGCACGCGGTACGCATGGACGGCGAAGCGGTACGGCTTGCCTGCGGGGTCGAGCTGGTCGCCGCGAATCCGAGAACGCAGCAGCAACTCCCCATCGACCGGCCGGGGCTGCGTCAGGTCGATGCTCTTGTCGGCGAATCGCGTCCCGGCGATTGGCTGCTTCGTGAGCCGCTCGAACGTGCCGATCGCCTTGATCGCTCCGGCGCTGGGCGGGTCGAGCGGAGGCGTGTCGGTCTTGAGCCGCACGACTTCGTCCTCGCTGTAGACTTCGACCGGCGCCCGCTCGACGTGATAGCCGGTCACGTCCTTGTCGGTCGACGCGGGCCAGCTCACGACCGCCTCTTTCGCCGAGATCACGGAGACCACCGGATCCTCGACGATCCGCGGTTCCGCGCGCAGCCGCTTCGGCTCCGGGACGGCGACTGGTTTCGCCTCGGCGAAGCGGTACGTCCAGATCTGCTGCTCCCGATCGACCCCGGGGACGTGATGGTAGGGGGTGATCGTCGATTCGAACACGAACAAATTGAGATCGGGGGCGTATACGAGCGATCGCGTGCGGTTGCCGGGGCCTTGCGGCTCGACCGCGGGCTTCATCGCGGTCCAGGTGTTCTTGCCGGCGTCGTAAGCCCAGGTCTCGACACGCCCGGGCTGTCCTTCTCCTGCGCCGGGCGCGAGGACGGCCGCCACGACCACCCGGCTCGCGCTGTCGTAAGCGAGGACGGGGTCGTTGCGGTCGGTCGGGGGCTGAACGGCGGGCTTCATGTCGCGCCATTCGTTCTTCGCGTAGTCGTAGGCCCAGGTGTGCGGGTCGTCCGTGAACTGCGACCCGAACAGGATGTGCAGCTTGCGGGCGGAGTCGTAGGCCATGTGGCCGGCGCTCCGCGGCGCCGGTTCGTCCGCGGTGCGGCGCGTGGTCCAGGTGTTGGTCCACGGGTCGTAGATGTGCGTCCCCGGCTGCGTCCCCTGTCCGCCGAAGACCACCGCCACCTGATGATCGTCGTCCCAGCTCGTGCTGTGGAGCGCTCCGATCCCCGCCTCGGGAAGGGGCTTCGCGTCCCGCCAGGTGTTCGTCGCCAGGTCGTAGTTCCAGCAGGTGGAGTGATTCAGATAGACGTGCCGGTACCAGTGCCAGCCGTGGCTGATGCCCCCCGCGCGGATCCGCAGGAACCGCTTCGCCACCGGATCGAACACGTTCTGATGGCAGCAGCACGAGGGGACGGGGGAGCGGTTCGGCTCCTGGAGTTCCCAGGTCATCGTGGAGGGGTCGAGCGTCCACACGTCGTGGATCTGATCGCCGGACCCCTTGAGCCCTCCCTGCGAGTGCCCGCCCCAGCGGATGATCCGCTTCGCGACCGGGTCGTACGCCATCGATGGTTCGTAACCGAGCCGCGGCGAGACCGGCGCGTCGGGCAGCGGGCTCCGCTTGACCCAGACGTTGACCGGATGCGCCGGCGGGGTCGAGTCGGCCGCGCGCGCCGCGGAGAGCGCCGGCAGCAGCCCGCCGATCAGGATCGCCAGCCGGCCGATCCTCCGCGATGCCGCGCTTCCCGACCGTCGAAGCTCCGCTCCCTCGCGCGTCGATCTCTTCCGGCCCGCCATGTCGCGTCTCCCGCCCGCCATGCGAAACGAGCCGCATTCATCAATGCGGCCTGATGCCGAGTCTATGCGCCGCCGCCGCGATTGCAAGCGCACGTGGGGCAGGCTTTCCAGCCTGCCGCTTTCAATGATGGGGCGAGGGCAGGCAGGCAGGCGGGCAGGAGGAGCGTTGAAGGGCGCTGATCTTCACGAATTGGTTCGATCTGCTTGATTCCAGTCCGCGGAGAAAGCTCGGCCAGGAAGTCTGCTGCCAATCCGGCCCCTTGCGGGCCGCTCGTTTTTCGGCCATGCTGTTCTGTTCATGGACCATCGGCGACGGGACAGAGACCGTGGAAGCGCTCCGCGACATCCTGCGAACCTACTGGGGCTACGACGATTTCCGCCCGCTCCAGGCCGACGCGATGCGGGCCGTCGTCGACGGGCGGGACTCGGTCGTCGTGCTCCCGACCGGCGGTGGAAAGTCCCTCTGCTTTCAGGCCCCGGCGCTCCATCTGCCCGGGCTGGCGGTCGTCATTTCGCCGCTGATCTCGCTGATGAAGGACCAGGTCGACGCGCTCGCCGATTGCGGCGTCCCCGCGGCGTGCGTGAACAGCACGCTCGCCCACGGCGAGCGGCGGCGCGTCGCCGACGAAATCCGCGGCGGCCGGCTGAAGCTGCTGTATCTCTCCCCCGAGCGGCTGATGACGGAGAAGACGCTCGCGTTCCTCAAAGCGGTCCCGCTCTCGTTCTTCGCCATCGACGAGGCGCATTGCATCAGCGAGTGGGGGCACGATTTCCGCCCCGAATACCGCATGCTCCGCACGCTCAAGCAGATGTTCCCGCGGGTGGCGGTGCACGCCTACACCGCGACCGCGCCGCCGCACGTCCAGCGGGACATCGCCCGCGAGCTCGAATTGTCGGACCCGGCGATGCTCGTCGGCTCGTTCGACCGCCCGAACCTCATCTACCGCGCGCAGCGCCGCGACAACCTCCTGCGGCAGATCCGCGAAGTCGTCGATCGCCACCCGAACGATTCCGGCCTCGTGTACTGCATCCGCCGGGCCGACGTCGAGCAGGTCTGCGCGGCGCTGGCCGCCGGCGGGTACGACGCCCTCCCCTATCACGCCGGGATGGGCGACGGCGACCGCAAGCGGAACCAGGAGGCCTTCATCAACGACCGGGCGAAGATCATCGTCGCCACCGTCGCGTTCGGCATGGGGATCGACAAGTCGAACGTGCGGTACGTGGTCCACGCCGCCGCCCCGAAGTCGCTCGAGGCCTTCCAGCAGGAGACCGGCCGCGCCGGACGCGACGGGCTGGACGCCGAGTGCTGGCTGTTCTACTCGGACAACGATTTCAACACGTGGCGCAGGCTGCAAAGCGAGTTGCCCCCGCAGGCCTTCCAGGTCGCGATGACCGTGCTCAAGGGGATGAGCGACTTCTGCAGCGGGCTTTCCTGCCGGCACCGCGCGATCTCGAAGTACTTCGGACAGGATCTCGCCGCCGAGAACTGCGGCGCCTGCGACGTCTGCCTCGAAGAGGTCGATCTCGTCGAAGACTCGCTCGTGCTCTCGCAGAAGATCCTCTCCTGCGTGGTGCGGCTCAAGCAGAAGTTCGGCGGCGACTACACCGCGCAGGTGCTCGCCGGCTCGCGCGAGCAACGCATCCTCGACAACGGGCACGACCAGCTCAGCACCTGGGGCCTGCTCGCCGAGCAGGACAAGCAGAGCGTCCGCGGCTGGATCGAGCAGCTCGTCGGCCAGGGCTTTCTCGCGCGCGAGGGAGAGTTCAACACGCTCGCCCTCACCCCCGAGGGACGCCGCGCGCTCCGCGGCGAAGTCGTCCCCCGCCTGGCGAAACCCGCCAAAACGCGGAAGGAGTCCCGCGTGGCGACCGCCTCCTGGGAAGGGGTCGATCGCGGTCTGTTCGAGGCGCTCCGCGCCTGGCGGCGGAGCAAATCCGAGGAGCGCGGCATCCCCCCCTTCATCGTGTTCGGCGACGCGACGCTCCGCGAGCTGGCCCGTTATCGCCCGTCGAGCCTCGACCGGCTGCGGGCGGTCCACGGCATCGGCGAGAAGAAATCGGCGGAGTACGGCGCCGACGTCGTCGCGGAGATCGCCGCCTACTGCCGCGACAACGCGCTGCCCCTCGACGTCGACGCTCCGCCGGGCGAAGGGGTCGAGCGGAGGCAGCGGCAATCGGCGGCCGGCGACCAGAGCGGAGGCAGCCCCTCCCGCGAGCTCGCGTTCGAGTTGTTCGCGCAGGGAAAATCGATCGATGAAGTCCGCCAGGCGACCGGACGCGCCGCTTCGACCGTTGCGGACTACCTTGGGGCCTACATCGCGCAGGAAGGGGTCTGCGACCCGAGCTTCTGGGTCGAGGAGGAGGTGTTCGAGCGGATCCGCCGCGCCTCCGCCGAGACCGGACTCGAGAAGCTCAAGCCGATCTTCGAGGCGCTCGACGGGACGGTGGACTACGAGCGGATCCGCATCGCCGTCGCCTGCCTCCGCAACGCCGCCCCCGCTTCGTCGTGAACAGGGCGAGTCCGCGACGATCCCCGGATCATCCAGGCGGATACGCTAGCCCGACGCGCAAGCGAGGGACATCGGGTGGCCCGGCCAGCTTTGTGGCCGGGTCGCGAAGCGACAAGACGCCGCGCCTTGTGCTTCGCATTGCCGAATGCCTTCGATCCATTCGAAACCCGGTGGGGTCCGCCACTCTGAACTCGGAGATGCCGGGTGGGCTGTGCCCACCACCGCATGCTCGATAAGGCCTAATGTCGCGGTTTGGTGGGCACAGCCCAATGGCACTAAGTTTGTTTCGACGGTGGCTTCAACTTGT
>JBBDNU010000193.1:0-12741 GCA_040877365.1 Planctomycetales bacterium
GTCGAAGGGTCGAAGAGCGATTGGCCGCAACTCGCAACTCGCAACTCGCAACTCGTAACTCGTAACTATCACTCAATGCACTGGAAGCGGCGCCGCGTGCGGTTTGCCTTCTTCCGGTGGAATGTACGTCGTCTGCATCAGGTAGTCCCGCTCGACGAGCGGCGAGGAGTATTCGTACGGCCCGCGGAACACGACCGGGGCGACGTCGAAGTTGCCGTGACCCGGAGGGGACGGGGCGGTCCATTCGAGCCCGTTGGCCCGCCACGGGTTCCGCCCCACCTTCGGCCCGAAGAACATGCTGTAGAAGAAGTTCCCCAGCAGGAGGAACTGGGCCGTCCCCATCAGGATCGCCGAGATCGTCATGAACTGGTTCATCGGCAGCAGGTGCTCGAGGTAGGGGTGGATGTACGGGTCGGCGTACCGCCGCGGCATCCCCGCCACGCCGAGCAGGTGCATCGGGAAGAACGTGCCGTTGAACCCGATGAAGGTCAGCGCGAAGTGCAGCTTGCCCAGCCCCTCGTTCATGGTCCGGCCGAACATCTTGGGGAACCAGAAGAAGATCCCGCCGAACACGCCGAACAGCGTGGCCCCGAACAGAATGTAATGGAAATGGGCGACGATGAAGTACGTGTCGTGGATGTAGATGTCGACCGGGACCGCGGCCATGAAGATGCCGGACAGCCCGCCGACCACGAACAGCGAGACGAACGCCACACAGTTGAGCAGCACCGTGTTGAACTGCAGGCGGCCGCCCCACAGCGTGCCGATCCAATTGAACGTCTTGATGGCCGAGGGGAGCGCGATCATGATCGTCGAGACCATGAACGTCATGCCCAGCGCCGGGTTCATCCCGCTCGTGAACATGTGGTGGCCCCAGACGATGAAGCCCAGCCCGGCGATCGCGGCCAGCGAGTAGACCATCGGCTTGTAGCCGAACACCGGCTTCCGCGCCATGCACGAGAGCATGTCGGAAACCATGCCCATCGCCGGCAGCAGCATGATGTACACGGCCGGGTGCGAGTAGAACCAGAACAGGTGCTGCCACAACAGCGGCTGTCCGCCGCCGTGGATCACCTCCTGCCCGTTGATGTACAGGCCCGAGGGGAAGAAGAAGCAGGTGTGGAGCCCGGCGATCCGGATCCGGTCGAAGAGCTGCATGAACCCGGCGGCGGTCAGCACCGGCAGGGCGAACGCCTGAAGGATCGCGGTGATCAGCATGGCCCAGATGGTCAGCGGCATGCGGAACAGCGTCATGCCGGGGGCCCGCATGTTGATGATGGTCGTCATGTAATTGATCGAACCCATCATCGAGGAGAAGCCCACGAAGGTCAGCGCGAGAAGCCAGAAGGTCTGCGCGGTCCCCGAACCGGGGGCCGCCCAGGGGATGTCCGACAGCACGGGATAGCTCGTCCAGCCCGAGGCGGGCCCCCCGCCGAACAGGAAACTCAGCATGAACAAGGCGATCGCCGGCCACATGAACCAGTAGCTGAGCATGTTCAACGTGGGAAAGGCCATGTCGTCCGCGCCGATCATCAGCGGGATGAGGAAGTTCCCGAACGCCCCCGCGAGGATCGGGATGATCACCAGGAAGATCATCACCGTGGCGTGCATCGTGAACAGCATCGTGTAGAACTCTGGGGAGATCTGCCCCCCTTCCTGCGCGAAGAGTTGCCCGAGGATCGGCATCGACTGCCAGGGCCAGGCGAGCTGCCACCGCACGGCGAGCGCCAGGAAGCCCCCCACCATCAGCATCAACAGCGTGGTGATCAGGAACTGGACGCCGATGATCTTGTGGTCCGTCGAGAAGACGTACTTCCGGACGAAACCCGGCTCGTGATGCGCATGGGCGTGCCCTTCAGGGCCGTGCCCCGCGCCGGTCTCGATGGGATGCAGCGTGCTCACTCGGTTCACCTGTAGTGACTAGGGACTAGCGACCAGGGAATAGCAGCTAGCCCAATTTCGAATTTCACTCGTCCTAGTCCCTAGTCCCTAGTCCCTAGTCCCTAGTCCCTATATCCGTCGTCGTTCTGCTCGGCGGCGAGCCGTTTCAGATACTCGTCGAAATCGCCCTGGTTGGCGGCGACCAGTCGGGCGCCCATCTTGTAGTGGCCCCAGCCGCACAGCTCCGCACAGACCCATTCGTAGGCCACCCCCCCGAGCTCGTGGTCGTAGGTCGCGTTGTTGACGTGGAACCAGATCGGGATCACCTTGCCGGGGACCGCGTCCTGCTTGACCCGCAGCTCCGGCACGAAGAACGAATGCTGCACGTCCTGCGTGCGGAGGTAGATCAGCACGTCCTGGCCGGCCGGCACGCGGAGGTCGTTCACCGCGTGCAGGTCCCCCGGCTCCGGCTCGCGGAGCCAGCGCTGCACGTCGGCCGGGCCGTCGAACTTCCGCCCCGGCGCCGGATAGCGGATTCGCCACTCGAATTGCCGGGCGGTGACTTCCGCGATCGGCTCGTCGATGATCGGCGTGCCGGCGGTCGTCGTGGGGAAGTTCTTCTGGATGCGATACTCGGCCCACACGTCCATCTGGTACAGGGCGATGAACAGCAGGATGCCGGCCGGGACGATCGTCCACATCACTTCGAGGTTATGGCTGCCGTGCGTGAACAACGCCCGCTCGCCGCTCTCCCGCGCGCCGCGGAACAGCACGTAAACCAAGGCCGCCTGCGTGGCGATGAACGTGAGCGTGGTGATCCACAGGATCAATTCGAACAGATCGTCGATCCGCGCGCCGAGCGGGGTCGCCGAGCCCCGGTTGTACGGGAACCACCAGTTCATCTGGGGCGCGAACCAGCATGCCACGACGGCGGCCGTCGGCCAGAAGATGAAGAAGAAGCACCAGAATCGTTTCACGTCGTTCGCCCCTTGGGGGGAAGAGCCATGAGCCGGCGGGTTTATCCCGCCGGTGGTCGATGCGGTTGCCGTATAACGAAATCGTCCCCGCCTTGTGAGGGCCGCCCTATCCCCACCGCGGGGATAAACCCCGCGGCTCATATGACCTCCGACTTCCGACCTATCTCGCCGTCGCCGCCACGCTCTCCCGCCGCGGTTCGTGGACCGGGCCGCCGCCCGACTGCTCGTAGGGAATGTTCAATACGTAATTCACCACGTCCCAGATTTCGTCGTCATTGAGGGCCGTGCCGCCGAACGCCGGCATCTTCGCCCCCTTGATGCCGGAGTAGACGCGGCGATAGATATCGATCGGCCTCCGCCCGCCGCGGTACATGCCGCGGGTGAGGTTCCGCGGCTGGACGATGTGCCCCCATTCGTCGTGCAGGCCCGGCTCGTCGAACTTCTTGCCGGTGGCGGGGTCGTCCTCGAAGTCCTCGGTCTGCGGGCCGTTGCCCAATCCCTCGACACCGTGGCAGTCGGTGCATTTCGCCTTGGCGGAGAGGAACAGCGCCCGTCCCCGCTGGCGGGACTCGAGCGAGTCGGGGGTGCGCGGCTTGCCCGGCACGACGAGCGAGACCTCTTCCCCGGACCGCGTCCACTCCTCTGTCGCGATCTCCGCGTTCAGCTCGAACTCCTGCGGGACTTCATCGCGGAGGTAGTCGGCAAGCTCCTGAAGCTTCGCCTGATCGTTCGGGTCGAAGTCTGCTTTCTTGATGCCGCGCGTGACGATGTCTTTGATCTGCAGCCGCTCGACCTCGCCCCGCATCGCGAGGAACAGCACATACTCGATGATCGCATCGAGCTCGCCTTCCTCTAGCAGCAGGAACGAGGGCATGTTCGTGCCGGGGATCCCTTGCAGCACGGTGCGTCGCAAGTCGTCGCGGCGGGCGCGTTCGGAGGAGCGGGTCGAGGTGAACTTGAAGATGCCGTGGCGGTAGTCGCGGGGGAGCGGATCGAGGTACTCGGCGGTCGGCCCGTTGCCGTCGCCGGAGACGCCGTGGCAGTGCATGCAGTGGACCGCGTAGAGCTGCTTCCCTTCCTGGAGGCGGTTCCCCCAGAGGGCGAACTTCACTCCGGGCTCGGGAGCGGGAAGTCCCTTCGATTCGCCTTCGGCCGCTTTCGGGATGTTCATCACGATCGACTGCCGATCGGGGTCGAACTCGCCGAGCTGCAGGCGGAGCCGCTTCGTGTCGCGATCGTATCCGGCGACGCGGAAGCGGGCGGGCGCCATCTCGCCCCCCTTCAGCATCTCGAGGTGCGATCCCGCGTAGATCCCCCCGAGCCATTCCACCGCGAGCCCCGCGGGATCGTCCGGGAGGTCTTCCGCTTCCGGCCCCGCGCTGTTGACGGCGACCTCCAGCACGTCGCCGCCGATCGCCCGCGGGGGAGACTCGAGCAGAAACGCGGCGGCGGGAGGGGGCGCGGGAAACGCCTCTTCGACCTCCACGGCCCCGGTGTTCAGCACGAGGCGGTCGGCCGAGGCGTCGAAGTTCTCCGCCCGCACGCGAAGCCAGCCGTCGTCGTGCCCGACGACCCGGAATTCGGCGGGACGCGGATCGCCGCCCGTCTTGCCCTGAACCAGAGCACCGGCGAACGGCCCGGCTTGCCAGTGGATGAAGGTGTCCCGCGGATCGTCCGGCAGCTCCGACGCGTCGCGCACCCGGATTTCGAACTCGTTCTTCCCGTCTTCCAGCTCGCGCGATTCGCCGACGACCGCCGGCCAGCCGCTTGAGACCTCCCACGTCGATTTGCCGAAATCGACCGGCAGCTTGTCCCACACCACGATCCGGTTCGGCGTGCCGAACGACTCGACGAGCAGCTCCTCCAGCCCTTTGATGCGGACCGGCTGGCCGCTCGATGTGTCGTTCATCCCCTGGCGGGCGTCGGCGGGGAGCTGGTCCATCTGCTTGCTGAACACGAACTGCGCCTCGGGACGCCCGCAGCCGGCGAGCAGCGCCGGAAGCAGGATCCCCAGTGCGATGAACGGCAATCCTCGGACGTTCACGAGAACAATCTCCTCGGTCTCACGTTCGCGGCGAAACGGGCCGCGTTCTTCTTCGAGCGGGCATTCACTTTCGGATCAGCGACGACAGCGTGACGGCACTCGCGCCATCGTCCGCGTCAGCGACGAACCTGCCGGCGGGATAGTCGATGTTCTGCTCGACCGTCTGGTCCGCCTGGATCGCGACCTTGAACTTCCGCTCCAGGTATCCGCCGGCGCCGTCGACCCCTTCGTGCCAGATGCTGAACTCGTGCGTGCCGGCCGGCAGCCCCTGGATTTCGAACGTGCCGTCCTCTGCGCTCACCGCCGCGAACGGGTGGTCGAGCGGCAGGTGGTAGGCCTGCATCCAAGTGTGGAAGTCGCACTTGACGCTCACCGGCTCGGCCTCCGCTCGTGGGTACTTGAAGGTCGTCCCCTCGCGATCGCCGGCCTTGATGACCGTATTGAACGCGGTGCTCTTGACGGGGTAGGTGTGCGTGTTGTGAGGGATCGGATCGTCGCTCAAGACCCTCACGTCCTGGTTGACGCGGACGAGCAGCGCGTGTGGCAGGAACACGCAGCCCCGCTGGTCGAAGACCGCCGGCTCGGTCGGCGCGGCGTCCCGCTGCCATCCGGCCGGCGGCCGCGCCAGGTAGATGAACACGTTGGCGACCCCGCCCCCCTCGCCGACGAGTTTCTGGTTCGGGACGGCCATCGCGGCGCAGACGGCGGGATCCTTCGCCGTGGCGTCCCCCTGCTTGATCAACGGCGGAAGCTGCGGGAGCGCGCCGCCGAACACCACCTGCCCCTTCCAGCCGCCGAACCCGCCGGCCGGCACGGCTTCGGGCGTCCCGGGCTTTCCAACGTCGTTGACCACTTCCGGACCGGGTGGCGTCGAAGTCTCCTTCGACTTGAGCGTGACGGTCCGCGGCTCGGACGCCCCGCCTCCGCAGCCGGTCAGAAGAAGCGGCGCGGCGGCGAACGCGGCCGCCGCGATGACGCACAGGCTATGGGTTCTCATTGGTCTCCTGCTCCCTGCGAGCGGCCGCGGGGGCCGCGTCGCGATTGTTGCGGTTGTCGTTTCGGTCGTCATTGTTGCCATCGTTGCCTGGCGCTGCCGGATTGCCGTTCGCGTCCGTCGCGTCGATGTCAGTCGCCGGCGGCTGGGGGCGATCCTCGTATCTCCCGCGGGCTTCCAGGAGGCGGTGGTAATTGATGAGCGCGTCCCGGAGCGCGACCGTCTGCGGTCCCGCCTGTCCGCCGAACAGGTCCTCGAACTGTCGCGAGTTGCGGGGCAAGGGGGCCGGCATCGACGTGTAGGGGGTGATCCACTGCGGCTTGTAGAGCCAGAGCTGGAGCCAGTCGGGACGGAGCCGGTCGGCCGCCTTGTGCAGGTCCGGCCCGCGGATGTCCTTGGCGGGATCCTGGATCTGCACCTGCCGGCCGCCGACCGAGTGGCACTTGATGCACAACGGGGCGTTGAGCATCTCCCACGACTCGTTGAGATAGGCGGAGACGCCGTCGCCGTTCCCATTCGCGCCGGGGACCGCCGGCGGGGCGTCGCGGTGGATTGCGCGGAGCATGTCTTGCATCCGCGCCAGGTACTCCGGCTCGCGCTGCGGGATCGGCTGGTAGGGGTAGGGCGCGCCGTCCACCGCCGCGAAGTAGTTAGCCAGCGATTGCGCTTCATCCGGGGCGAGGTTGAACCGCGGCATCCGCAGCACGGTGGTGAAGCGGAGCCGGTCCGGATCGCGGAGGAACCGGTACAGCCACGCGTTCTGGACCTTGATGCCCTCCTTGTAGAGCGGCGGCGGGGCCATCTGCCAGGCGAGGGACGTGTTCCCCCCGGTGTTGGTCTGCTTGAGCCGCTCGACGAGCCACAGGGCGAAGTCGCCGCCGCGGGCCGGCTCGATCGACTCGAGCTTCGCCTTGTTGACGAGCATGCGGGATCCCGGCAGGACGCGCCGCTCTCCCACCTGGAGCGTCTCCCACAGGTCGAAGCCGTATTCCTGGAACTCCTCGTCCTCCTCGGGATCGGGCGAACTGACTTGCAACCCGTGGAAGCCGATCACCGGCTCGCCGCTCGCCGACGTCTCCCCCGTCCGCGCCTCGCGCGGCGGCTTCAACTGCAACAGCAGGTCCAGCCCGTGCGGATGGTCGGCGGCAGAAAGCTCGCCCGCCGGGAGCGTGGCCGGATCGACCCCGTACTTCACCAGCGGCAATTCGACCATGTGGCAGCCGGTGCAGTTGTACTGCCGCAACAGCTTTTCGCCGGCGATCCGATCGGCGGCGGGACCGGTCGGCTGGTAGACGTACTGCGACGCGGGGGGCTCGGCGACCAGCCCCAGCACGAACGTCGCGATCGCCTCGATCTGCTCCTCGTCGAACGGAAATTTCGGCATCCGCAGCCGCTCCTCGTACCCGCGGGTCTCGGTCTTCTCGTAATCGTAGCTGCGCGGGTCGCGGAGCTTCTGCCACAGGAAGCCGTCGCGGCCGTGGTGCAGCAGGTTGTCGTAGAAGTACGCGGCCGACATTTCCCGATCGCGCTGCTCCTCGCTGTCGAAGGCGTTCGACCGGGCCCGCTGGAGCGCCCCGACGATCCGCTCGTGCGTGCTGCCGCCGTCCGGCTCGCCGTGATGGTGCAGATACTCGTGGATGTGCTCGGGGGCGAGCCGCGTGACGTCCTTGCGGCCCCAGTCCTGAAGGGTGGTGCCGATCGGGCGGGCGTTCTCGAAGCCGGGGACGTCGTGGCAGCCGTAGCAGCCGTAGCGGGAAATCGTCTTGCGGCCGACGTAATTGAGCTTGATCTCCCGCCAGGCCTCATCGTCGATCGCCGGGGCGTCGGCCGCGCGGGCCAGTTCGATCTCGTCCCCCTTGATCTGCTCGACCGGCTCGGGATAGCGGCGTTCCTTGAGCGTCTGCTCGACCTTCGCCGCGGTGAGGTTCTTCGAGAGGAATAGCCGCACGAGGTCGTCGAGCGATTCTTCCTTCACGTCGATCGCTGGAAACTCCTTCGGCCCCCCCTGCAGCAGGAACGCGGCGATGTCCGCGGCGGGGTCGATCAGCGAATCTCCTTCCCCTTCCGGCTCCAGGTACAGGTTGGGCATCTTCGAGCGCGGATGATAGCGCTGCGGATCGCGGACCCACGTGTACAGCCACCGCCGCCCCTCTTCTCCCGGCTTGACCTTCTCGTGGACCTTCGTGAGGTCCGGGCCGAAGTCGGCCTCGGTCCCCGGGAACTTCTCGTGCGAATGGCAGGCCAGGCAGCCCCGCTGCGAGAAGAGCCGCGCCCCGCGCTCGGCGTTCGCCACGTAGCCTTCCGGCGGCTGCATCAGGTCGAGCGGCTGCGACTTGTCCATCAGGTACTGCGCGATCCCCGCCAGCTCGACCGGCATCAACTCCTGCGCGTGCGGATCGTGCTGGTTCGAGAGGTTGAAGAACTGCGGCATCCGCGTGTCCGGGCGGAACCGCTGCGGCTCCTCGGTCCAGTACTCGATCCACTCGGGAGTCGTTTTGGACGCGATGTGCCGCAGCGCCGGGCCGACCTTCCGCATCGCGCCGGGATGGTCGAAGTCCTTGAACTCGTCGAGCAGGTTGTAAGTCTGTTGCGACAGTCGCGGACTGGCGCCGAGCGACTCGACCTGGTCCTGCAACTGCCGGATGTCCGCCGGCGGGTTGTTCCGATCGTTCTCCGGAAGCATCGCGACCAATTCGGCGATGTTTCCGCGAAGCAGACCGCGCTCCGCATCGTCCTGTTGAGCGAGGCTTCTCTCCCGCGACAGCAGTTGCTGCAAGCGATGGCGCGGATCGTCCTGGTGCGGCTGGTCCACGAGCGGCCGAGCGGATTCGGCGACGCCGGCCTGCACCGCAGGGGCGGCTTGCCGGATGGCCGCGATGAGCTTCATCCGCTCTTCGACGAGAGTCCTCCGCGCGGCTCGAAGAGCCTCTTCGACTTCCTGCGTCCGCCTCTCTTTCGAGAGTTCGGCGATCCTCTTCACGACGTCCTCGACCGCCTTCCGCTGTTGCGCCAGGGCGGCCTCCCGTGCGTCGATTTCGACCGTGCCGCCGCCAACGTCCGCCGGGAACTTTTGCAGCAACGGATCGCGGAGGACTTGCTCGGCGGCGGCGGTGTAGTTCGGCTCGAGGCGGATGTCCGGGCCGATCGAGCGGGGACCGTCGAAGCCCTGGATCTCGTGGCAGCCGAAGCAGCCGTATTCCCGGATGAGGTGATAGCCCTTGACCACTTGCGGCGCGCTGGCCCCGTAGGTGGGGTTCACCCCCAGCTCTTCGACCTGGTGGTGGCACTTGAGGCAGGTCGCTTCCAGCAACCGCCCCGAGAACATGGGGTATTCCCAGTGGTGATTGGGATGGTGGCCGTACTTCTTGTCCCAGACCTGCGCTTCGTGGGGGTTGTCGGCGGTGTGCTCGGCGTGGTCGAAGCTCGTGGCGGAGCCTTGCCCCTCGTGGCAGACGGTGCAGCCGAACGTCCCCGGACCGCCGCCGGCGGGCGCGGGGTGCGGGCTGGCCGCGGTCACGTACAGCTCCGGCCGGTGGTGCGTCGCATAGGGGTGCGGGAACTTGTTCTCGACGACCCAGCCGTCGGGGTCGCTCGATTGCGGATGTCCGTGCGGAAACTCGGGCAGGTTGCCCGCCTGCACGCGGTCGATGAGCAGGTGGCAGGTGCGGCAGTTGTCGAACCGGGCGGCGCTCGACATCCCGAGCTTCACCCGCAGCGAAGGCATCCAGTCGTGCTTGACTTCGAGGTGCGAGTTGAACCCGTCGATGATCGGCCACTCCATGATCTTCCGCTTGGCGGCCGAGAACCACGTCTCCGGCGCGAGCTGCACCAGCGCGGCGTGCTTGAGGTCGATGTCGGTCCTCAACCGCCGCAGCTCGGCCTGCGCCTCGTCGCGGGACTTCGTCAGCTCCGCGAGCCGATCGCGCCGCTTGGTGAGATCCGCGGCCGCTTCCTGCTGTTCGATCGTGAGGCGGTCAACCGCTTGCTGCTCTTCGGCGACCTTGTCCAGCAGTTCGGCGAGCTTCGCCTGCGGCCGTTGGTCGCGGACCGCGAGACCATGGTCGGCCTTGGCCTTGTCGAGGAACGCCTTGCGGCCTCGCAGCTCGCGATCGGCCTTGTCCACGACGAACGCCTGGGCGTCCGCCTCCTTGCGGAGCTCCGCGATCTCCGCCTCGCGGTCCGCGAGTTCGCTTTCCGCGGCGAGCAATTGCGCGCGGACCGCCTCCATTCGCCCCTGCAGTTCCGGGTCGCTCTGGTACTGGGAGACTTCGACGCGGAGCTTGGCGGCGACGATGTCTTCCGAGGTCCGCTGGAAATCGCGCCACTGGTCGGCGTGGTCGGCGGCCATCATCCACACGATCGTGACCAGCAGCGCAGCGGAACTCACCGCGAAGATGACGTGCATCCGCTTCAGGTTCCGCCAGACTGTTTCGGTCGCCGGCATGGTTGAGGGTTGAGGGTTGAGGGTTGAGGGTTGAGGGTCGAGGGTTGAGGGTTGAGGGTTGAGGGTCGAAGGTCTTGCCTTCGACCATCGACCTTCGACCATCAACCTATATGTTGAAGAACCACTCGGGGATCGCGACGAAGTACTTCAACTGGATGGCCCAGCGGAGCACCATCTTGATCACCAGGGCCAGCATCAGCAGCAACAGATTCGAAAACACCATGTACCGCAGGAAGCCCATCCGCACGTAGAACCCGCGGAACACGGTCGCCGCCAGCAGCCCCGGCAGCACGAGCAGGTAGACCAGCGTCAGCGCGATCCCCGGCGACTCGCGCCACAGGAAGGCGCCCGGCAGGGGCCGGCCCAGCAGGTCCCAGAAGTATTCCGACAGGTTGACGTTGTTGAGCACTTCGAGCTTGTGGCTGTCCCAGTATTCGTAGATGCCGAACGTGTTCCAGTTCGGGCCGCGGAGGAACGTCCCGAGCACGATCATCCCCACCCACAGCGGGATGAAGCCGAACATGAACGTGGAGATCGCGAACTTCCGCTCCTCGAAGGTGTAGTAGCCGCTCCCCTTCTTGTTGAAGTCGATGTAGGGGATCGCCATCAGCCCGCCGAGGATCAGGCTGGGGAACACCACGCCCGCCAGCCACGGGTCGTAGTACACGAGCATTTCCTGCAGGCCGAGGAAGTACCACGGGGCCTTCGACGGGTTGGGCGTCTTGGAGGCGTTGGCCGGCTCTTCGAGCGGCGCGGGGAGCGCCATGCCCCACGCGATGAGCACGGCGGTGATCAACACCATGCAGATCAGCTCGGTGTAAACCAGGTCCGGCCAGACGAGGATCTTCTCGTTCTTGTCCGCCTCGCGGACCGGCAGCCCGCGGGCGATCCGCTCGTCGTTCTCCACCGCCCGCGCGAAGTACAGCCAGGTGAAGAACCCGCCGATGAACAGCATCGCCACGATCGGCACGTTGTCCGGCTTGCCCACGATCTGCCGGAAGTCGTAGTCGGTCATCGACAGCGCCAGGAACAGCAGCGAGACGTTGAGCAACAGCCAGCCCACCGTCGGCCTGACGATCGTCTTGCGGAACACGATCATCGCGGCGAACCCGGCGATCGACAGCGCGAAGTACCATTTCGGGTCCGCCACCAGGCTGTCGATGCCGGTCATCAGCCATTGCGGGATCCGCAGCTTGAACTTGTCCGGCTCCGCCGCGCTCGTGAAGTGTGCGATGGCGACCATCCCCAGGAGCGCCGAATACAGCGCCCACGGTCCGGCCGAAGGGACTTCCTGCCCGCCGAACCGGTCGGGCATGCGGTGGTGCGTGCCCCGGCGAAAGACGGCCACCGTCCAGATCGCGTTCATCGCGAACAGGATCAGATAGATCCAGCCGATGCCGACGATGACGTCGGTCGTGAGATCGGAATGGGGATCGAGAACGGGCATGGCCGGGTTGCGGGTTGTCCGTGGTCCGCTGTCAGTTGTCCGCTGTCAGTTGTCAGTTGTCAGTTGTCAGTTGAGTGCCGCTTTCTGCCCTGCCGCCGCCCTCACAGCGGCTGGCTGATGCCGCCGTCCTTGCGGACGCGCCAGAAGTGGATCGCGATCAGCCCCGCGACGACGAGCGGGATCGCCACGCAGTGCAGGATGTAGAACCGGTTGAGCGTTTCCTCGCCCACGTTCTGGCTGCCCAGCAACAGGAAGCGGGCGTCGCTCGCCTTGGTGATCAGGTCGTAGCCGCCGATGTTCAACAACTGGAAGCCCGGCCCCTCGTGACCCAGGAACGGCGTGGCCCGGGCCATGTTCGACCCGACCGTAATGGCCCAGATCGCGAGTTGGTCCCACGGCAACAGATAACCCGTGAACGACAACAGCAGCGTCAACACGAGCAACAACACCCCGACGACCCAGTTGAACTCGCGGGGAGGCTTGTAGCTCCCGGTGAGGAACACGCGGTACATGTGCAGCCAGACGGCGATGACCATCGCGTGCGCCCCCCAGCGATGGATCTCGCGCATCACCCCCAGGGTCACCACATCGCGCAATTGCAGGATGTCGGTGAAGGCCCATTCGAGGGTTGGCCGGTAGTAGAACATCAACAGCACGCCGGTGATCGTCTCGACCAGGAACAGGAAGAACGTGATGCCCCCCATGCACCAGGTGTAGGAGAGGGCGATCCCTTCCTGCCGAATGTTGACCGGGTGCAGGTGCAGGAAGAAGTTGGTGAGCATCACCACCGTCCGGTTCCGCCGATCGTACGGCGCCGGGTGGCGGAAGATGCTCTTCCAAACCTGCGATTCGCGAATGTAGTCGCCGAGGGGCATTGTTCAAGTCAGAAGTCAGAAGTCAGAAGTCAGAAGTCAGAATGAATAGCTGATAGCTGATAGCTGATAGCTGATAGCT
>JBBDNU010000194.1:0-12632 GCA_040877365.1 Planctomycetales bacterium
CGAACTGGCACTCCGATACGATCCAAAGTGCTGTCGCGCCGGTGACCCACCCACCGTTCTCCGGAAGACGGACCAATACGGGGTCGTCGTCGCGGTTCTTTGGCTTCCGACCCAACAATTTGCCGTTCGAGGACGCCTCATTCGGGCAGCGCGGCTTGCCAGCCCCCCTTCAGCAGGCGACGCATGGCGGCGAGGACTTCCGCATGCTCGCGGCCCTTGACGAGGTTCACGTACTCGTGCGGGTCGGTTTCGTGGTCGTACAATTGGGCGACGTGTTCATCGCCCCATTCGATGTAGGCGTACCGCTCGGTGCGGACCGACCGGCCGATGATCTGCCGCCGTTCCTCGTTCAGCGCCCGCTGGGCCTCGGAAGGATCCGGCACGCTCTGACCGCGAAGCGGCCGCTCCGTCTGGGTGAAGGCCGCCTTCTTCCACGGCCGGTTGGGGTCCTTCAGCAGCGGCACGAAGCTCGTGCCCTTGACGCCGGCGGGCGCCGGGAGGCCGCACAAGTCGGCGAACGTCGGGTAGACGTCGATGTGCTCGACGAGCCGCGGGCAAGCGCGATCTCCTTTCACTCCCGGGGCCGCGACGATCAGCGGAATGCGGACCGACTCCTCGAACAGGCTTCGCTTCCCCCAGTATCCGTGCTCGCCCAGGTGCAGGCCGTGGTCGCCGGCGAGCAGCACGACCGTGTCGTCCCACAGCTTCAGGCGGTCGAGCGCGTCGAGCAGCACGCCGACCTGCGCGTCGGCGAAGGCGTACCGCGCCTGGAAATCGGCGATCCGCTGCCGCTGCTGCTCGTCGGTCCATTCGTCGTGCTCGGGCCGCGTCTGGTCGAACGCCCGCGCCACGGCGGGGATGCCCTGGAAGTGCTCGGGGGGCTCCTGCGGCAGGACCACCTTCTCGGGCGGATACAGGTCGTAGTATTTCTGCGGCACGCGCCAGCCCGAGTGCGGCTCTTCCAGTCCGACGGAGATGAAGAACGGCTTCTCCCGCCGCTCTTCCATCAATTCGACGGCACGGCGGGCGACGCGCCCTCCCTGGAACCGCGCGTCGGGATCGTCCTTGTCCTCCGGGCGCTCGGCGGGCTTCGGCTGCTTCTCCTTGACGTCCCATTCGACGAGCCCGGAGGCGAAGCCCACTCCATGCACCACCTTCCCCACGGCCGCGGTGAAGTAGCCGTGATCGCGGAAATAATGCGGCATCCAGACGGCGCGCTCCAGCTCCTTCTGCGGCGCATCGGGACGGCGGCCGCTGAGGAATGACGTCCGCGACGGCATGCAGAACGGGTTCTGGCAATAAGCCCGGTCGAACCGCACGCCGCGGGCCGCGAGCCGGTCGATCTGCGGCGACTTGATGAAGTCGCTGCCATAGCAGCCGAGCTTCGTGTTCAGGTCGTCGCAACTGATGAAGAGGACGTTGACGCGACGGGGCGGAGATTGCGCCGGGAGTTCGGTGGGAAGGCAGGCGAGTGCGAGCAGAACGACGGACAGCCGCAACTTCAGTCGAAAGGTCATGGATCGAATCTCCCGTTGATTGATCGACGGCGAGTCCAGTCCGCCGGGCATAGCCGGCGGACAACCGTCCGCCGGCCGGGCAAGCCTCAGGTCCCGCCCGGCGGGCGAGACCTACTTTGCATACTCCGCATGGAGGCGGTCAAGCGCTGCCCGAGCGAGAGGGCCGCGGTGGAGGACGAGGCGGTAGCGGAGCGTGAGCGGCTTGTTTTCATCCTGCGGGACCGCGACCGGCTCGCGGCCGGGCCAGGCGGGGTTCTGCATGCTCTTTTCGCTACGGAGGATCCATCCCGGCGGATGCTCCGGGTTCGACGGGTGCGAGAGGACCGCCAGGCCGCCGTCCTTCGTGGAGATGTCGATCCACGGGCCGGCGTCGATCGCAGTGAGCTGCGGTTCGATCGGGCCGCGGGGGCCGGTGAATTTCACGTCCCGCGGGAGCTTGATCCGGGCGGAGAAGCCGCCGTAGCCTTTTTCGTCTTCCGAGCCGCCGATCCGCACGTCGGGATGCAGCGCCCGCAGGCGGATCTCGAAGTCGATCGCGCGGCGATCGTCGGCGCGGCGATGCACGCGGACCGTCGTCCGCTCGTCGACGATGTTCCGGGGCGTTCCATCGGCGGCGGCGAACCGCGGGGACATCCAGACGGCATGCGCCTCGAGCGCGATCGACTGGTCATCCTGCGACTTCACGTCGATCGAGCGGACCTCCGCGAGGAAGTCCTGCGCGGCCCACGGGTCGCCGATCCGCTTCTCGCCGACCCACAGTTGATGCCACGCCCAGTAGATGCCGCGCTGGTGCAGGTGGTCGGGGGGAAAGTCCTCGGTGAGCACGTCCCCCGCGAGGTCGTACAGGGGGTGCACGTAGTTCGCGCGGGTATAGCGGCCGCCGGCGGACTTCGGCCGCTGCTGATGGAACAGGACCGGCTTGCCATCCTCGGTGACGAGCACGCCCTCGTCGCCGCGCTCGATGGCGAACGGGCCGCCAGAGGGCTGAGGTTCTTCCGCCGCCATCGAGTCGTCGTTCGCGACGGCGACCGACAGAACCAGGAATGCGGAGATTGCGATGCCGAGACGGCGATTCATGCGATCGTTCCTTGCGGCGACGGCGATGACGCCGCGCGGCGCGCATTCGGTTCGCGTTGCGAACCGGCTATTGACCGGTCCCTGCATCGGATCGACAATGAGCGGATCGAGCGATGAAAGCGATCCATGAGCCATCCGAACAAGCATATCCGCGAGGCGATCGATTACGCCATCGCCCGCGGGTGGCGATTCGTGAAATCGGGACCGCGCACGCATGCATTCGGGAAGCTTTACTGTCCGGCCGGAGAGCGCGGCACGTGTCTGCAACCGGTGTATGGCACGCCTCGCAGTCCCCAGGCGCATGCCCGGCGGATCCGCCGCGCCGTCGATTCGTGTTCGCATGTTGCCGAAGGTGAGGAAGTGCCACAATGAAATGTCACGAGTTCAAGGTCACATTGGATGGAATCCCCGAATTCAGCGACGATGAAATCGAACGCGTGTACGAAGCGGGCTGCGAGGACGCCACGCTGTTGTCGCGCGACGGCGTGTCGTTCGTGATGTTCGACCGCGAGGCCGATTCATTCCTCGCCGCGGTCTCTTCCGCCGTCCGGGACGTCGGGCGGGCTCGGCTCGCGGCGCGAATCGCCCGGATCGACGCGGATGACCCCGCCGATCAGCCGAGCGCCGCAGCCATCAACGCGATCTTGGAAGCCGCCACGGAGATGGCCTGCTCGACGACCGCCGGCCGGCAGTGACGCTGAAGAATCAATCATCCGACGCGGCGCGGCCAGCCCCCCGTTCCGAAAGCGGGGATTTCCGGTTGTGAATTTCTCGCAGTCGTTCATAATGAGCAGGGACGATTCGGCCGCAGGCAGCAGAACGCCAGGGAGCGGGTGATGAAGGAGGTGCTGACGCTGATCCTCGCCGGAGGCAAGGGATCCCGCCTCGAACCGTTGACGCGCGACCGGGCCAAGCCCGCGGTCCCCTTCGGGGGCACCTACCGCATCATCGACTTCGCCCTCTCCAACTGCATCAACAGCGGCCTGCGGCGGATCCTCGTCCTCACGCAGTACAAGGCGGCGAGCCTCGACCGGCACATCAACCTCGGCTGGCGGTTCCTGTGCCGCGAGCTCGACGAGTTCGTCGACATCCTGCCGCCCCAGCAGCGGATCGACGAGCACTGGTACAAGGGGACCGCCGACGCCGTCTATCAGAACATCTACACCATCGAGAAGTACGACCCGAAGTACGTGCTGATCCTGTCGGGGGACCACATCTACAAGATGGACTACCTGGATCTGCTGCGGCACCACCTGGAATCGCAGGCGGACGCCACGGTGGGCTGCATCCCCGTCCCGCTGCACGAGGCGGACCAGTTCGGGGTGATGCAGGTCGATCGCGACAACCGCGTGATCAGTTTTCGCGAAAAGCCCAGCGATCCCGACCCCCTGCCGGACGACCCCCGGCGGTGCCTGGCCTCGATGGGCATCTACGTGTTCGGCACCACGTTCCTGTTCGAGCAGCTGTGCCGCGACGCGACGATCAGCGGCAGCGCCAACGATTTCGGGAAGGACATCATCCCGGCGATCATCGGCGACCACAACGTGCGGGCCTATCCGTTCCGCGACAAGAACACCGGGCGGGGGGCGTACTGGCGCGACGTGGGGACGCTCGACGCCTACTACGAGGCCAACATGGACCTCGTCGCCGTCGAGCCGAGCCTCAACCTGTACGATCAGACGTGGCCGATCCGCACCTACCATCCGCATTATCCGCCGCCGAAGTTCGTGTTCGCCCAGGCGGAGGGGCCGAACCCGCGGATGGGAATGGCGCTCGACAGCGTGGTCTCGCCGGGCTGCATCATCTCCGGCGGCCGCGTCGAGCGGTCGGTGCTCTCTCCCGACGTCCGCGTCAACAGTTGGGCCCAGGTGAAGGACTCGATCCTGTTCGAGGGGGTGACCATCGGCCGCCGGGCCCGCATCCAGCGGGCGATCATCGAGAAGGGGGTCGAGGTCCCCGAAGGGATGGAGATCGGCTTCGACCGCGCCCGGGACGAGGCCCGCGGGTTCACCGTCACCGAATCGGGGGTGACGGTGATCGGCAAGGTCGATCATCTCGGCGACCACCCCGAGCCGGCCCGCCCCCATCTGGCCGGCCGCCGGGTGGAGGCCGAACCCTCCGCCCGCCGCTAGCGCGCTTCCAGCACGCTGACCTCCGTCCGCGCCGGCACGATGCGTTCGCCGGCCGCGGATTGCCGGCGGGCGGGAGCGGCGGTTTCGATTTGTTCCCACGCCCGCACGGTCGCCTCTTCATAACCGGCTTGATAACCCGTCAGCCACGCCATGTACGCCAGCCAGCAAGCCGCGACGAGTCCGAGCAACAGGGCGATCTGCCTGGTCATGGCCGTCTCCGGTGTCGGGATGCGCGCGAGAGGTGGACCGGCGATTCGTTCGGCGGAGAGGGTCCGCATGAACGGATCATTCATCGGTCGTTCATCGGAAATTAACCGACGGGAGGCTCGCGAGTCAACCGGATTTTCGCGCACAGATCCAGTCCGGCGGACTGGATCTACGGGATCTGGAATTTCCGCTCCATGATCCGCTGTTCGAGGCTGCGGTCGATCTTGTCGAACACGTCGACTTCGAACGGCCGGCCGAGACTGTTGCCGGCGAGATCCTCCAGCGCCGCATCGACCGCCAGCGTGTGCTCCCCCGCCTGCCAGGCTTCTTTCGGGACGAACCGCCAGCGGGTCTCTTCCGCCTCGATCGCGACCTCGCCGGCGAGCCGCTTCCCGTCCGGTCCGTTCACCACGAGCACGCGCTCGAGCATCGCCCGGTCGAGCGGCTCGTCGAACGTGATCGCCAGTGCGTCCTTCGAACCGGCGGCGGGAACATCGAGTTGCCAGCGGTCGAACGCCGGTTGCTTCTCATCCGGCGGTCCGACGCGGAACCGCTTCTCGAACTTCTCCGCGACCGGATTCCCCTCCGCGTCCTCCCAGCCCGCTTCGACGACGAGCACGTAGGAGCCTCCCGCTTCGAGCACCGGGCCGATCTCCTCGCGGGGCTTCAACCCCCGCTTGATCCGCCCCGGGTCGATGAACAACGTGAACCGCGTCCCCGAGGGGTCCCACAACTCCTCGCCGAGTCGCAGGAACGGGTCCTCGACTTCTTCGCTGGGTTCGCCTGACTGCTCGCCGGCCGTCTTCAGCAGCCGGATGTGCTCATATGCCTGCCCGCGGCTCATCGGCGCGGAGAAGTGCAGGTAGAACTTCAACTGGTTCTCGGGCAGCACGTCGCGGCTGGGATAGACCGCGGAAACGACCGCCGCGGGAGCGGCGTCGCGCGGGGGAGTGGAGAATCGGTGAGTCGCGCCCGCCTCCGCGGCGGTCAATCCGCGGACCGTGACCGCGTAGTTCGTCCCCGATGTCAGCGGAAATCGCGGAATGAACACGAGCCGCCGCTCCTCGACGCGCCACTCGCCGAGCATCGCCGGGGGATCGTCGAGGCCGTCGCCGACGACCCGCACGGCGATGTTCTTCTCCCAGTCGCTCGCATCGCCCGTTGCGGGAAGTTGCTCCAGCCATCGATCGGAGAAACCGGCGATCTCGAGCCGCTCGGTCTTGCCGTCCGGCGACTGGACATGCGTGATCCTGATGTCAGACTGTCCCGCCGCGTCCCGCGCGACGACTTCCTCCCGCTCGGCGCCTGAATCCGCGGCTTGCGCTTCGCGTCGCGCGCGTTCCAGGTCGCGTCGCGCGCGTTCCAAGTCTTCCGCCCGGCCGCAGCCGGCGATGAGGACGAGGAGGGGCGCCAAGATCGTCAATACCCGCGGAATGCCGTTCATGTTCTACCTCCGTACCGAGTACTCGGTACTCAGTGCTGTGTACTCGCCACTCGTAACTCGCCACTCCTAACTCCTAACTCCTAACTCGTCACTTCGTCAGCCGCCCGTACTTCTTCAACGCCCCCCGCAGGCGGTCGTGCGGGATGGCGTGGACCGTGTTGCCGTCGCGGCCGGTCATCGTCTCCGCCGCGACCATGGCGTTGATCACCGCCTCTTCCGTCGCTTCGACCGTGGCGCGGAACAGCGGCGTGATGCGTTCCGTCGGCAGCACTTCGACCTGGGCCGGCTGCTTCTCGTCGCTGATCGCCGCCGCGTTCGCGGTGGAAAAAGCGAGGAAGATGTCGCCGGAGGTGTCCTCGGCGATGCTGCCGTTCCGCGCGAGGCCGAGCGACGCCCGCTTGGCCAAGCGTTCGAGGTGCGTGGGGATCAGCGGGGCGTCGGTGGCGACGATGATGATGATGGACCCCCGACCCTCGGGGCTGTGCCCCTCCTCGCGCATGAGGTCGGTGATCTCGCGGCCCACGGGGACGCCGGCGATCTTGAGGTCCGGCCGCTTGCCGTAGTTCGCTTGCACGAGGACGCCGACCGTGTAGGCGCCTTCCTCCTGCGAGAGGACGCGGGACGACGTGCCGACGCCTCCCTTGAACTCGTAGCAGCTCATCCCGGTCCCGCCGCCGACGTTCCCTTCGGGCACGGAGCCCCCCTTCGCCCCATCGAGCGCGGCGAACACGTGCTGGGGCTTCACGTGGAAGCCGTTGATGTCGTTGAGGAAGCCGTCGTAGGTCTCGGCCACCACTGGGAGGTGCCACAGCCGCTCGTCCCCCTGCTTGACGTGCCAGGCGATGAGCGCGTCGCGGACGACGCCGACGCTGTGCGTGTTCGTGATGGCGAGCGGCCCGCGGAGCAGGCCGGAGTCGCCGACCCAGGCGATGCCGGTCATCTCGCCGTTGCCGTTGAGCGTGTGCCACGCGGCGAAGCACCGCTCGAAGGGCTTTCCCTTGCCGCGGGGAAACACGACCGTCACGCCGGTGCGGACGGGCCCCTCGCCGACGACGAGCTTGCCTTCGCCTTCGATCAGCGTGGCATGGCCGACCTCGACGCCGGCGACGTCGGTGATCGCGTTGAACTTCCCGGGCGTGCCGTCGAAGGGAACGCCGAGATCACGGGCGCGGGGCTTGGCGGACTGCGATTCGTTCACGGGGGCCTCGGCGGCATTCACGGGGAGGGCGAGCGAGAGGAGCAGCGGAAACAACAGCATCCCGGGTGGCACGCCCCGAGGCTGTGCGAAGGGCGTGCGGTCGTGGACGCCGCTCCGATTTCGACGCAAAGCCGCAACGACGCACGGACGGGGCAAAGGAAGAATCGAGCCGATTCTTGAAATCGCGGATGGCATGGCGGATCGACTCCCTGGGGCTCGGGGATTCGGAGTTCGATCATCATGTGCGGTCACGGCGGCGGATTCAACGCGCCGCACCATCTCGCGGTCTGCCAGCGATCGAGCGGCCATGCCTCAAGACGGGCAACCATGCGAGTCCTGCATCATCCCGCCACCGGAGGCGACGCGGTGCAAGATCAGTCGGGGTGAAACACCCGAAAAACATCCCCCGGAATCTCCCGGTGCAAGATCCTTGTCTTTGCGGCGGGGCCGCGGAGAATGAATGGACCTGCCTCGGCACGGTCGCCGGGGAGGGAGTGCCCCTGGGAGCATCCCGAGATGCCGTCTCTGCTGGTGATCGACGACGACCGCGCCGTGTTGCACCTGGTCGCCAGGGCGTTCGCGGAACAGGACGTGGAGATCCTCACGGCCCACACGTCCGAGGAGGGGCTGGCGCTGGCCCAGGAGCGCGGACCGGACGTCGTGCTGCTGGACATCATGCTCCCCGGAGTGTCCGGGTTCGATCTGATCGAAGAGTTGCGCCGGGGCGAGCCCCGCCTGCCGGTGATCTTCATCACCGCCCGCGACGACAGCGAGACCGCGATCGGCGCCATGAAACGCGGGGCCTACGACTATCTCGTCAAGCCGCTCGACGTGGGCCGCTTGCGGGAGCTCGTGCGGCAGGCGATGGAGACGCGGCGGATCATGAGCATCCCCGTCGGGATCGCCGCCGAGGACGTCGGCGACGATGAAAGCGAAGGTTCGCTGCTGGTCGGGTGCAGCCCCCAGATGCTCGAGGTCTACAAGGCGATCGGCCGCGTCTCGAATCAAGACGTGACGGTGCTGATCCGGGGGGAGAGCGGCACCGGCAAGGAGCTCGTGGCCCGCGCGATCCATCTGCACAGCGCCCGGGCCGACAAACCGTTCCTCGCCGTCAACTGCGCCGCGCTGCCCGAGGCGTTGCTCGAAAGCGAGCTGTTCGGCCACGAGAAGGGGGCGTTCACCGGGGCCGAGTCGCGGCACATCGGCAAGTTCGAGCAGCTCACCGGCGGGACGATCTTCCTGGACGAGATCGGCGACATGTCGCCCCTCGTGCAGAGCAAGGTGTTGCGGCTGTTGCAGGAGCAGAAGTTCGAGCGCGTCGGCGGGAGCCAGACCATCCAGACCGACGTGCGAATCATCGCCGCCACCAACCGCGACTTGCAGAAGATGGTCCAGAAGGACGCCTATCGCTCGGACCTGTACTACCGGCTGAACGGCGTGACGATCGAAATCCCGCCGCTGCGGGAGCGCGGCGAGGACCTGGTGCTCCTGATCGAGAATTTCCTCGGGAAGTATCGCCGAAGGATGAAGCGCGAGGGGATCGAGGGGATCGCCCCGGAAGCGGTCGAGATCCTCAAGCGCTACCGCTGGCCGGGGAACGTCCGGGAACTGGAGAGCGTGGTCCGCCTGGCGGTGATGAACGCCACCGGACCGGTGATCGTCCCCGCCTGCCTGCCCGACGACCTCCGCAACGGAGACGCCGAAGGGGACGGCTCGGGCAACGGCTCGATGCGCGACGACCTGCTCGGCTTCGTGCAGCGGCGGCTGCAAGCCGGCACCGAGAACCTGTATGCCGAGTCGCTCGAACTGATGGAGCGGTGCCTGTTGTCCCGCGTGCTGCAGACGACCTCGGGAAACCAATCGCACGCGGCCAAGATCCTCGGGATCACGCGCGGGAGCCTGCGGAACAAGATTCGCTCGCTGGGAATCTCGATCGAGCAGGTCGTCAACGTCGAGGGAGACGGCGAATGACTCTCCCACCCATGACCTCCGCGACGCCGCGCGTCGTCGCCGGCACGCTGTTCGATCGCGTGGCGGCGTCGCTCGCGGCGGAGACCGATTCCTGCGAAGAAGCCTTGCAGTGCGCCGTCGAGGTCATTTGCGAAATGACCGGCTGGGCGGCCGGGCGGGCCTACCTCGTCACCGACGACGGCCAGCGTCTGCTTCCGGCGGATGTCTGGCACGTCGCCCCCGGCGCGCCCGTCCGGGCGCTGGGTTCCGACGACGGGGCCGAGGCGAAATCCGGACAGGGACTGATCGGCCGCGTCTGGGCCAGCGGGCAGGGGATCTGGGCGGCCGACACGGCTCCTTCCGCCGCGGCGGAGGGAGCGGGGCCGCGGACGCCCGATTCACTTCCCGCCGCGTACGGTCTGCCGATCCTCATCGATGGCGACGTCGGGGCGGTCCTCGAGTTCTCGATCGCGCTCGGCGAACCGCCGCCGCCGCAACTGCTGCGGATGGTGCGGAGCGTGGCGGACCACGTGGGACGGGTGCTCGAACGGGCCCGCTTTCACCAGGAGCGGGCCCAACTCGCCGCCATCGTCGAGTCGTCCTACGACGCGATCGTCGGCAAGTCGCTCGACGGCCGCATCACCACCTGGAACGCCGGGGCCGAGCGGATGTACGGCTTCACCGCCGAGGAGGCGGTCGGAGCGGCGGTGTCGCTCGTCGTTCCCGAGGAACGCGCCCCCGAAGAGGCGGAACTGCTGGAGGCCCTCCGCCGGGGAGAGCGACTCGAACAGCTCGAGACGGTCCGCGTCCGCAAGGACGGCCGCCGCATTCACGTTTCGCTCACGGCCTCTCCCTTGCGGAACGCGCGGGGCCGCGTCGTGGGCTGCTCGACGATCGAGCGGGACATCACCGAACGGATCGCGGCCCAGCAGGAGCTGCACCACGCCAAGGACGCCGCGGAAGCGGCCAGCCGCGCCAAGAGCCAGTTCCTCGCCAACGTCAGCCACGAGCTCCGCACGCCGATGAACGCGATCATCGGCATGACGCAGCTCGCGTTGCGGGAGGAGCTCCCCCCGCTCGTGCACGATTATCTCGAGACGGTGGGGGACTCGGCGGCTTCGCTGATGAGGCTGCTCAACGACATCCTCGATTTCTCGAAGCTCGAATCGGGCCGCTTCACGCTGCAGCCCGCTCCCTTCCGGCTCCGCGACACACTCGACGAGGCGATCCGGCCGCTCGCGGCGCGGGCCTCCGAAAAGGGGCTCGAGCTCGTCTGCCGCGTGCCGGCCGCCGTCCCCGACGGCCTCGTCGGCGATCCCCTCCGGCTCCAGCAGATCGTCATCAATCTCGTCGGGAACGGAATCAAGTTCACCGACGCCGGAGAAGTCGCGATCGACGCCGGCGTCGAGGCGGGGGGCGACGACTGGGTCCAGCTGCAGTTCACCGTCCGCGACACCGGCCCCGGCGTTCCGCTTCCGCTCCAGGAGCGGATCTTCGAGCCGTTCGCCCAGGCCGACGGATCGGCGACCCGCAGCGCGTCCGGCACGGGGCTGGGACTGCCGATCGCCCGCGAGCTGGCGGACGTCATGGGGGGGCGGCTGTGGGTCGATTCGTCCCCCGGCCGCGGCAGCGCATTTCACTTCACGGCCCGGTTCGGCATGACCGAGGAGGCGGGGCCGGCCGCGGACGAGCCCGCCGACGCAGCCCGCCGCCTGGCCGGTCTGCCGGTGCTCGTCGTCGACGACAACGCCTCCAACCGCCGCCTGCTGCGCGAGATGCTGCTTGGCTGGTCGATGAAGCCCGACGTCGTCGCCGACGGCGAAGCCGCCCTGGCGATGATTCGCGAGGCGGTCCGCCGCGGCCGCGAGTACCGGCTGATCATCGCCGACGCGCTGATGCCGGGAATCGACGGCTGCGCGCTCGTGGAACGGATCTCGGAGCAGATCCCGATACACTCGGCCCGCGTGCTGATGCTGTCGTCGGCGGACCGGCAGGTGCTCCGGGAACGGCTGGAGCGGTTGGAGATCGACGCCTATCTGGAGAAGCCGGTCTCGCAATCCGACCTGCTCGACACGATCATGACGGTGCTGGAACCGCGCGAAACGCGCGCCCGGCGGGCCGCGGCGATCGCGGGCGCGCCGGCCGCTCCCTCGGGCCGCGCCTGCCGCATTCTGTTGGCCGAGGACACGCCCGCCAATCAGAAGGTGGCGCGGGCCGTCCTGCAGAAGCTGGGACACGAGGTCGACGTGGCCGCCAATGGCCGCGAAGCCATCGACCTGTTCGGCCGCGACGACTACGACCTGGTGCTCATGGACGTGCAGATGCCGGCCATCGACGGGTTGCAGGCGACGCGGATCATTCGCGGCATCGAGCGCGAACCAGGCCGCCGCACGCCGATCGTCGCCATGACCGCCCACGCACTTCCCGGCGACCGCGAGCGCTGCCTCGAGGCCGGGATGGACGCCTACGTCACCAAGCCGATCGACATCGAGGACGTGGACGCGCTGATCCGGCGGCTGTTGTCTCGCGGCGGAGAACCTCGTCTCCGCGATCCGCAATGTCCGGCGGCGACCTCCTCCGCCGCGGTTCATCCGGAATCCGCCGACGCACGGCCGGTGTGCGATCTCGACGCCGCGCTCCGCCGGATGGGCGGGAGCACATCGATCCTGTGCGACATGATCGGGTTCTTCCTCGACGACGCGCCCGAGATCCTCGAAAGCCTCCGCCGCAACCTGGAAGAGAAGAACGCCGGGGAGTCAACCCGGGCGGCGCACAGCATCAAGGGGCTCGCCGCAAACTTCGACGGCCAAGCCGTCGTCGCCGAGGCGCGGATCCTCGAACAAGATGCGCACCGCGCCGATTTCGCCGCCTGCCGGGACCGCCTGCCGGCGCTGGAACGCGAACTCCGCCGCCTGATCGGCGAACTCGAGCGGGCGCGAGGGACGGTGCGTTCGGCCCGCTGAACGCCCACATTCGATCACTCGGTACTTCCAAGGTCGCGACGGCGCGTCATGCCCGCGAAGAGCCTGCCCCCAGCGAAGGCGGGGGCGGGCATCCAGCGGCGGCGCGGACGACGGGGCTGGATTCCCGCCTGCGCGGGAATGACG
>JBBDNU010000195.1:0-12563 GCA_040877365.1 Planctomycetales bacterium
CCAAGCGGGGGCATCCATAAGCTATTTTCCAGAAACGATTTACGCCGCCTCTCGTGGGCGGCGTTTTTCGTTGGCGTGCTCGGTGCCACCCTACGCCGTTAACCCTTTTGGAGGGACCGTCGTGCCGGCGATACCGCCGGACGTGCGACGTGAGCAGCCACTGCATCCAGCGGCTGAGGTCGCCGTCGGCATGCGGCCAGAGCACGAGATGAAAATGGCTGGGTATCAGGCAATAAGCGATCACCCGCAGCGGCACCCGTTCGCACGCCCGGCCGATGAGCGTCAGAAAGGCCAGGTAGTCATCCTGCTTGTGGAAGACCTCGCCGCGGGCGTTGCCGCGGTTCAGGACATGATAGCAGTAGCCGCCCGGCGATCCGAGGCGTGAGAACGCTCTCACCCGGTCGCGCCGGCCATCAGGCGGTCGAGGAAGCCCTTGAGCTGCTTGCTGCGGACCGGGTGCTGGAGCTTGCGGACCGCCTTGGCTTCGATCTGCCGCACGCGCTCGCGGGTCACCTTGAAGATGCGGCCCACCTCCTCCAAGGTGTAGGTGTAGCCGTCCCCCAGGCCGTACCGCAGCTTGATGATCTCCCGCTCGCGGTAGGTGAGGGTCTTCAGCACCCCGTCGATCTTGTCCTTGAGCATCTCCTGGGTGGCGGCGTTGACGGGGCTTTCGCTCCCCTCGTCCTCGATGAAGTCGCCGAAGTAGCTGTCCTCGCTCTCCCCCACCGGCCGGTCGAGGCTGATCGGGTGCCGAGAGATCTTGAGCACCCGCCGCGTCTCTTCGAGCGAGACGCCGGCGGCGGCGGCGGTCTCCTCGATGGTCGGCTCGCGGCCCTTCTCCTGCAAGAGCTGCTTGCTGACCTTCCGCAGCTTGGACATCGTCTCGATCATGTGGACGGGAATGCGGATCGTGCGGGCCTGGTCGGCGATGGCCCGCGTGATCGCCTGGCGGATCCACCACGTCGCGTAGGTCGAAAACTTGTAGCCGCGGCGATACTCGTACTTGTCGACGGCCCGCATCAGGCCGGTGTTCCCTTCCTGGATCAGGTCCAGAAAGCTCAGGCCGCGGTTGCGGTACTTCTTGGCGATCGAGACGACGAGCCGCAGGTTGCCCCCGGAGAGGTCGCGCATCGACTGCTCGTAGTCGGCGAACTTCTCGGTGATCGAGGCGACGCGCTCGCGGAGCGAGGCGGGGGTCTCGAGCGTCATGTCCATCAGGTCGCGGAGCTCGCGCTGCAGGTTGGCCCGCTCGTCCTTGGCCGACTTGAGGTTCTTCAGGTTCTGGATCTGCTCCTCGAGCTCGGTCATCCGTTCGGAGATCTGCTCGAGCCGCTTCATCGAAGGCTGCAACCGCTGCGTCCGCAGACTGAGCTCCTCGACGAGCGTGACCATCTTCCGCCGGCGGACGGCGAGCGACTCCAGCGCCTCGCGCCGCTCCGGCTCGGGGACGCTGTCGTCCATGCCGCGGGCGAAATCGGCCAGGTTCTTTTGCCGCAGGAACTCGAGGGTCTTCAAGTTGAACGGCATCCGCCCGAGGATCTGGGGCTTTTCGAGTCCTTCGGTGACGGAGACCTTGATCGTGCGGTCGAAGGGCAATTCGGCCGACTGCACCTTCGTGAGCACGTCGAGCGCCGCCTTCATCACGTAGTCGCTTTCGAGGAGCTGGCGGCGGAACCGCTTCCGCGTGATCTCGATCTTCTTCGAGAGCGAGATTTCCTCGTCGCGGCTGAGCAGCGGGATCTCCCCCATCTGCGTGAGATACATGCGGACGGGATCGTCGATGCGGCGGGAGCGGTCGTCGCCGAACGCCTCCTTCTTCCCCTTGCCGGGCTTGGCCTTCTTCTTCGGCAGGTTCTTGCCGGGCTTCGCGACCCTGAGGTCGTTGACGATCTCGAGGCCGAGCTCTTCGATCGACATCAGCAGGTTGTCGAGCTTTTCGGGATTGACCGCCTCGTCGGGCAGATAGGCGTTGACCTGCGAGAAGGTGAGATACCCCTGCTGCTGCCCCGCGGCGATCAAGTCCTTGAGCGTTTCGTCGAGTCTGTGCACCTGCCGTTCCTCCGATGTCAGAGTGTCTTGTTCGCGGCCCGGGCCCCGTGGAATTCAGCGGCCCGCCGCAGGAGGTCGAGCGCCTCCGGGTCGAGCCCGCCGGCCGAGTCGGTCCGCTGCGCGCGCCGGCCTCTCGATTGCGCGTGCAGCCGTTCCTGCCGCCGCCAGTCGAACCGGTCCAGCGCGGCGCGCAGGAAACCGGTCGGGGCGGTTCGGTCGCTGCGCGGATCGGCGTCGCGCAGCTTGCCGGCGATGTCCTTCTCGAGGGCCCATTCTCCGATGAGCGCCCCCAGGCGCTTCATCGCGGGGTCTTCGAGCGCCGCCATCACCGTGTCGAACGACGGCTCGGTCCCGCGCTCCGCCAGATCGTAGCAGAACCGCAGCAGCCGCCCGAGATGCTCGTTTCCGAACTCTTCCGGCGCGACCTCGACTTGGAGGGTCTGGGCCGTCGTCGGATCCGTGAGCAGGATTTCCAGCAATTCGCATTCCAGCTTGTCGTCGCGGGTGGGTCGGCCGCCGGGACCGGTGAAGAACCCCGCGTCCCCGCGGGCGTGCTGCCCATCGACCCGCACCGGTTGGGCGGGGGCGGACCGTTGCCCCGCGCGCCCGCGGATCTCCTTCAGCCGGCGGCGGACGACTTGCTCCTGCAGCAACAACCGCTGCGCCAGCCGGGCGAGGATCAAGTCCTCCCGCGCGGTCCCCGCCAGCCGCGGCGCCTGTGCGAGCAGTCCCAGCATGTCGTCCATCACCCGCTGCCGTGAATCGACGCTATCGAGACCATACTGCGCAATCGCGGCCCGCAGCTTGAACTCCCAGGCCTCCGGGGCCTCGATTGCGAGTTTTCCCCAGGCCTCCGTCCCTTGTTCGGCGAGGAATTCGGCCGGATCGGCGTTCCCGGGGAGCGTGAGAATCCGCAAATCGAGCTCCTGCGCGAGGAACGCGGCGATCGACCGCTCGGCGGCGCGCTGTCCCGCCTCGTCCCCGTCGAACACGAGAACCACCGTGCGGGCGAAGCGTTTCAGGTTCGCCACGTGCGTTTCGGTCAAGGCCGTGCCCAGCGTCGCCACCACGTTCGACAACCCGTATTGATGCGCGACGGTGCAGTCGGTGTACCCTTCGACGACGACGGCGGTCTGCGAGCGGCGGATCGATTCCTTGGCGACGTCGAACCCGTAGAGCAGCCGGCTCTTCGCGAACAGCTCGCTTTCCGGACTGTTCAGATATTTGGGCGCGTCGGGCCGATCGTTCCCCGGCAGGATGCGTCCCCCAAAGGCCACGGTCCGCCCTTGCGCGTCGCGAATCGGAAACAGGACGCGTTCCCGGAAATCATCGTAATGACCGTTCCCGCCGCTGCGCTCCCGCACGAGCCGCGCCGCGAACAACTGCTCCGTCGAGAACTTTCCGCGGGCCCGCTGCTGGAGCCATTCCCACTCCGCCGGATGATAGCCGAGGCGGAACTCGTCGATCGTCGCGGTCGAGAAACCCCGCGAAGCGAGATAGCCGCGCGCGGCTTCGGCCGCGGCGGACGTTTTCAAGCAGTGATGAAATTCGCGCTCGGCCCAGGCGAGCACGTCGTACAGGCTCGCCTTGTCGTCTCCCGATTGGCTTGAGCGGCCGCCGCGGGCGCGTTTCGGCATTTCCAAACCGGCGCGGCGGGCGAGCGCTTCGAGCACCTGCGGGAACGCGAGGGCCTCGATCTTCATCAGGAACGTGAAGCAGTCCCCCCCCTCGCCGCACGACCAGCACTTGTAGGTCTGCCGTTCGGGGGAGACGGTCAGCGAGGGGGAGTGGTCGTCGTGAAAGGGGCACAGGCCGACGTGTTCGCGGCCGCCGCGCTTCGGCTGGAGCGAAACGGTCTCGCCGATGAGTTGAACCAGGTCGGTCCGGGCGCGGACCTGCTCCTTGAAGTCATCGGAGAAACCCGGCGACACGTAGCTCTCCCGGCAACCGGCTGTAGGGGTGGCGGCGAAAATTCGGGCAGACCGGCAGCCCTGACGGCAGGACGGATTGGCAATCCGTCCTACAACGGGAGGGGCCCGGAATCGTCGCGCACTCCCTGCGCAAGCTCGGCAAGTCAACCTTCGTTCACGCGCCGGCGGCATTCCGTGCATCGCGTGGGGGACACCGAATTCTACCTGCTGCCGCGGCCCGGTCAAGGAATCTCCGGGCAGCCGCTCGCGACTAGAGGCGTCGCAACTTCAAAATAGGCAAAGTCTTGAACGAACCCGCAACCGCGCAACTCGCGTACCGCCGGCAACGTCCCCGCGACCCATCGACTCGCCGGAACCCCCGCCCGGTATTCGACCTATGCCGGTTGTGCGGGTTGAATTGGACAGTTGGTTTTTACGAAAGATTTCGAGACGGAAGCGCGGACCGGATGCGTCGTTACGGCTCCCAGACGAGGAAATTTCCGGCTCTTCGCTTCGGCTTCTGCTGTCTTGGCGTCATCCCCTCGATGCGCAAGCGGCCCTGCTTCTGCCAATCCTCGATCCACGATTTCAAGTCGCTTGCCCAGACCAGCGAGAAGGACATGGCCTCGGTCCAGACATCGTCGTATCGCATTCGGCCCTTCGCGCGAAGCATGGACTCGACCTCCGATCTTGCCTGCGTCAAGTATCGTTCGCGCAACTCGTCGTACCTGGTCGAAGCATAGCGAACCTCGCTGCCGAACAACTCCGGCTGATTCGTCTTCTTGGTGCGTGTGCGCTGCTGGGCGTCAGCCCGAGTTCTCTCCATCTCTTCCATTGCACTCTTCTCGACTTCTTTGAACTTCTCGACCCCTTTCTCGCTTCGGGTTGCGTAGGTCAGGTGAAAGTGAGTGCGGTCCTTCACGGGATTCAGCACGATCGCCGAGCACGCGTATTCGAAGTTTCCGGTGCGCTTCACGTTCTCCGCATACAGCCGGACGATCGCGTCTTCGCGTTCCGCCGGTGGAAGCCCGGCAATGAGTTCCCGATGCGTCTTCGATCCGAACAGCGACTCGAAACTCTCCTGCGTCTGCCGATTCGGCGATTCAATGAATCGCCGGATGTAATTGGTCATGAAGTTGATCAACACCTCTCCCGGCCTCAGTCGGAGCAGTGGAGCGATCGTGTTCATCGCGAATCCCGTCCACCCCGTCGGGTCGATGAAGATGAACGGAAACGCGTTTCGTCCTCCGGCAGCTACGAAAGAGAGAATTTCGTCGATCGAGTTTTCGAGATCCGAGTTCCGAGCCACCACTTCGGCATCGGTCACTTCATCGGCGAAGGCTTTGAGCTTCGCATACGCCTTCCGATCCTTCTCCAGGAAGAAGCACCGCAACTTCAGCGGTTGCCCCTTCGAGAGCCTGTCGCGCGCTTTGCGCAACTCGTCGAGTGCGATCGCGAAGGAACTATCCTCGAACTTTTCAGACTTCTCCTTCCACGGTCCCGCGAAGCAATCGACGTACGTGATCGCGTTCCAGCGGCTTCCGACGATCCGCGCGAAGACCGCCAAGTAGCTCCGCAGCACGAAATGCTTGACCTTCGTCTGCTCGCTCCCCGCGTAGAGATCCGGCTCGGTCATGCCACAACTCCGGCCGGCCGCGCGGCCTCGATTTCCGCAATCATCGTCATCCGCGCGTCGCGGGCGGCCACCGGCGATTCGGCCTTTTCCGGCAGTTCGTCGTACGTCTTGCCCTCTAACTTCCGACCGGCTCGCGCTTTCTGGACCCCTCCCCATTGCTTGAAGAAGAACGGGATCCGCGCGTCGCGGCACTGATCGCGGATGTTCCGCACCCAGTCGGGGTGCATTGGCCGGGCCCTGTGGCCGCTTTCACCGCCGACGATCACCCAGTCGATCCCACGAAGGTCCAGCGCCCCCACATCTTCCAACAGCGGCTCGATCGAGAGGAAACGCATCGCGGCGCCCGACTCCCGCAGATGCGCGACTCGCGGCAATCCGTGCCGGCGATTCTCGACGCTGACGCCCCACCAGATGTGCCGCTGCCGCGCCGCGTCACGGAAACGAGTGCGCAACAAGTCGCGGAGCCGTTCCGAGCGCTTCGTGAGCACCTGAAAGACGTGCCACTTCGCCAGGCACATCACCTCCACGACGGCCGCGATGTAATCATCGGGAACGTCATCATGGAACAGATCGCTCATCGAGTTCACGAACACCATCCGCGGCTTCGACCACTTCAGCGGCTCGGCGAGCTTCTCCGGCACGAGCCGCAGGTCGAATCCCTGTTCATACGGATGACCGGGAACCCCGCGGAACCGCTCGGCAAATGTCTCAGCGTAGCAATGAGCGCATCCCGGACTGACCTTGGTGCACCCGCGGACCGGGTTCCAGGTCGCGTCGGTCCATTCGATGCTGGAGTGGTCGCTCATACAGACCTCGACCGGGATCTGAGCCGGCGTTCACGATAATCCGCGGCTCGCATGAACGCAATACGAATGTCGCGAGGCAATCATGCGGGCCTGAAATCCTTGGCCTGCCGAACCAATCCGATCCGCGAGCAAGTCGCCCGTAGCGGAATTCGCAAGAATTCCGGCGGCGCGGGGAGCCCATCGGCGATTCGTCGGAACTCTGGCGAGTTCCGCTACCCGTGATTTCGAGTCGGGTGAGGCGCTACGGCCCCTTGTCCTGCGGCAGGACGAGCACGCGGTCGTGGGCCAGCAGCACGAGGTCCGGCAGGCCGTCGCCCGTGACGTCGGCGATCAGCGACTCGCGCGGCTCGGTGCCGCCGATTCGGGCGCCCGAGAAGTTCTTCTCCTCGAACAATCGGAAGTGCAGGGCGTGGCGGGGGCCGTTCTTGGGGTCGAACCGCACGATCTCGATGTAATGCGACTGCGTGTCGATCAGCGCCAAGTCGATCCCGCCGTCGCGGTTCAGGTCGCCCGCGACGACGTCGGCGAAGCTCGTCTCCTTCAATCGCGACTCGAACGATCCGAGGTCCGCGAGCCGCAGCTCGCGCCGTCCGGCATACAGGACCGCGAACTTTCCGCGGCCCATCAGGAGCAGGTCGTCCCGCCCGTCGCCGTCGAGGTCCGCCACGCGGGCCGATTCGTAGATGAACGACTCCATTTCGATCTCATGCCAGGGGCGGAACAGGTCCTCCTCGCGGCGGAGCACGCGGAGCTTGCGCACCCCGGTGTCGACGAGCACGATCTCGTCCCCCGGCTGGCCGTCGAGGTCGAGCGCAGCCACTCCGGCGATCCGGGCGTTCGATTCGGAGGCGTTGTACTGGTCGACCACCTCCCACTGCTGCTTGTCGGTGAGCCGCATGTTCCGCGCGAAGTTCTCCTGCGCCACGAGCACGGCCGGCTCCATTCCGCCGACGAACACCGCCCCCGCGGCAACGTCCCCCAGCCGGATGCCCCCCTGCGACTCGACCTGCCGCGGCACCCCCTCGGCGTCGCTCACGAGCAGCGCCGGCGGGCGATCCAATCCGATGAACGCCAGGAAGTCGGGCCGACCGTCGCGGTTCGCGTCGAGCGTCACGAGCCGCTTGGGCTCCCCCGCCAGATCGAGCGGCGCCTCGTTGGCCGTGCCGAAGGCGTGCGGCTTCCACTCGTCACCCTGCGACCATTTCAGGGCGCGGAGCAGATACCGCGCGTCGCGCCCCTCGCGCCGCCGGGCGATGTAGACGACTTCGGGCCGGCCATCGCGATCGAGGTCGGCCAGCTCCAGTGCGACCGGCTCGTCCTGCACGGGGAGCGAAGCGGGGAACGTGAGCCGGTTCCCCTGCAGGCGGCTCAGGCCGATGGTCTTCTCGCGCGCGCTGAGCACGAAGACCTCGGCCGCCCGATCGCCGTCGACGTCGCCGGCCCGCACGTGCTCGGCGCCGACGAGTCCGGGGAAGGAGTCGCCGAGATCCAGCCCCTGCCCCTTCCGCTGTCGGTAAACGATCATCCGCGCCCCTTCGGGATCGGTGATGACCACGTCGATCAGCCCGTCGCCGTCCAGATCGCCGGTCGCCAGATCGCGATCGCGCGACGAGGCCCGCGAGCCGAAACCGTATTGAATCAGCCGGCCGACCGGCTCGGCCGCCTCGTCCTCCGGCGGGGCGAGCTGGCGGATCGAGAGGCGTCCGGTGCGGGCGTCGATCGCGAGGATCTCCGCCCCCGGCTCGCCGTCGACGTCGGCGATCGTCACCGCGCGGGACTTGTCGAGCGCGAACCGCAGCTCCGGGCCGAGCCGGCCGTCGCGACTTTGCCGCCGCAAGCACAGGACGCGGCCCTCGGTTTCGTCGGCGAGATAGCACAGGTCGTTGCGCCCGTCGCCGTCGAGGTCCACGATCCTGGCCAAGCCGAGCTTCTCCGAGGTGTTCATCAGCGACACGGGCTGCGCGAGCTTGCCCTCCGCCTCCTGGTGGATGACGTAGGTCTGCGTCTTGCCCAGCACGACGAGGTCGGCCCGCTGGTCGCCGTTCAGGTCGCCCGCGGCGATGTTCCACGGCCGCTCGTCGACGTCCGGCAGGCGGAAGCTCGCTTGCCGCGACCAATCCATCGACTCCCCCTGGTAACGGATGACGAGCCGGTCGGGCGAGCCGAAATAGGCGATGTCGGTCCGGCCGTCGCCGTCGAAGTCCCCGGCGGCGAGCGACGTGATTTCCTTGTCCACGGGGATCTTCTCGTGCTCGAACCGCCAGTGGCTGTCGATCTGGTTCGCCGGTCGCGTCTCCGACGCCGGCGGCTGGTCCGGCTTCTTGCGGCGCTGGAGGAGCAGATCGAGCCGGCTGTGGCTGTTGTCGGCGATCAGCAGGTCGGTCAGCCCGTCGTCGTCGAGGTCCGCCGCCAGCATGTGGGCGGAGCGCTGCTCGAGCTTGAAGACTTCCAGCGGCAGGAAGCCATAGTGCGGCGAGAGATCGACTTCGTCGCCGTCCTCGGCCGGGACAGACTCCCCTCCGGCGATCCCCGCGCACACGAGCGCCACCGCCAGGACGAAGAGTCGCCTGGGAATTCGACACGCCATCGCCCGTTCCCCCGTTGCAGCCGTTACGAGTCCCCGAATCGCGTTTGCCGGCCCAGTTTATCAGGCTGCCGCCCGGGGTGCATGGTCGAATCGGGTGCTCCGCTGCGGGAAGTCCCCATTTCCTCCCGCTATGCGGCCGGGCCTATAATCGTGGATAGCCGCGACCCGAGAGGGGAACGCGCCCTCGGAGAACCGGAAAGGACGCCAACCATGACAACCGAACGAGCCTCAACGCCCCTGCCGATCTCGGCGAGGGACGACGATCCGGCGCTCGTCGCCGGCGAGCAGCCGGTGACCGAAGAGCCGCGACCCCACGGCTTCGCGGAACGGTTCGTGCGCGATTCCGGCTGGCGGGCCTATCGCGTGCTGCGTCGGTTCGTCGTGCTGGCGGTCGGGTTGACCGTACTGGTCGTGGGCGTGGTGCTGATCGTGACACCCGGGCCGGCGTTCATCGTGATTCCGGTCGGCCTGGCGATCCTCAGCATCGAGTTCGTGTGGGCGCGGAAGTTGCTTCGACGGCTGCGATCCTACATCGAGCAGGCCCGCGATCGCGTCCGGCAGACCGTGCGGCGCTAGGCGAGGCGGCCCGCACGTTGGAGTGAAAGCCGAGGGTGCGCCCTCTCGTCGCTCGCGCGATCCCGACGCCTGAACGGCGTCGGGGACACCCGAAACGGGGTCGTTCCGGTAAAGTACGTCCCGCCGGCTCGGCGGGACGTCTCCCCCTCGCGATCCTCCATCCCACGGGCCGACCACCCCGCAATGGCCGGCACGCGGAGCGTGTTCTCACGGGAGCGCCGGATGTTACGCAACGCGCCATCCCGCACGCGAAGGTTCCGTCGAGCCGACGGAACCTACTTTTCTCTTCGAAATGTGCGCGCGAGTCGCTAATATCGACGATGATTGATCCGTCGATTCGCGCCCTCCCCGGCTTCCACGCCGGATCTCCCGCCTGATTCCCCCCACTCTCGCGGAGCCGACCGTGCTCGACGTCCTCATCCAGCAGCAGCGCGATCGCCGCGGCGTCACGCGGCGCGAGTTCCTCCGTGCCGGTTATCTTGGCTTGGGCGGCCTCACGCTGGCGGACCTGTTCCGCCTGCGGGCGACCGCGGCCGCCGCGCACACCGGCATCGCCACCCGCAACGACAGCGCGGTGATCATGCTGTACCTCCGCGGCGGGGCGAGCCACTTCGAGACTTACGACATGAAGCCGCTCGCGACCGACGTGATCCGCGGGCCATTCAAGCCGATCGCCACGACCGTGCCGGGCATCGAGGTGTGCGAGCACCTGCCGGAGCACGCGCGGCGGGCGGACCGCTACACGCTCATTCGTTCGTGCGTTCACGAAGAGAGCGAACACACGCAGGGAATCGCCCGCACGCTCACGGGGTACGGCGAATCCAACGTGCCCGGCAACCGCCCGATCTCCCCCGAAATCGGCGCCGTCGTCACCCGCGTGTTCAGCGAGGAACGCCGGGCGATGCCGCCGGCGATCATCATGGGGGCGAACTACTTCGGCTACATCACCGGCGCGTGGAACGGCTACTGGCCGCTCGCCTATCGCCCGCCGATGCTCAAGAACGGGCAGATGGAGAACGTCGCGCCGCTGCTCGACGGCCGCCGGGTGGACGACCGGCTCGGCCTGCTCGCCTCGCTCGACGAATACCGCCGCGAGCTCGACGTGGCGGGCAACATGGACGCGATGGACCGCTTCAACCGCCAGGCGGTGGACATCATCACCGGCAACGCGGCCCGCGCCGCGTTCGACCTTTCGCTGGAAGACGAGGCGACCCGGCAGCGGTACGGCAAGGGCTGGGGCCAGCAGGCGCTGCTCGCCCGCCGGCTCGTCGAGGCGGGGGTCAGCTTCGTCACCGTCAGCGTCCCCGGCGCCGGGCCGAAGAAGGTCTCCACCAACTGGGACGACCACGCCGGCAACTGGGACATCGGCGCGGCGATGCTCGACCGGCTCCCCGATTTCGACCGCGTCGTCGGGGCGCTCGTCGACGACATTTACTCCCGCGGTCTGTACGAGCGGGTGATGCTCGTCGTGATGGGGGAGTTCGGCCGCACCCCGCGGATGAACAAGAAAAACGGCAATTGGGGCCGCGACCACTGGCCTGGGGCCGGGTCGCTGCTCATCACCGGCGGGGGCGTGAGGACGGGGCAGGTGATCGGGGCGACGAACAAGAACGGCGAGTTCCCCACCGAGCGCCCGGTCGATCCGCACGACGTGCTGGCCACGATCTACCGCCACCTGGGGATCGACCACAAGCACGAGTTCCCCGACGCCTCCGGCCGTCCGGTCCCCATCACCCGCGGCGAGCCGATCGCGGAGTTGTTTTGAGGGAGGCGGTGGGCTATCGGAGAGCATGAGTCAACCGAGGTCCATGTCCGCGAGGTCGAAGTCGCGGATGCGGGCGGCCGTCGCCGCCTGCTTGAGCTTCATCACCACGAACTGCTTGTGGTTGGCGACCGCCTGCTCGTCGATGCCGAGCCGTTGCGCGACCGCCTGGTTGCTCCAGCCGAGGACGAACAGCAATTCGGCGCATTGCATCCGCTCGTACTCGCCGCGCTCCCTCCAGCGGGCGACCAGATCCCGCAGGCAATCGCCGATGACGTCCGCCTCGCGCGATTTCCGCTCGCGGCTGCGGAGCAGCGTCGAGGCCCGCCGCGAGCGCGCGGCCGGTTCGTCGCCGGTCGATGATCCAGCATTGGCCAGCGCCAGCGCGGGGCGGCGGCCCTTGCGGCGAAGGGCGTCGGTCAGCTTGTGGGCCGCGATCGAGAACAGGTACGTCTCGAGCGGCGTCCGCTCGTCGTAGTTGGGCAGGCTGACGAGAAAGCCGAGGAACGTCTCCTGCACGACGTCTTCGCCGGCGGCCCGGTCGCGGAGCCGGCTGTCGACGTAGGCCAGCAGCCGCCCCTCGAACCGCGCGATGCACTCCTCCCACGCCGCCGCGTCGCCGCGGCGAATGCGCTCGACTAGCAGGCGTTCGGCTTCGTCGGCGGTCATGGCGATTCTTCGGCAAGCGGCGGGGGATGGCCGGGGCTGGAGCAACGCGAAGCGCCGGTGAGAGCCGAGCACTTGTCGCCTCACGTATTCGGCCCGCTCGGGAGATCGATTCTACCCGAAGCCGATCGCACGGGCGACGCGCCAAGTCCCCTCTCCCCCGGCTCTGCGGGGGAGAGGGTCAGGGTGAGGGGGCTGCTCAGACGCTCGCCTGTACGAAACGCTCACGACGCTCGATCGTCCGGTGAACTCGCGCCATTCGCGTCGCCCGGCGCAACCATCACAAGCATCGTCATGGCGAGCTTTTTGGCGCCGACTCCCGCCGACCGCCGGGAGCGTTGTCGAACCGGCGGCGCGTACGGCGCAAACCGATCGACGCGAGCAACAGCGCCACCGTCGCGACGGCGACGCCGCCGCCGGCTCCCCACAGCCGGCGCGCGACGACGGCTTGCCGCCAGGAGGCGTAGAGTTCCCCCTGCGTGTCCGTGATCGCCGGCGTGAGCCGCAGATCGCGATACACGCGGTGTACGCGGAAGGTGTGGTCGCCGGAGCTGCGCTCGATCTCCTCGAC
>JBBDNU010000196.1:0-12472 GCA_040877365.1 Planctomycetales bacterium
AATTGCCCATCGGGCTCCAAAAGCTACCCACAGATTCTGGTGAGGAGGCAAAAATTCTCGCCGAGCGTATCAGAGCGATCGCGCGAACGTCGCCGAGAGGCACCGCGCCGCCGTTCTGTTGCTGAAGGACGAGGGTGGAGGAACGCCAGCTCGCATGGGACTGCTCGATGTCGGCGGAGCGACTCTGGAGGACGTCACCCGCTGGAGCAAGTGGCAGGATCCCGAAGCGTCAGCGCGCGGCTCTGGGTTGCCGGAGGAAGAAACACAGGGGAACGGCGCGAAAGCATACATGTTCAAGATGTTCCGCGGCCCTGCAATGATTCTCGGGGTGCGGGAGAATCGAAAGAACTGCAAAGGCTTCGAGGGACCGCCGGGGACGGTGGAACGGGGCACTCCCGGTTTCCTGCCGGATGCCGCGTCCGGACGCGACTTGCAGTTCGTCTCCTGGGAGCCGATTCTCGCAGTTGCGCTCAATACCTACGGTCTAGATGTAGAGAACCTGCCCGATGTCGTGCGGCAGGCGATCTGCGACCGTGCCGCGTTCACGCTCGTCGAAGGGGTTGACCCGACGGGTCTGTACAAAGGCCGCATCGGCGCCGATGATCTCATTCAGAAGTTGCTCCGTCACGATCAAGCCACGCTGGCGGTGGAACAGTTACAGGTCTATGCGATCCACAATCGTCGCGCGATCAACGGCGGAAAGCCGCTGCAGTTGGAAGTGATTCTTCCGTATCCCGGATTCGAAGAGCCGATCATTCATCCGATTCCAGATTGACTTCCCAACCAGAGCGGACGGATGCAGTCCACGACGCTGGATGGTGAACGGCCGCAGGGTCGCCTCATCCTCTATACGTCGAAAAGCAATATGTGGGTTGCCTACAAATCGCTTCGGCCCAGGTGGAAGATCGCCTATCGAACAGACCATCAAATGATCGGGTCGAAATCGGTAGGCGAGCTCGTACCGACCGTGCCTGGCAATCAATTCGTTTATGGCACTGTCGAGCTTTCCGCGCTGGAGCCCGATTACGTGGCTCTTGGCCGAGTTCGTCCGAACGATGGACCCCTGATTGAAGCGCTCGATCTGTTCGTCGCCGAGAACTTGCGTGACTTGGCCCGACAAATCAATGAACGGCGTCGTCACGAACTCGATCAGGAGCAACTCGACAAGGTACACGAAGAAAATCGACTGCTGGACAATTTCAAGAACCGATTTCTGCCGAGCGATCTCGGCGGCGAGGGCGGAAGGGGAAGCACCGGAAACGGTGGCCAAGGAGGAGGCGGGGCTGGAGGGGGCGGCGGAGAACGCGGAACCATCCCGGATTCGATCGAGTTTCAATGGGACGCGGTCGAAATGCTGCGCATTGGACGCGGCGTGCGACTGCATCTCGACTCGGTCCTGAGGCCGATCGTTCGGGACGCGGAAGGCCGAGCCGTCCCACAGGCCCGCTTGAGTTGGTTGACGAGCGACAAACATGTGCTGCACTTCGTCGAGGGAGATTTGCTGGAAGCAAGAGCAAAGGGAAGTTGCCGGCTCTGGGCGCAGGTCGTGGGCGCGGCCGTCGAATCATCGCGGATTGATGTCGAGGTGTGGCACGTGGACCACGTTCTGCTTTCGCCACGAACGCTGGAGATTCCGATCGGTCGCCGAAAGCAAATTGTGGCTGAGGTGACGAACGACGATGGGCTGCGCGCGACGAACGTTTATCTCAACTGGGAGCACGATGCTCTCGATCCGCTCATCGTCCGCGTCCACCCCAGTGGCTGGGTAACCGGAAACCGGGTCGGACAAACAAGTGTGAGCGCGGGGGCAGGCGATCTTTCGCAGGGCGGAGTATGGGCGCGCATCCGCGCTGAAGTGCGCGTGGTCGAAAACCCCGACGAGCTTCGGCGCGGGGGCGGCTTTCCGCGATTGCTTCTGACCGGGCGCGACATCGATCCCGACACGGGTGAAGTTCGCGAAGATAATCCCGAACAGCCGGCGTTGTGGCAAGATCCCGTCGATCTGCAGAACAACGTGTGGTGGCTGAACCTCGGAAGCCCTGCCGCGTTGTCATTCTTCGAACGAAGCGCTGATAACTCGCAGTTGTGGCGGTCCTTTCATGCTCAGAAGCTCGTGGAAATGGTGATTCAGGTACATATGAGCGAGGAATTCACTCAGAAAAGTGCCGATTACCGAGATGTTTGGGCTGCGCACAAGGCGGCAATGGAGCGATTCGAGATTCAACTTGCACAACCGATGTGGGACAGGCTGCGTGAGTACGTAATCGCGGGATCAGGACTGGAGTGAATCAGATGGAAACGAAAGGGCTCGGACTGAAGGATCAGGTGCTCGTCGCGGCCGTCGAGCTGACTGGCGGCGACTGCAAGAAGACTTTCACGATGGAAGATCTGGCAGTGACGGCGTGGAAGAAGAACAAGAGCGCCTGGGGCCTGCGAAACTACGAAGACGATTATCCGGACGCCGACAAGGTGCGAAAGGAGTTGACGTCTCGAGGAAGCGACCAGAAGGGACTGGCCGACATGGGCTTTCTCGATCGAGTGGGGCCGCAACTTTACCGCCTTACGCCTGCCGGTCTGGCAACAGCTGCGGCACTCGAACCGGCGAATGAGATTTCACAGGAACGAGCCGGCCGGGAACTCGAAGCGGCAGTGCGGCGGATTCTCGAACATCCCGTGTTCAAGGATTGGTTGCGAGATCCGCAGCGCCCGAAATATTTTCGCGACGGGGGATACTTCTGGGGAATCGCTCCGGGGACTCCGCCGAAAGTTGTGCGCGAGCGCGTGCGCGGAGTCGACGAGACGCTCAAGGCGGCGATGGCACTGCTCGACTCGCGCAAGGTCGATGAGATCGTCGCTCAACGCGGCCGCGTCGTATTCGATCGGAATGACGTCGAGCGATGCCAGCAGTTCCAAGCGATTCTGAAGCAGAGATTCGCACGCGACCTGAGGATCCTCGATCCGCAGATTCAGTTGGAAGCTGTCTGAAATTGACTGCGCAGGGTAGCCCGGCCTGCGGCTGCGGCCCCGAGGGGAGCATTCAGATGTCAGCTTTCAGCTTTCTTCCACCGGCTGCCTTCTGACTTCCGACGTTCCCCGTGCCCCACTTCCACTTCCATCTCGACGCCCAGGACCCCCGCACCGCGGCGCGTGTGGGCCGCTGGATCACGCCGCACGGCACGGTCGAGACGCCGGCGTTCATGCCGGTCGCGACCGTCGGGGCGGTCAAGGGAATTCTCCCCGATCAGCTTCGTGAGATCGGCGTCCAGCAGGTGTTGGCCAACACCTATCACCTCGCGCTGCGGCCGGGGGCGGAAGTCGTCGCGGAGCTTGGCGGGCTGCACCGCTTCATCGGCTGGGACGGCCCGATGCTCACCGACAGCGGAGGCTTCCAGGTCTTCAGCCTCGCCGACCTCATGCGGCTCGACGAAGAGAAAGTCGTGTTCCGCTCGCACATCGACGGCAGCCGGTTCGAGCTGTCGCCGGAAGGGGCGGTCCGCATTCAGGAGCTGCTCGGGGCGGACACGATCATGTGCCTCGACGAGTGCCCGCCGCACCCGATCCCCCCGGAACGGCTCGCCGCGGCCGTCGATCGCACGACGCGCTGGGCCGCCCGCTGCCGCGACGCGCAGCGCCGGGACGATCAGGCGCTGTTCGGCATCGTGCAGGGGGGGACCGACCCGGTGCTGCGGGAGCGCTCGGCGGCGGAGCTGCTTCCGCTCGATTTCCCCGGCTACGCGATCGGGGGCTTGAGCGTCGGCGAGCGGCCGGAGGAGATGTACGACACGCTCGACTTCACCGTGCCGATGCTCCCGGCGGACCGGCCGCGATACCTGATGGGGGTCGGGCGGCCGATCGACTTGATCGAAGCGGTCTGCCGGGGGATCGACCTGTTCGACTGCGTGATGCCCACGCGGAACGGCCGAAACGCCTGGGCATTCACGTCGGGCGGCCCGGTGCGACTGCGGAACAAGCGGCACGAGCGCGACCCGGGACCGCTCGATCCCGAGTGCGGCTGCCCGGTCTGCCGGCGGTTCAGCCGGGCGTATCTGCGGCATTTGTTCCTGGCGAAGGAGATGCTGGGGCCGATCCTGGTCTCGTGGCACAACCTGGCGTTCTACCAGTCGTTGCTGCGGGACTTGCGGGGGGCGATCCGGGTTGGCGAGGCGGCGGAGTTTCGCGCCGTGCGGCTTGCTCAGTGGCAGGCGAGCGTCTAAGATACGCGCGGTTTCCGCGACTTCGGATTCGTTTTCACGAAGCGAAGCCACCGCGACTCCCCCTCCCTCTCAGGGAGGGGGTTGGGGGGAGGGTGGAATGGTTCGATACGCGTTGCGCCGCGGGCGGGTTTCGGCCGCAATCCCCTGATTGTGCCGCGCCGGGCGAGAACCCTCCCCCGGCCCCTCCCTGCGAGGGAGGGGGGTTCGAGTCGACCGATTACCGACGGCGGAAGGCCCCTGCGACATGAGCGACTGGATGTTCGACGTGCTGTTGTTCGCCCAGGAAGGCGCGAACGGGGCTGGAGCGGGGAACGGCAACGCGCAGCCGAGCCCCTGGTTCACCTTCATGCCGCTCATCGTGCTCTTCATGTTGTTTTACTTCCTGGTGATGGGACCGGGGCGGCGGGAGCAGAAGCGGCGGAAGGAGATGCTCTCCGCCCTCAAGAAAAACGACCGGGTGCTCACGCAGGGGGGAATCATCGGGACGGTCGCGAACATCTCCTCCGATGGCCAGAAGGTGACGGTCAAGGTGGACGACAACGTCCGCCTCCCGGTGCTCCGCAGCTACATCGTCACGATCCTCACCGACGACCAATCGGCCGAGGGAGAGGCCAAGACCAGTTGACTCAGGACGGAAACGAATGATCGAAGCCTGTCGTAACACGCTGACGCTGTTCGCCGCCGACGCCGGCGACGCTGCCGCCAAAATCACCGGCCAACCGCCGGAGGACCAGACCTCCGGCTGGCTGACGTTCCTGCTGATCGTGGGGCTGGTCGTCGTCCCGTTTGCGCTGGGCTCGCTGATCGCCCGCGCCCTGCGGATGAAGGACTCGGCGACGCGGTTCGGCGTCGTGCTGTTCGTCGCCACCGTCGGGCTGACCCCGTTCGCGCTCAAGGGTTGGGGCGCGATCCGCTACGGCATCGACCTCGCCGGCGGCACCAACCTCGTCTATCAGGTGATGTTCGACGAGGCGAAGAAACTGGGCAAGGAGATCGAGGACCGCGGCCGGGCCATGGAGCAGATGGTCGGCGCGGTCAAGCGGCGGCTCGACCCGGCCAACACCGAGGAAATCACCGTCCGGCAGGTCGGTGCGGACCGCATCGAAGTCATCATTCCCGGCGCGGACCCGGAGACGGTCGCCGCGAAGAAGGCGAAGATCTGGCGGCTGGGAAGCCTCGAGTTCGGCATCCTCGCCAACGAGACCGATCACGCCAACGTCATCCGCCAGGCGGAGGCGAGCGACTCCAAAGAGGTGCCATCGGGGGACCTCGTCGTCGCCCGCTGGGCCGAAATCGCCCTGGACGACAAGGGGAGGCCGAAGCTGGAAGGGCTCGGCGACGCCGCCGTGCGGCCCGCCAAGAACCGCGACGGCACGCCGAACGTCACGAAAGACGGCGTGCAGATCCAGGAGGTCCTCGTGATGCAGGACCCGCCCGACGAGCGGGTCACCGGACAGTACCTCACGCGCGCCTCCCGCTCGTTCGACGAGAGCGGCGGAAACGCCGTGAGCTTCACCTTCAACGAGCTGGGAGGCACCAAATTCCAGATCCTCACGAGCAAGAACCGCCCCCGCGAGGACGGGACCACGCGGCAACTGGCGATCCTCCTGGACGGCAAAGTGCACTCCGCCCCCAGCCTGCGGGCGGTCATCCGCGAGCAGGGACAAATCACCGGCCGGTTCACCAACGAGGAGGTCGAGGAGCTGATCAACGTCCTCAACGCGGGGGCGCTCGAGGTGCCGATCAACCGGACGCCGATCCTGGAATTCACGGTCGGCCCCACGCTCGCGCACGACGTGCAGGAGAAGGGGGTGCTCGCGATCGCGATCGCCGGCGCCGTCGTGTTCGTGTTCATGCTCGCCTACTACCTGTTCGCGGGGGTCGTCGCCGACTTGTGCCTGCTCTTGAACCTGGTCCTCGTGATGGGGGTCATGTCGTTGATCGACGCCGCCTTCACCCTCCCCGGCCTGGCGGGGATCGTGCTCACGATCGGCATGGCGGTCGACGCCAACGTGCTGATCTTCGAACGCATCCGGGAAGAGACGGCCCGCGGGTCGAGCCTGCGGATGGCGATCCACAACGGCTTCGGCCGCGCCTTCTCCGCGATCATCGACGGCAACGTGACCACGCTGATCACCGCGGTCGTGCTGTACCTCATCGGCACCGACCAGGTGCGGGGCTTCGCCGTCACGTTGTTCATCGGCATCGTGACGAGCATGTTCACCGCGCTGTACTTCGGCCGGCTGGTGTTCGACGTCGTCGAGCGGAAGCGATGGCTGAAAAGCATCAAGATGCTCAGCGTCGTCGGCCGCACGAGCTGGGACTTCCTGGGCAAGCGGCGGATCGCCTTCGCCGCGTCGGGCGTGCTCATTGCGGGAGGGCTCGTCGCCTTCGCCTCCCGGGGAAGCGACAACTTCGACGTCGACTTCAACGGCGGCAACATGGTGACGTTGCAGTTCGACCAGCCCCAGGAACTCGAGTACGTCCGCGACGAGCTCCGCGGCCAGGAGAAGCTCGGGACCGGCATCACGGTCGAAGCGCTCCGGACGCTCGAGGAGGAAGAGCAAGGAATGAAGCCCTCGCGGTTCCGCCTCCGCACGATGCAGGCGAAGATCGACGAAGTCCGCCAGGCGGTCAACGACGCGTTCCAGGAGCCGGGCCACCTGTTGCGGAAGGTCACGCTCGACGCGTACGGGCCGGTCGTCGCCCTGTCGTCGGCGGCGGACGAGACGCGGGCCGCCGTGCCTCCCGAGTATCGCGACGGGCATCGTGTTCCGCTCGCGTTCAGTGCCGACCTGCCGCTCGCCACCATGCAGGCGCAGTTCGAAGAGCAACTCGAGAAAATCCAGGTCAACGGCCAGCCCAAGTACGCCGACCCGCAGTCGCTGTACATGCTCCGCGGCACGGCAGGGGAGGGACTGCGGGCGGGCGAGAGTCAAGTCCAGCGGTTCAAGGGCGTGGAGCTGATCGCCGCGCCCGGGTTGGCCGCCGCCGATCTCGAGCAGGCGCTGGCCGCCATGCAGGCCACGATGGCGGCCAGCCCGATCTTCGAGGAGGTCAACACGTTCGAGTCGGCGGTCGCTTCCGAGATGAAGCAGTCGGCGGTGTTCGCCATGCTCGCCAGCATCGCCGCGATCGTGGCCTATCTCTGGCTCCGCTTCAACCGGATTTCGTTCGGCCTCGCCGCCGCGGTCGCCCTCGTGCACGACGTGCTGGCGACCCTGGGCGTGCTCGCGCTCGCCTCGCTCGTCTCCGACACGGCGATCGGCCGGGCGCTCCTGCTCGAAGACTTCCGGATCAACCTGCCGATGATCGCCGCCTTCCTCACGATCGTCGGCTACTCGCTCAACGACACGATCGTGGTCTTCGACCGCGTCCGCGAGGTCCGCGGGAAGAACCCGGCCCTCACGCCGGAGATGATCAACACGAGCATGAACCAGACCCTCGCCCGTACCTTGCTCACGTCGTTCACCACCTGGATCGTCGTCGCGATCCTGTACGCCGTGGGAGGCGAAGGGATCCACGGGTTCGCGTTCTGCCTGGTGGTCGGGGTGATCGTCGGCACCTACAGCACGATCTACATCGCCAGCCCGGTCCTGCTCTGGCTGATGAACCGCCCCGGGAGCGGCATCGCGAAGGCGACCGCCGCCGAACGCCGCCGCGTGGCCGCCGCGCGGTCTTGACGATCTACCCCCGCGCCTTGTCCGAGATGTCCTTCCGGCACCAGGCGCCGTCCCAGCGGATCCGCTTCACCGCCTGATAGGCGCGGAGCTTCGCGCCGGCGATGTCGTCCCCCAAGGCCGTCACGCCCAGCACCCGGCCGCCGTTCGTGACGACCCGCTCGCCGTGCTTCGCGGTGCCGGCGTGGAACACCTTCGTGTCGGGAAGCTGTGCCGCTTCCTCCAGGCCGCGGATCGGGTGTCCCTTTTCATATTTTCCGGGATAGCCCTCCGAAGCCATCACCACGCACACGGCCGGCCGCGGATCCCACTCGAGGGGCGGAAGGTCCTTGAGCCGCCCCTCCGCCGCAGCGAACAAGACTTCGAACAGGTCCGACTTCAATCGCATCAGCACCGGCTGCGCCTCGGGATCGCCGAAGCGGACGTTGAACTCGAGCACCTTCGGTCCCTGGTTCGTGAGCATCAGCCCGGCGTACAGCACGCCCCGGTACGGCCGCCCCTGCTTGCGGAGCGTGTGCACCACCGGCACGAGGATGTTGCCGATGATCTCGTCCATCAGTGCGGGGGTGACGCGCGGCGTCGGCGAATAGGCCCCCATCCCGCCGGTGTTCGGGCCGAGATCGCCGTCGTAGGCCGGCTTGTGGTCCTGGGCGGCTTCGAGCGGGACGATCGTGCTGCCGTCGACGATCGCGAGGATGCTCGCCTCCTCCCCGGCGAGCTTCTCCTCGATGACGATCCGCGCGCCCGCCTTGCCGAACTCGCCCCCCGGCATGATCGCCCGGATGGCGGCGGCGGCCTGCTCGCGGTCGTCGCAGACGATCACCCCCTTGCCCGCGGCGAGCCCATCCGCCTTCACCACCATCTCTCCGACCGTTCGCTCCTCGACGAACCGCAGGGCGTCGGCCGGGTCGTCGAAGGTGCGGAAGTCGGCCGTGGGAACTTTCGCGAGCCGCATGATCCCCTTGGCGAAGCTCTTGCTCCCTTCGAGTTCGGCCGCCTTGGCGGTCGGGCCGAAGACGCGGAGCTTCTCCTTCTCGAACGCATCGACGACCCCCGCGACCAGCGGCCCTTCCGGACCGACGACGGTCAGGTCGATCCGTTCCGCCTTGGCGAACTTGACGAGCCGCGGCACGTCATCCGCCGCGATGTCGATATTTCGGGCGTCCTGCTCCGTGCCGGCGTTGCCGGGCGCGCAGTACACCTGGGAAACGCGGGAAGACTGGGCGAGCTTCCAGGCGAGCGCGTGCTCGCGCCCGCCGCTGCCGATGATGAGCACCTTCATCGCGAAGCGTTCCGTCGAGAAAGAAGTAAGAGAAGACGCGCGGGCCTCCCGCCCCGCAAAATGGAAGTATACCAGCCGCGGCGGGCGACCTGTAGCGGGGGGATTGGAACTTGCAATCCAAGGTGGCGGGAATCGCGTCGCGCGCCCTCTGGGCGTCGGATCCGGCGCGCCGTCGTGGTCGGATGCCGCCGGGACCGTTATACTATAGCGATTGGAACACGACGCGTGCCTGCCGACCTGGCCCGGGGCCGGCCTCAGTTCGCTGCACGACCACTGGGACAGCCGCTCGGCCGAATCGCGAGCCATCGGACGGATCGCCGATCCGTTCCGCGATGCGGGCGGGGCGCCACTTCGCGCGACGGACGCCGTATGAAGTTTCTCCGGGACCTGTTCGGAAAAAAGACCGAAATCCGCCCCATCGACGTCACGCGCCGCTTCGACCTGATCGTCCGCGTGGGGCAGGGAAGCATGTCGCGCGTCTGGCGGGCCCGCGACACCAAGACCGGCAAGATGGTCGCCCTCAAGATCCTCGACAAGGACAAGACGAAGAAGCTCGAGTCCCGCTTCACCAACCTCGACAAGCCCAGCGAAGGGGAAATCGCCGTCCAACTCCAGCACCCCCGTCTCGTCCGCACCTACGAGTACGGCTACACGAAGGAGGGGGAGCAATGGCTGATGATGGAGTTCATCGAGGGGGCGAGCCTGAGCTTCCTCGTCGAAATGCAGAATGAGGCGATGCACGCCAACCGCCTCAAGTTCATGATCGAGCTCGGCGAGGGGGTCGATTATCTGCACCAGCACCGCTGGATCCATCGCGACATCTGCCCGCGGAACGTGCTCCTCGATGAGGACCTCGACCTGAAGATCATCGACTTCGGCCTGATGGTCCCGGACGCGCCGGAGTTCCGCAAGCCGGGCAACCGCACCGGGACCGCGACCTATATGGCGCCGGAATTGATCCGCCGCCAGCCGACCGATCACCGCATCGACGTCTTCTCTTACGCCGTGACTTGCTATGAAATGTGGACGAAGCGCCGACCGTGGAAAGGGGCCGACTCGCTGGACGCGATGCACCAGGCGATCAACACCCCGCCGCGGGACGTCCGCGAGCTCGTCCCGGAGATCGACGAGCGCGTGGCGGAGACGATCATGAAGGGACTCGAGCGCGAGCCCCGCGACCGCTGGCCCAGTGCCGCGAAGATGGTCGACGAGTTTCGCGCCGCAGCGGAACGCAGCCAGTGATGCGCGGACTCGACGGATTGAACGCCGCCCAGCGCGACGCCGTGACCACCCTCGCCGGGCCGCTGCTCGTGCTCGCCGGCGCCGGGACCGGGAAGACCCGCGTCATCACCCACCGCATGGCGGAACTCATCCGCAGCGGCGTCGCCCCCGATCGCATTCTCTCCGTCACCTTCACCAACAAGGCGGCGAAGGAAATGCAGGAGCGGACGCGGGCGCTGCTCGGCCAGCGCCTGAAGAAGAAGCCGCTCGTCTCCACCTTCCATTCGCTGTGCGTCAAGATCCTTCGCCAGGAGATCGCGGCGCTGGGCTATCCCGCCGACTTCGCGATCTACGACCGCGGCGATCAGGAGTCCGTCGCCCGCACGGCCCTTCGCGACGTCCGCGTCGCCGAGGCGGCGATGCGGCCGGGCGACCTCCTGCACCGCATCAGCCGCTGGAAGATGGAAGGGGTGCTCCCCTCCGAGGCGGCCGAGCACACCGACGACGACCTGGGCTTCCTCGCCTCGGTCGCCTACCGCCGCTATCAGGCCACGCTCCGCAGCCGCGGCGCCCTCGATTTCGACGACCTCCTGCTGTTGACCGGCGAGCTGTTCGACACGTTCCCCGAGGCGCTCGCGCGGCAGCAGTCCCGCTTCGACCACGTGCAGATCGACGAGTACCAGGACACCAACGGCGTGCAGTTCGATCTCGTACAGTCGCTCGTCGAGTCGCACCGCAACCTGTGCGTGGTGGGGGACGACGACCAGTCGATCTACGGCTGGCGCGGGGCCGACGTGGCGCACATCCTCGGTTTCCAATCCCACTTCCCCGACGCGAAGGTCGTCCGCCTCGAGGACAACTACCGCTGCACCGCGGCGATCCTCGACCTCGCGAACCGGCTCGTCCGCCACAATCGCGGCCGCCACGAAAAGGTGCTCGAAGCGCACAAGGTCTCCGCCGACGAGGTGCGGTTCCTCGAATATCCCGACGAGCAGACCGAGGCCGAGAGCGTCGTCCGCGAGATCGACTTCCTCATCAAGGCGAAGGGGGTCGCGCCCGGCGAGATCGCGGTCCTGTTCCGCACGAACGAGCAGCCGCGGCTGTTCGAAACGGAGCTGCGCCGCAAGCGGGTGCGGTACGTGCTCATCGGGGGACAGTCGTTCTTCGACCGCAAGGAGATCCGCGACGTGCTCGCGTATCTGAAGGCGATCGCCCATCCGGCGGACGAAGTGTCGCTGCTGCGGATCATCAACACGCCGGCGCGGGGGATCGGCGAATCGACCGTCGAGCGGCTGCTGGCCCGCGCCGTGCAGGCCGGCGTCCCGCTATGGGACGTGCTGCCGCAGGCGGCGTCCGCCGGCGACCTCTCGCACAAAGCCGCCGCGGCGCTCGAGGACTTCCGCGCGCTGCTCGACGGCTATCGCCGGCTCTTCGACCAAGCGCCCGACCGCATGGCCGATACGCTCGCGCGGCTCATCGAGGACGTCGGTTACGAGGCCGAGATCGAGAAGCAATACAAGGAGCCGGCGCAGCAGCTCGTGCGGATCGGAATGTTGGAGCAGATGGTCGAGGCGGTCCGCGACTACGCCGCCCGCAGCGACCGCCCCGCGCTCGCCGGATTTCTCGAAGAGACCGCGCTCGGCGGCCGCGAGGAGGAGTCGGACCGCGAGGAGCGGCTGAACGAGGACGGCATCAAGTTGATGACGCTGCACAGCGCGAAGGGGCTGGAGTTCCCGCGCGTGTACCTCGTCGGACTCGAAGAGGGACTCTTACCCCACCGCCGCTCGGTCGAGGACGGCTCCGAAACGGCGATCGCGGAAGAGCGGCGATTGACGTACGTGGGGATCACTCGCGCCATGGACCACCTGACGATCACTCGCGCCGCGACCCGAATGAAATGGGGCCGCCGCCGGCAATCGGTCCCCTCGCGGTTCCTGTACGAGATGCGCGGCGAGCCGGTGGCGACCGCCGCCGTGACCGAGCGCGAGCCGGAGGTCGGCTCGGAAGCCGGTCGGCAATAGTCGACTGCCTGCTGCCTCTTGACTTCCCGGCGCGGTGCTGCCACAATCTGCGGT
>JBBDNU010000197.1:0-12294 GCA_040877365.1 Planctomycetales bacterium
ATTCCGTGCCGAACGCTATTGGGCTTTGCGGGGGAGAGGGTCAGGGTGAGGGGGCCTTTTTGCGCGCGACCGAACCAACGATTCTCCATCGCCGGGCGAGCGGCCGGCGTAAGCCGGCCGGTGGTCTGCGTTACCAGCACGCTGACCTGCTTGGAGCGTCCTCGACGACCGATTGGACGCCGGCTGGTGGCGCGAATCACCGGGGGGCTGACGCCCCCCGCTCGCCTGGATCAACTCGAAGCACTTGCGGATCGCCGTCAGCATCCCCAGCGCCAGGCAATCGACCTTGAGGATTCCCAGCGCGTCGAGGTCGTCCTTGTCCCACTCGATGACCGTGCGGTTCGCCATCGATGCATTTTCGATGGGAACCAGCTCCGAGAGCCGGCCGTTCGTGACGACCATCCCCCCCACGTGCTGCGAGAGGTGCCGCGGAAAACCGAGGATCTGCCGCACGAGGACGATCATCTGCCGGCCGAGCCGCGATGTCGGATCGACCCCCGCCTCGCGAAAGCGTGCGGGGATCCCTTCGTCGTCGCCGTGATGGTCCAGCGATTTCGCCAGCAGATCGACCCGGTCGAGCGACAGGCCGAGCGCCTTCCCCACGTCGCGGACAGCCGAACGCGGGCGGTAGGTGATGACCTCGGCGGTCATCCCGGCCCGGTCGCGGCCGTATTTCTCGTACATATATTGGATGACTTCCTCGCGGCGCTCGTGCTCGAAGTCGACGTCGATGTCCGGGGCTTCGTTCCGCTCGCGGCTCACGAACCGCTCGAACAGCACGTCGATGCGGTCCGGATCGACCGAGGTCACTTCCAGGCAATAACACACCGCCGAGTTCGCCGCCGAGCCGCGCCCCTGGCAGAGAATCCCCCGCCCGCGAGCAAACCGCACCAGGTCCCACACGGTGAGAAAGTAGGCTTCGTACCGCAGCTCCTCGATGAGCACGAGTTCGTGCTCGATCGTGCGGCGGACCTTCTCGGGAAGGCCGTACGGATAGCGGCCCGCGGCCCCTTCCCATGTCAGCTGCTCGAGATACTCGATCGGCGCGATCCCCGGTGGCGAAAGTTCCACCGGATAGTCGTACCGCAGCTCGTCGAGCGAGAAGGCGCAGCGTTCGGCCACTTCGACCGTGCGACGGAGCGCGTCGGGACAGTCGGCGAACAGGGCGGCCATCTCCGCGGGGGATTTCAGATAGCGCTCGCCGTTCGGGAAGCGATCGGCTCCCAGTTCGGAAACGGGCCGCCCCTCGCGGATCGCGACGAGCACGTTTTGCAGGAACTGGCGATCCCGGGCGTGATGATGCACGTCGTTCGCGGCGGCGAGCGGGACGTTCGCTTCCTTCGCCAGTTGCCGCATCCGCGCGAGCAGCCGGCGGTCGTCGGGGCCGAGGTGCAACTCGGCGAGCGCGTAGCAGCGGTCGCCGAAGGCGTCGCGATAACGGTGGAGTTCAGCCGCTGGAGTACAGCCTGTTGGAGTACAGCCTTCAGGCTGTCTCGTTGGAGTACGGCCTTCAGGCCGTCGCGAGTGCCGGGAGAAGTTCATTACCGAGCGGCAGGCTGAAGCCTGGGCGCCAACGAGCGGCACGCAGGCGATGAGTCCCTCCGCATGCGCCGCGAGATCGTCGAAGAACAGCCGGCAGTCTCCCTTCTCCGCGCGGCGCTTGCCGAGCGTGAGCAGCGACGCCAGCCGGCCGTAGGCGGCGCGGTCGGTCGCCAGGAGCACGACGGGGGGCGCATCGAGCGGCACGACCTCCGCCCCGATCAGCAGCTTGAGATCGCGCCCCTCCCCGCTTGCGGTTTCGCGAAGTTCCCGCGCGGCGGCATGCGCCCGAACGACCCCCGCCAGCGAGTTGCGATCGACGATCGCCAGCGCCTCGTATCCCAGCGCGGCGGCGGTCTCCACGAGTTCGTCGGGATGCGACGCCCCGCGGAGGAACGAGTAGTTCGTCTTCGCGCGCAATTCGACATACCGCGGGCCGCTCGCGCCAGGCAACGTAGGACGGATTGCCGATCCGTGCTCTTCCACACCGAATCCGTGCCCATCCGTGAAATCCGTGGTCGAAAAGGCTTTGCGATCCTTTGCGCCGTTGCGTCGAAAATCTTTTTCTTCCGGAGTCCTCATTCGAAGCTCCCGTGCAGCCGCCAGCTTTCGGCGCGGCGGTCGTGGTAGAGCCAGAACCGGCGGCCCTCTTCCGTTTCGACGCGGTAGTAATCGCGCTCGACGCTCGGCCCGCGCCACCAGCCGGCGGCGATCCGCTCCGGCCCCCATGCGGATCGGATGACGTGCGATCGGCCCTGCCAGCGGAAGCGCACCGGCGGGCCGTCCGGGACGATCGAGACGACTTCCACCGGCAGCGGCTCCCGCCATGAATACAGCGGCCGCTCGGTAGGTCCAGTCGGCTCGACTGGACCTGGCCCGTCATCGCGGCCTCCATCGCGCGCATCACGTCCCGCCCGGCGGGCGGGACGTACTTCCGTCCGCCGCGCTGGATCGACCGGCTCGAAGCGGCAGGCACGCTCCGGCTGCGCGTCGGGAACGAGCCGCGGTCGCAGGACGGCGTCGCTCCCCAGCCGGCTGCTCAGCCGGTCCAGCAGCCGGTCGAACTCCGCACCCGCTTCGCGGCTCGCATCGCGTCCGGAGAGCGAGTGCTGATGCACGCCGAGCGGGGCCGCCGCGACCACCCGCAGCCGAACGGCAACGATCTCTTCGGGAAGCGGCGTCCGTTCCAGGTTGAGCCGCAGCAACTCCCACAGGCGGGGGACCTCGTCGACCGGCCGCGACGATCCCGCGACGACTTCGACCGCCGCTCCTTCCTCCGGCCCCAAGCGGCAGGCGAGTTGCAGGATTCCCTCGCGCCGCGCGCGGACCTGCTCGACGAGTGCGGCAAGCAATTGTTGAAGGACTCTTTCCAACCCCTGCCGGTCCGCGACCGGGAACGCGAACTCCCCCCCGACTTCCAACGGCTCCCGGGAATGGACCGGTTCGAGGAGTTCGGGGCCGCGGCCGAACAGCCGATCGAGCCGTTGGACGATCTCCGGTCCGAACCGCGAAGGCAGCGACTCCCGGGGCAGCGCCCGCAGCCGGCCGACCGTCCGCACGTCGAGCCGGTGCAGCCGGTCCACCGTCGTTGCGGACAACCGCAAGGCTTCGACCGGCAGCGCATCGAGCAGGCCTTCGGCCCGCTCGACGGCGACGACCGTCACCCGCTCGCCGGTGAAGCGGGCGATGCCCCAGGCGGCCCCGATCGTGCCGGCCACGGCGATCCGGGTGCGACAGCCGGCCCGGTGCAGCGTCTGCCAGACCTGCCGGGCCATTCCCGGCTCGTCGCCGAACAGGTGTGCGCAGCCGCCGATGTCGAGCGCCAGCGCGTCCGGTCCTTCGATTCCCACCCGCGGGGAGAATCGCTGCAAGCCGATCGCCAACTCACGAAGCGCGGCGGCGTCGGCCGCGGGATCGTGCGGTTCGTAGTGCGCGGGGACATTCCGGCAGGCGGGATCGAGCAGCGTTCGCGCCTCGGCCAGCGACAGGCCCGGCACGACCCCTTGCTCGGCGGCGAACCGCGAACTGGCCGTCACGCACGCGCCCCGGCGCCCCGCCTCGGCGTGGATCACGATCGGGCGTTCTCTAAGCTCGGGCCGCGCGACAATCAGTCTCTGCAGCGGCCAATCGGGAAACCACGCGCACAGCACCCGTTTCATGATCCTGTTCCAGCTCGACCGCACTGCCGGGGGGCGCCGCCCGAAGGGTGGTCCCTCCGCGGCAGTGCAGCAGTTCCAGACGCCACCGCCGTCCGTGCGATTCCGACAGACAAGGGAGCGGCTCGACCAGCCAGCGGACATCGGCCCAGGAGGGACCGCGCCGCGCGGCCGAGGGGCGCAACAGCAACCCGATCCCGCCCCCGTGCTCGGCCGCCAGTTGCCAGCGGCGGAGCGTCCGATCGTCGGCCCGCCGCACCCGGCACAGCGTGACCGCCACCCCTCTGCAACGAAGCGACTGCTCCACGACCCACCACGCATCCGGCACGCTCCGCGGACGGACCACGACGATCCGCTCGGGATCGATCGCCGGCGGCAATCCCGGCGGATGAAATCCGCAGCCGCCGTCGCCGTCATCGACGACGATCAGTCTCCCGCCGCCGTTTCGCAAGAAAGTCTCGACGCAGCTCAAGGCGAGCGTGGCGGCCCCGGTCCCCTCCCCCTCCGCCAGCCACTCGACGAGCGACCCGGCCCGACACCCGCCGGGGAACAGCCGCTCGGCCGCCTCGACTTCCGTCGCCCCCGATCGCTCCACCGCCGCCGGTCGTCCCGTCGCGGCTGGCGAAGGCGTCCCGCGGGAACGTTCCCATTCCCGCAACTGCCGTCTCAACCGGGCGATGGTGGCGGGGACCGGTCTGATGTGCGTCATGGCTGGCGGCGGTTGTCGCTTCTCGAAAGTCCCTCCGGTCGTACAGGAACAGTTTAAGTGGCTCGATGTATATAAGTCAATAGTGTTCAGTAACAGCTCGGTCCACCGGCGAAATCCGGCGGCATCGCGCTCACCGATCGCCCGCCTCGCTCGCGGGAACTTCCAGCGTGAACGCGATGTTCTGTCGCCGCCAGTTGAGGGCCCCTTCCCGGGGCGGACTGACTTTCACCGGCACCGAGAGCGCGCCGACCGCATATTTGATGTCGGTCTCCGGCGCGTTTCGATACGGGCTGAAGGGATACACCGGCCAGACGAGGCGGGCGCTCGGATCGACCGCGAGCTTCCAGCCGCGGTGGCGAATCCAGCCGCCGATCTGCTCCGGCCCCAGCTCGATCCGCCGGTCGTCGAGCGTGACTTTCGTCTTCGCCGTTTCGAGGACTTCCCCCGGCTGAAGGACGAGCTGCAGGTTGAGCTGCGCCTCCTGGAGCCGCCCGACGCTCAGCTCCGTGATCGTAAAGCGGAGCTCGAGGCGTTCGGCTTCGGGGGCGGGGACTTCGATCTCGGCGAAGAACGTGTTGTAGGCCAACCCGAGGCGGTCGCGCTCGTCGCTCATCCGCAACCGGTTGTTGCGCGGAACGGTGGTGGTTCCGTCGCCGAACTTCTCCAGGAACGTCGCCAGTTCCGGCTGGTGCTTCGAGTTCGCGCCGGTGACGATCATCCCCAGCCGGTCGTGCCAGATGCTCAGGTTTCCCTGGCGGTCGAGCGTGAACTGGCTTTCGCTCGGCGGGTCGAACAGGCCCGAGTAGCAGACGGTCCAGGGAGCGGTCTTGCGGATGCCGGCCGGCACGCGCTCCATCCGGTGCGCGAACCGCGACTGGTCCTGCGGGATGGGGGAGGTCGGCCCTTCGTGATAGTACAGGGCGCTCTGCGACAGCCGCCCCAGGTCCCGCGGCCGGACCCGGCCCGGCTCGAAGAAGTCCGCGAGGAATTCCGCATAACGGCGGCCGTCCGGCCAGTGCGTGAAGCCGAAGTGCCCCCAGGCGCTCACTCCCCAGTGGCGGTTGCGGCCGTTGATCGTCTCGACCGGCTCGCCGTTGGGCCAGGTGTACTGCTTGTGGAAGTCCGTCGCGCGGCGGAGGGCTTCGAGGGCGGCGGTGTCGCGGCTGTGCTCCAGGTACAGCGCGACCGCGTTCATGGTGAGGTAGTTGTAGCCGGTGGTCGGGCCGTTGTCGGTGAACTCGCCCCAGTATCCGTCCGCCGTCTGCTCTTCGGTGGCGAGGCGGTGCATCGCCTTTTCGCCGAGCGCTTCCCATTCCTGGTTCTTCAGCACCCGTCCGGCGAGGTACACGGTCGAGGCCCAGATCGCGAAATGGTTCGTCGAGGTGCGGATGTACGGGCCCTGATAGCGAGGGAAGTCGATCCGGGCCTCGACATGGTCCGCGAACCAGCGGACGTTCCGCTCGAGCTGCTTCCGCCAACGCGCGCGGCGCTCGTCCCCCAGCTCCTTCTCGAGCAGGCGGTATCCATCGAGCCAGAAGTGGATCTCCCACTCGTAGTCCTGGCGGTAGCTGCCGCCGTCCTTCTCGCTCGCCTCGGTCGCCAGGTCGCCGAGCCGCAGCGCCAGCTCGAGCAACTTTCGATCGCCGAAGGCAGGGTTGTCCGGGTGCTCGTGGGAATGAAGCACGGCGGCGGCGAACATCAGGCTCGTCGGGTTCCGCAGCTCGGGATTGGGGACGACGTCCTTCACCCCGGCCGACATCAGCTCGAAATACCGCTTCGGCAATTCCGCGGCGGAAGCGGCGGTTGCCGCCAGCGAGACGGCGACGGCGACGATCCCGACCAGGCAAGCTCGAATCAGGCGGTGCGGCCTCATGGCGGCGACTCCTCGTCCGGATGGAAACGAAACGATCGGACAAACAGGAACGGCAGACATTGGACCCCCGCGGCCGCGGGCGAGTCAACCGAAGCGCTGGAACCCGGCACGGGAACTGGCATCCTCGGGCTGCCCGAAAAAATCGTGGCTTCGCCCCGTCGCCGCCTGTATGATCGAACCTGCGGGTCCATCGGCACGCTTTCACCCGCTCGTTCCAGGAGACAGCCATGCGAGCATACGTTGCGCGGCGCGCGATCGTTTTCGGATTGATTTCGCTCGGGCTGCTGGCGTCGCTCGGATCGGGGCAGGACCAACCGCAGGGGACTCCTGCCGGTCCGCCGGCGCCGCCGCCCGTGCCCGCGGCGCCGCTCGCCATCCCGGACGAGCCGCGGGCGATCGACCCGGCGACCGTGATGCCGGAGATGCTGGCGGCTTCCGTGACCGTGAACTTCACCGAGGCCTCGCTCCGCGAAATCGGGCAATGGATCCAGGAGCAACGGAAGCTCCCGGTCCTGTTCGACCAGCGGGCGCTCACCGAGGAGGGCGTCACGCTCGGCGAACCGGTCACCGACCGGCTGAACGACGAGCCGCTCTACCTGCTGCTCAACCGGCTCAAGTCGCTGGGGCTGGCGTGGTACGTTCAGGAGGGGATCCTGCACGTCACGACCGAAACGGCCGCGGCCGACCGGATGACGACCCAGCCCTACACCGTGGGCGACTTGCTCGACGCGGGATACGAAGGGACCGCGTTGATCGACACGATCGAGACGGCCACCGAAGGCCCCTGGTCCGACGTGGACGGCGTCGGCGGCGGGGTTCAACTGCTGGGAGACGTCCTGTTCGTCCGGCAGACCGATTACGTTCAGCGCCGCGTCGCCGGTCTGCTCGCCGCGCTCCGCCGGCACGGCCGGCAGACATTCATCCTCGACCCGCCGCAGCATCTGGCGCTGCGGCGGAAGCTCGACGAGAACGTGAGCGTGAACTTCCAGGACATGCCGCTGTTTCGCGCGGTCGAGGAACTGGCGCGGATCGCCCAAGCCGACATCCGGCTCGACATGCCCGCCCTGCGGGAAGAGCGGATTCGCGACCGCGAGCCGGTCTCGCTCGTGCTGCCCGACCGCAAGCTCGGCACGGTGCTGCACGTGCTGCTGGCGGATCTCGGCCTGACGTGGACGCTTCGCGACGGCGTGCTGTGGGTCACGAGCCGCACGCGCGCCGAAGACAGCTTCCGATCCGCCGTTTACGACGTGCGGGACCTGACGCGGGACGCGGGCGAAGCCGCGGCCTTGACCGACGCCATCGCGAACCAGACGAGTGGTCCCTGGATGTCAGTCGACGGGACCGGTGGAGAGATCGTCTTCCCCCGCACGGGAACGATGGTCGTCCGGCACACCGAACAGGTGCTCGGCGAAGTGCTCGCACTGCTCGAGACCTACCGGACCGCGCTGCTCACCTCGAAGCCGCGCCGCCGAGACCGGATCGACCCGCAGGAGGTCGTCACCCGCTACTACCGCGTGTATGAGAAGACGGCCGATGATCTGGCGCGGCTGCTGCCGGAACTCGTGCAGGTCGAGAGTTGGAAAAACGAACGGCACCCGGACGGCCTCGGCACGATCTTGAAAGGGGCGTCGCCCCCCGAACTGTCGGGGACGCCAGCGGTCGTAATTCCCCGCGCCGTCCTGATCGTCAAACAGACGCGGGCCGCCCACGACGAGATCGCGGAGGTCATCCAGCGGTTCGAGACGGGCGATCCGCGCGACGTGCATGCCGGAGGGGTCGGCGGCTTGGGCGGACTCGGCGGTGGACTGGGCGGCGTGGCCGGCGGAATCGGAGGGGGCGGGTTCGGCAGCGGCTTCTTCTCGACCGACAACGACCTCCCGCAGGCGCGCCGGAAAGCGCGGACGACGGAGAAGTAGCCGGCCGCTGCCGGCGTCCGTCGAAACGCCGACGCCGGCGGCGTCGGCTGCGGATCGAGTCACAAGCTCCGGCGGTCGCGTGGCGGCGGAGCGCGCGTTTTCATTTTTCCCCCTGGTCCGGTATGATCCCGACGTTCCGTCGGCGGGCCGTCCGCCGGGCAATCCGTCCGCAGTCGATTTCATCCAGCGATGTCCATCGAGCAGGCCGAGCGGCTCAAGCACGAGTTGACCGACAAATACGTCATCGTGGCCCGGGGAGTGCCCGAGCTGCGGCGGTTCGCCGGACTGACCGGCACGGTGAAGACCGTCAACATGAACGGCAAGGCCCTCGTGCAGTTCGACGGGCCGGCGGACATCACCTGGTACGACATCGACCCGGCGTACCTGGAGGTGGTCGAGGCCCCCCTGCCGAAGCAGGCGCCCGCCGCCCACGCACCCTCTGCGGGGGAGGCGAAGGAGAAAGCCAAGCCGGCCCCGGCGAAGAAGCCCGCCGGCAAGAGCCCCCTCGAACTGGCCCGCCAGCAGGGAGCGGCCGGCGCCGCGCAGCCCGCCGCGGGAAAGAAGCCCTCGCCGTTGGAACTCGCCCGCCAGCAAGGCGCCGCCGGCGCCCCGCAAGCGGAAGGGGCGAAAAAGCCTTCACCGCTGGAGCTCGCCCGGCAGCAGGGAGGGGCGAAAGCGGAACAACCCGCGGCTGAGAAGCCGAAGGCCGCGCAACCCGCCGCGGGCAAGAAGCTCTCGCCTCTGGAATTGGCCCGTCAACAGGGGGCGGCCGGCGGGAAGAAGTCGCCACCCGCCGGCGAGTCGCCCGCCGAAGCAATCGAAGAATCGGTCGCCGAGCAGTCGCCGCCCGCACCCACGGCAGCCTCCGCCGCGCCGCCCAAGCCGCAGCCGCCGGGCACAGGCGCCAGTGGAAAGAAGCTGTCGCCGCTGGAGCTCGCCCGCCAGCAGGGCGCCGCGAAGCGATAGAGGGCAGTGGGTAGTGGATAGTGGGTAGTCGACGGACGAACTTTCTCGTCCGTCAGGCTCCTACTTCTTTCTTCCTTCTTTCTTCCTGCTTTCTTCCTTCTTCCTCCCATCTCCTCACGTCACCGCGAATAGTTCGCCACCGCCGCGTCCACCATTTCCGCCGTCATTGCCGGCGGCCGCCCGTGCGGGCCGGCGGAAGCAAACCGGGGGCTCCGCGCAGTCTGCGAATCGTCTCGGTGCGAATTGTCTCGGTGCGTGACTTTGGCCTTGGTCCCCCGATCCCGCGGGACTAGAATCCCAGGCGCAGCCCTTGCGATCCATGCAATGCACACCCGCCCGCCAGCCGGATCCCTCGCCGTGCGCATCGCCTATCTCGATTGCTCCACCGGCATCAGCGGCGACATGACGCTCGCGGCGCTGATCGATGCGGGGGTCGATCTCGAGCAGATCCGGCGGGCGATCGATTCCCTCGGCCTCGCCGGCGTGTCGCTCGAGGTGAACTCGGTCCTCAAGGAAGGCTTCCGCGCCGCCCACGTCCGCGTCGTGCATCCCGAGCAGCACGCGCATCGGCATCTGGCCGACATCCTCGCGATCATCGACCCCGCCGCCGGGCTGACTCCCGGGCAGAAGGATCTCGCCCGCCGCATCTTCCGCGCCGTGGCCGAGGCCGAGGCCAAGGTCCACGGGCAGAGCGTCGAGTCGATCCATTTCCACGAGGTCGGGGCGATCGACTCGATCGTGGACATCGTCGGGGCGACGGTCGGCTTCGACCTGCTCGGGGCCGAGCTCGTCGTCTCCAGCCCCGTCCCCACCGGTCGCGGGCAGGTGCGGATCGCCCACGGCGTGTGTACGGTCCCCACTCCCGGCACGGCCGAGCTATTGAAAGGGATCCCGCTCGTCGATGTGCCGGTCGAGGCGGAGCTCACCACGCCGACCGGGGCCGCGATCCTCGCCACGGTCGTCGACCGCTTCGACTCCCTCCCCGAGATGACGATCGAGTCGATCGGCTATGGGGCCGGGACGCGCGACCTGCCCGGTCGGGCCAACGTGCTCCGCCTGCTCGTCGGGACCGCCGCGGCCGATGATGAACGCGACCAGATCGTGCTCCTCGAAACGAACCTCGACGACGTCTCGGGCGAGGTGGTCGGCTACGCCAAGCACCGGCTGCTCGAAGCGGGCGCGCTCGACGTGTACTCGATTCCCATTCAAATGAAAAAGGACCGCCCGGCCGTGCTCCTGGGCGTCATCGCCCGTCCCGCGGACGCGGCCCGGCTCGAAGCGGTGCTGTTCGACGAGACCGGCACGTTCGGCGTCCGCCGGCAGCGGATGGAGCGCACCAAGCGGGCCCGCCGCCCGCACACCGTGGAAACGCCGTTCGGCCCGGTCGAGGGCAAACTCGGCTGGCGGAGCGGCGGCCGCGTCGTCTTCACCCCCGAGTTCGAGTCGTGCGCCCGGATCGCGGCGGCGGCGGGAGTTTCCCTGCGTGAAGTGCAGCGGGCCGCCCAGGCCGCATTCGAGAAGTCGCCCGCGCCGGTATGGCCGACGGCCCACGATCACCCGGCCCTGCCTCCCGTCGCACGCCATCCAGGCGAGCACCATCACGACCACGACCACCATCACGACCACCATCACGACCACGACCACTGAGGTCGCGTTCCACAAGCTGAGAAATCGAAGCCCCGCGAATCCGAAGCTGACCGCTGACCGCTGATCGCTGACCGCTGACCGCTGATAGCTCCCTCCCATGTCCCACCTGGTCCCGCTCGGCATACTGTTCCTCGTGACCGCGTGGCTGCTCGGCCGCGGTTGGCGGCGCGGCCGCGATTCGGCCCGCCGCGACCTGCCGACTGAGGTCCGGTCGGAACTCCGGGCGCGCGAGACCTCCGAGGCGGCGCACGTCCGCAAGATGGAGATCCGCCTGCACGATTACGGCCGCGAGATCGAGGCCCGCGCGCAGACCCGCCTCGCCGCGCTCGACCGGCTGGTCCGCGAGGCGGACCGCGAGATCGTCCGCCTGACGCGGCTGCTCGAACTGCGGCGGGGAGACGCGCCGCCCGCCGCCGCGCCGCGCAGCGCGCCCGGCCGAGAGGCGAGCGGCCCGGACATCCTCGCGCTCCCTTCGGCCGCGGCGCGCGATCGCGCTGCGGAACCGGAAGCGCTGACGGCCGCGGAGCGCCAGATGCTGCTTCACCTAGAGGAAGCCGGCTACTCCCCAGCCGAGTTGGCAAGGCTTCTCGCCCGCCCGCTCCCGGCGATCCACGCCGCCCTCGCCCCCGAACGCCGCGACGCGGCTTGAGTCCGTAGTCCGCATTCGGGGCCGCGCGACGACACCAAGCGGCGGCCCGTCAGCCGACCCATCCAGCTGGAATTCGCCCGGCCCAAGTAAATCCAGTCCCGATCCGGGCCAACGCGAAACCCTCGGCCCACGATTCGAGCCGGGCGACCGCCCCGTTGAGGGCGTCGATCGACTTTCGCGCGCCTTCGGCTGAGCGGTCCGCGATCCAACCGCCGGGTGGCCCCGATGGCGTTCAGCCATCGGGGTCGCGCAGCGACGAGAGGGCGCACACTGCGGGGCCTTTCGTCGCTGGCCGTCCTCCCACATTCCGGCCGCCGATCGACGGAGGACGTCACCGATGAATGGAGAGTCGAGTGCGCGCCCTCTCGTCGCTTCGCGCCCCGCGATTATCCCTTTTCAGCAATCATCCACCCGGATCCATCATAGCGCAGAATCAAGTATTCCTGTTCCGATACATCCGAGCTGACACAGCCGATATCAGCTTCCGAGCCTCCCACCTGATAGCGCATCTCAACCTCGCACTCGGCGGGTGGCCCCGATGGCGTTCAGCCATCGGGGTCGCGCAGCGACGAGAGGGCGCACACTGCGGTTCCGTCGTCATTCCACGTTCGCCGCAGATTTCGGCCGCTGGTCGACGGCGGGCGACGCGAATGAATGGGGAGTCGAGTGCGCGCCCTCGCGTCGCTTCGCGACCCGGACGCCTCGACGGCGTCCGGTCCACTCCGCGCATCGTTCCCGATGACGACGGCGATCTTACCGCAATGGAGGCCGGAGAGCGCCACCCGCTTCGGACGAATCTGCCAGCGGGATCCTCCTCGGCGATTCGGCCGGCACTGCCC
>JBBDNU010000198.1:0-12063 GCA_040877365.1 Planctomycetales bacterium
TTCGTTCCGCTGGCGCGGGCGACCTGAGTCGGACCGTCCTTCGCGAGCTTCACGGTCGTGACCGCCGCATCCGGCGCGACCAGGCGCACGTCGGGCAGCCAGGCGTAGTCTTGCCAGGGGACGGACAAATGCCGGCAGGCGGGAAGATAGCCTTCCTTGCTGTAATGGACGCACAGCAAGCCGCCGCCATTGACCGCCAGGGAGAACCCGCCGTCGGCCCCACTCATCGTCGCTCCGAATTCCGGATGCCCCTCGATGTGAATCCGAACGCCGTCGAGCGGCTGTCCCTCCCGGCGGTGCACGAACCCGCGGAGCACGGCGACCCGCGTGCGGTCGATGGCCCCCTCGACGACGCCGGTCTGTGCCGGACGTTCTCCCGAGTACACGCGCTTCGCGGAATCCGCCAGCGAAACCGGCGTCGGCCGGACCGTCGACGCCGTCCCGGAGGGGGACCGTTCCGCCACGGCGTCCTTGCCCGGCGCCGGATCGGGCCGTTTTCCTTCCTCGGGACGCTGCGGAAGGAACCAGATGACCGCCATGACGATTCCGAGCACTGCGATCACTACCACACCAACCCATCGGAGACGTGGATTGCTCATGGACTGCTCCTCAGCGGGGAATGGGACTGCTCCTCAGCGGGGAATGGTGTGCAAGGGGGAACGGGCGACATCGCACCGCGAGCATTCTACCACTGCGATGCGCGGAAGTGAAAAGATCGCGCGGCTTTCGCCGTCGTGGTCGCGGCCAAGGCGATGATCCGCTGCCCACCTGCGAGCACTGGACCAATCCTGGCGAACTTCGGTAGACTGATCGTGTAGCGATCGAATCTCAGTTCGTTTCGAGGTCGATACGAATTCTGCCGGAGGCGGAATGCCCGAATCCATGTCCCCTTCTCCACGGGCGACCGCTTCTCCCGGCGAATCGGGGCCCGACAATGACGCGGACGGTCGCCCCGTGCCGCGGGAGGCTGCCGGCTCCGCCGATGGCGGGGCTTCTCCCGTCGCAACCCACTCCACCGTGGCCCGCGACAAGTCCCGTCCCGCGTCCTGCTCGCTCGAGCGGCAGATCGAAGTGCTCGACAGCCTCGACACGTTCGTGGGCGAGCAACTGCAATTGCTGCTGCCGGTCGAGAAGGCCTGGCAGCCCACCGACTACCTGCCCGACTTGACTGCGGACGATTGGGACTCGCGCCTCCGCGAGTTTCGCGGGCCTGCGCAGGAACTGACCGACGAACTCCTCGTCGTGCTGGTCGGCGACATGATCACCGAAGAGGCCCTCCCGAGCTACGCCGTTGCGCTGAACCTCATTGCCCGCGACGATGTCGGCACCAGTTCTCGGCCGTGGGCCCGGTGGCTCCGCGGGTGGACGAGCGAAGAGAACCGACACGGCGACCTGCTCAACGCCTACCTGCGTCTCACCGGCCGGGTCGACATGCGCGCCGTCGAGCTGACCGTCCATCATCTGATCAACGAGGGCTTCAGCCCGAGGACCAATGGCAATCCTTACGGCGGCTTGATCTATACTTCGTTCCAGGAGCGGGCCACCAAGATCTCCCACAGCAACGTCAGCCGTCTTGCGTCCCGTCAGGGCGACGCGGCCCTGGGGCGCATCTGCCAGCGCATCGCCGGCGACGAATCTCGACACGAGGCGTTCTACAGCCGGGTGATGGGCAAGGTGATGGAAGTCGACCCCGAGGGCGGAATGCTGACCATGCGGTCGATGCTCCGCCGCGTCATCGCCATGCCCGGCCGTCTGATGGAGGACGGGCAAGCCCCCGATCTCTTCGAACAGTTCGCCGGCGTCGCTCAGCGCCTCGGCGTCTACACCGTTCGCGACTACGCCGAGATCGTCGGCCACCTGGTCAAGCTCTGGGACGTCGAGCACCTGCAAGTCACCGGAAAGGGAGCCATGGCGCAGGATTATCTTTGCGGCCTCAGCGCCGATTTCCAGCGCATCGCCGAGGCCGCCGAGGAAAAGCTCGCCAGACGGCCCAAGGCCAAATTCGCGTGGATCTTCGGACGCGAGGCGTGACGGGAACGGTCCCGCGCGCGAGGAACCCGCACCGCCGAGACGGAACATTTCCACCGGATTTCGAGGGATCGCTTCGACGGCGAGCCCGTGGCTCCTCACCGGTCGGCGGCCGCTTCGGCCTTCTCCCGCACCCCTTTCTGACTGGCGAGGAACGCGATCAGGTCCACGAACTGCTCGACGGAGAGCGGCTTCGCCAGGTCGTCCGGCATCGTGCTTTTCGACTGCGGCGCCTGTTCCTCGATCTCGGATTTCAGCAGCACGTGCTGCTTCCCCTGGCTGTCCGCGAGGGTCAGCGTCTCTTCCGTTTCGGCAACCTTGATCCCGGAGACGACCAGGCCGCTCGAGAGCGCGACGGCGAGCGTCTGGTAGCCGGGAGTGACGGTCCGGCTCGGTTCGAGGATCGACTCGATGATGTGGATCCGCGAGAAGCGGTCGCCGAGGCCGGAAAGGTCCGGGCCGATCCGCTCTCCCTGCTCGCCGATGCGGTGGCACTTGATGCACTGGCTCCCGTCAGCGTCAAGGAACAACTGGCGACCGCGCCCGGCGTTTCCTGCCCGTGCGAGCGCCGCGCGGACCAACTCTTCGTGCTGAGCGGAGGCGCTCTTGCGGCGGAAGCGCAGATGGAATTGCGCTCCTTCGCCCTCCTTCGGTTCCGCGGGGGCCGAAATCAGAACGGCCAGCCGGTGGCCGCCCTTCTTTAGCGTCGCGTCGCAGCGGTCGGAGTCGGTCGCGAACGAGCGCGACTCGCCGCGCTGGTGTATTCGGTGGCCGTCGAGCTGGATTTCGAACGTGCCACTCGACGAGGCGAGGACCTGCACCGGCATTCGCTCGGAAACCGCCACGTCGCCGACCGCCAGCCAGACGCGCACGCCGGTCACGTTGCTCGCCGCAGGGGCGTGCCGCTCCGGCGGGTCGATCCGCACGCGGGCGTCGAGGCCCGTGCCGAACAGCGTTCGCCAGCGAATCTCTTCGCCCGACGCGGACTGCGCCACGTTCTCGCCGGCCGCGATGCGCCGCGACAGGTCGGCCGCGGCGGCGAGCGCGAGCGGGCCGCACACGCGCCAGGCAACGATCGTGCCGCTCTTCCCTTGCAACTCGGCGACGGCGCGGGCGAGTTCCGCACGCCGCGCATCGGCGAGGGCGGGATCCTGACCGCATTTCGCGAGGAACGACACGGCGCGGGGGACGACCTCGGGAGAGGGATCGCGGTCCGCGACGTCGATGACCGCCCCCGCCTGCTCGGAGCTTCCCAATTCGCCGAGCACGTCGAGGGCGGCGACTTCGGTTTGCCGGTCGGCGAGCGCGGCGACGGCGAGCGGCACGGCCCGCGGTTCGCGCAACCGGCGCAGGGCGTCGAAACTCGCGCGGCGCACCGCGTCGTCGTCGTCGCGGGCCAGGCGCAAGAGAGGATCGGCGGCGTCGCGAACTTCGAGCCGGCCAGCCACGCTTGCCGCCGCGCCGCGCACCGCGGCGCTTCGATCGTCGAGCAGCCGGAGCGCGGCGTTCGCGGCATCGGGCTCGCGGCGCTCGGCAAGCGCCGCGAGGGCGGCCCGGCGGATTTCGGGATGCGGCGACTTGAGTTCCATGAGGAGTTCCAGCCGGGCCGAGACCTTCGGTCGCCGCCCCAGCTCTTCGAGGAGATCGGCGATCAGCTCGGCCGAGACCACGTCTTCCTGCACCGCGTCGGCCAGGTGGAGCAGCCGGCCTTCGGAAGCTTCGTCCAGGCCGGCGATGAACAAGGCCAGCGCCGCCCGGCGCGCGGCGAGGTCCCGCTTCGGGTTCGCGACGGTCCTTTCCATCAGGTCGCGCACGTCTTCGGCCGGATGCGCGCGCAGCGCCTCGAGGATCGCCGCCACCCTTGCCGGTTCGCGCTCGCTTTCGAGCCACGACGACAGCGCCGCGAGCCGCGTGGGGACTTTCTCGCGGCGCATCGCTGCGAGAACGGCGAGGCGGACCGCGCGATCGGGGTCGGCGAGCAGGCGATCGAGCGCCTCCTCGATCGTGTCGGTCTTCTCCCAGGCGACGGTGTTCGCGGGACGCGGCGGCGGGCGGTAGCCCCAGTAGACCCACGGCCCCGGCTTGCGGTGGATCCGCGTCAACGCGTCGGCGTATTCCAGCCGGCGGGTGGGGTCGGGATGCTGGAGCAATTCAATCAGGCCATCCGCGACTTCGGGAACGGCCTGTCCGCTGAGCGCCCGCAGCGCGATCGTTCGCTCGGGCCCTTCGGTCACAGGGTGAAGCAGCATCAGAACGTCCCGCCATTTGCCGGATCGCCGCAGCGCCTGCACCGCAGCGTGCTCGAGCGAAGCGTCCCCCACCAACGCGGCTGCGTGGGACCCGGTCGTGAACCAGTGCGGCGTTTCACGCCAGCGCAGTCGGCCGATCGCGATCAAGGCCTCCAGCGCGACGCGGCGGTCTCCCAGCTCCGCAAGCTCCTGTTCGGCGAGCTTGAACAGACGACGGGCCACCGCGAATTCGCGGTCGTCCAGCACGGCGTCGAGGCGGTGCCTCCGCACGACGGGATCGACGAGGTCGGCCAGCGCACGCACCGCCTGCGCGCGAACGCGGGGATCGGAGTCGCCGCGCGCCGACTCGAACAGCTTCCCGCGAGACGCGGCGCTCCCCTCGCCTGCGAGAACCCAGACCGCGTGTGACCGACCGCGCACGCCCAGTCTTTGCGACTTGATCCGATCCTGCACGGCTTGCAATCCATCGGCGCCCGCGGCAATGATCGCCTCTTGAGCTTCGACGCGCTCGTGATGACTTTCGGAATCCAGCTTTGCGATCCACTCGTCGAGCGACCGCGGGCGCTCGGCCGCGCGGTTTTCGGCCGCCTGCTTCGCTCCTGCTTCATGGCGGATGCGGTAGATCCGTCCCCGGCCGCGCTGCGGGCGTTGGCCGTCGCACCAATCGGAAACGTACAGCGCGCCGTCGCGATCGACGACGAGATCGGTCGGCTTGAATCCGTAGGGATCGTCGTCGGCCCCCCACGCGAACCGCGTCTCGCGGACCGGCGCGAACCCGGCTTTCCCGGCGGCGCGCTCCAGCCGGTAATGCACGACCGCCCGGCCCCATTCGCAGGCGAACAGGCCGCCCCGATACTCCGCGGGAAACTGTCGCTCCAGGTAGCACGCCACGCCGGCGGACGAGCCGAGCCCCAGGTCGGCCAGCGGCGCGAGCGCCTCGTCGGGCCGCTCGGAATAGAGATACGGATAGCCGTGGTCGGCCCCGTGGAAGCTGTGGCAGACCCGGACCTTGTAGTCTCCGCCGTCGTTCTCGTTGTCGCGGACGAAGACGTTCAACTCCTCGTCGAGCGCCACGTCGTAGATGTTCCGCAGGCCGCGCGAGAAGACGTGCAGGCCGCCGCCGTCGGGGCGACAGCGGAGGATGCCCCCTCCTTCGAGCACGAGCCGGTCTCCCTCGGGGCGCTTCACGTCGCACCCGTGATCGCCGAGCGCGAGATACAGCCAGCCGTCATGCCCCACGGTGACGCCGTTGGCGCAGTGCAAACGGACGGGGTTTTCCTCGGGAGTCAGCCCCAGCCCCGAGAGGAGGTCGCGCCGTTCGTCCGCCTGGTCGTCGCCGTCGGTGTCGCGGAGCGCCGTGAGGTACGGGGCGTGCATGACATAGACCGTTCCCGCGTGATATGCGAGCCCCATGATCGAGTTGAACCCGCCGGCATATACCGGCGCGCTGTCGGCGTAGCCGTCGCCGTCCGTGTCTTCAATCAGCCGGATCTCGTCGCGGCGGATGATTTCGGTCCCGAGGCCCGTCATGTAGTCGATGGCGACGAACAGCGAGCCGGGGCGCGGGCCGAGCGCGATCGCCGAGGGGTACTCGATGAGCGGATCGCAGGCGAAGAGCGTGGCCTGAAAGCCCGCGGAGACTTGCAGCGGCGGGAAGCGCTTCTCGGTGGCGGGACCGGTCGCGGCCGGTTTCTTCTGCGGCGCGGCGGGCGAAGATGGATTGCCGCACGTCCGCGGCTCGTCACCCGCCACGCGCAGGAAGCAGAGGGCGAGAACGCCACAGATGCAGAGCGAAATAGTGCTCCGGCCGCATAAAGTTCGCACGTTCACTTCTCGTTTCCGGCCGAAAACGGTTTGCGCTGGCCCGCCTTCGATTTTTCGACCAACGCCTGAAATTTCGGATTGGACTCGACCAATTCGTCGGTCAGGTCGTCGTCTTCGCCGGGATCGAGCGACTGAATCGAAACCAGGCGGTGGTCCGGCAATTCGACGACCACCGTCTGTCCCGATTCGGCGCAATCATTCAGCGTCTTCTCGAGGTCCGACTTCAGGCGGCTGAGCGGAATCGTCTTGATGGCCATGATCGTGATCTCGAAGGGCATTACTCGAACTTGCTCAGCATTCGTTCGGCGACGAACTTGTGCCCGGCGTCGTTGAAGTGGTTGCCGTCGTAGGTCAGGATGCCGTTCGGCTTGTTGTCGGGGTTGTGAGCCTTCCAGTGGGCGACGAACGCCTGGCGGAGATCATTGAGGGGGACCTTCTTCGCGCGGGCCACCTGCCGCTCGACTTCCGCGAACGCTTCGAGGGCGGCGTCGTTCGCGTTGGTTCCGTCGTGCTTCTCGCCGACGCTGGTCAGCGTGCACTGCACGACCTGAATCCCCGCGGCTTGCAGCTTGTCGATCAGTTCCTCCAGCCCCGACTGGAACTTCTCCTTCGGGACGCGGCGGGCGTCGTTGCAGCCGATCTGGATCACCACGATCGTCGGCCTCTTCGCGATGACGTCGCGATCGACCCGGGCGAGGAGGTCGGGGACCGTATGCCCGCCGGTCGCGACCCAGTCCACCTGCAGATCGAGATCCTTGTGCCGCTCCTGCAATGTCTCGCGGACGATGCGGACGTAGCCTTTGGTGACGTGCGCTTTCGGCCGTTCTTCACCGGCGAGCGAAGTGAGCGAATCGCCGAAGAAGATGATCCGGTCCCCTGTCTTCAGCTGGACTTTGGCCGTGGCCGTGTCGGTCTCGTCCGGCTCCGCTCCCCGCACGATGGACGAAGCACTGTATGACAGCGCGAGCGCAGCCGAGAAGATCGCCGCGACGATTCGATTGGACAGCATGCCGTGGATCCTTTGGACTGAATGATGGTGGCCCTTGTCCCGATCGAGGTTTCATCGTCGAAGCGGCCCCACATGCTCTCCGCCGATACCGCTCGACGAGTCGCGGCCGCGATCGGGCGCCCAACCGAAGTGGACCGATCGAGAATAGTCAAAGGAGGGACGAACCGCAAACGGAATTCTCGAGGAAGACGGGCGCCATCCGCAGCCAGGCCAACACGGCCAAGCTGCTCGCCGACAACCCGACGCTGATGCGGGTCCGGGGCGAAGGCGGCGAGCCGTCACTCCGGCTTCGGCCGCTTCAGGTGCCGGTGCAGGAATTCGAACGTCCCTTCTCCGTTGATGCGGTGCGGGCCGTCGAAGTATTCGATCTCCGTCCGCTCCGGGATCCCCAACTTCACGTAATGCCGTCGGACGCGGGCGTATTCGAAGGCCACCCACTCGTCCCACGACACCGAATCGTCGTGACCCCGCTCGACCATAAACGGCCGCGGCGAGATCAGCCACGCGCACTCCGCATGGTTCGCCGTCGCCGCCAGGTTCCATTGCGGCATCTCGTGCTCCCGCGTGAAGGGGAAGCAGAAACCCGCTTCGACCGACGCGATCTTCGGCACCCAGTCGTTGAAGCTGGCCGAGCAGATCGAGAGAGCGTATCCCGGCACGAACGGCGGCACGTTCAAGGCCGTGTTCCCGCCGTAGGACAAGCCATAGAAGCCGATCCGCTGGGGATCGACCATCGGCATCGAGCCGAGCCACTCGACGATCCGCGCGTGCTGCGGGATGATGTAGCTGAACAGCGAACGCCCCATCGGCGAACCCTTCCGCACCACCTCGCGGAATCGCTCTTCTCCGCGGTGCGGGTTCTGCGGCGCGAAGACGACGAAGCCCCGCTCCGCAAGCCGCCGGCTGAACGCGCGATACACGCGCGTGGCACGCTCGTTCTCGTCATCGATGATCGTGTCCATCGGCGTGCCTCCTTGCCCATGCTGGCAGACGACGACCGGCCGCCGTTCCCCCTCCTGGATGCCCTTCGGAAGCAGCAGAATCCCTCCCGCGATCACGTCGGGATACACGTCGAGCATGACCTCGTAGCCCAGGAACGCCGGCTCGTCGAGAACGAGCCGCGAGCGAGAATTGATCGCCATCGTCGGCTCCGGCAGCTTGCCGATCATCTCCTCGTGGACGAGCTTGCGCAGCGGCTCGACCGACTTCTCCCACGCGGCGACGGATGAGCGGTCCGCCCGCGACCACAGCCGGGCGCGAGGCAGGCGGCTGTCGCGCATGATCCGCTGCGTGTGGGCGATCAGTTCATCGAGCTGCCGTTTCTGCCGCCGGTCGGGATCAACGAGCGGGCCGAAGGAGATTTCCGCCTTCGCCGCCGGCTCCGCGGGCTTGAGCGGCGTCGCCAGTCCCAACCCCTTGGCGAACGCGGCGAGGGCCGCTTCGCTCCCCGCGGGCCCGGTCCCGTCCTCGCCGCTGACGGCCAGCGCAATCCGCTCCGCCGCGATCAGCTTCTCGAAATGAACGCGGGCTCGCGCGAACTCGTCGCGGACGCGAGCGAGCGGCGGCATGCGGATGCGTCCCGGTGCGGCGACGTTGCGGCCGTTGCGCGGGGGAGGGGGGCCGGCGACTTCCGGCGCGGCGCAGGCCTCGATGACCAGCGTCCGCGGGGCGATCATGCCGGCCAGTTCCGCGTCGCCGAACTCCGTCAACTGCCGCCACACGTTGCGATAGACCGGTTCCTGCCAGACTCCCTCGCGCGGCTCGAAGTAGCCGCACACGAGCGCCGCGTCGATCCGCGGGTCAAGCGCCGCCGCATGAAGCGCGATCAACCCCCCTTCGCCGACGCCGAGAACGCCCAGGGGTCGGCGAGCCGGCTTGTCCCTTGCGGGTGCATTCTTCTTGGCGTGCTGGTCCTTCAGCGCGCGCTCGACCTCGTCCAGATTCCATTCCTCGAATGCTTCCAGCCTGTCATGCAGCGCGCGCCACCGGTCGTTCACCCCCTGTTCCGCCTTGTCGAGCAACTCGAACGCATCGACCGCGGCCAGCACCTTCTGCACCTCGTACCCAATGACGTGCCGCCCCACCGGGAACGCGCAGCGATAGACGAACTCGCGGTGCGGCTGATTCGTGAAACCGACTTCGGCGGTGCCGGAATACTTCGCCTCGCGGCTGATGAGCGTGGGGACGAGCACGCGGCAGCCGTTCGCCACGAGAGTCAACGGGATTTGTGCTTGTGTGGGCACGCCGTCGCTGATGCCGACGAACATCTCGGGGGTCCAATCGGCATCGGGCAGGGCGATGACGTTCGCCTTCACGGTTCCCACTGGGTCAAGCAGGATGCCTTCTGCCGTCACGCCGTCCAGCACCTGCCAACGCACCGGCGAATGAACGTGATAGCGGGATATGGGCTTCGATGCGTCCGCAGGAGCCTCCTCGGGGCCGCCCCCGATATCGCGATCATGCAGCGGAATGGGACGCTCCAAGCCGTCGCCGATCCGCCGCTCATCGACCGCCCCGATGGTCTCGCGGAGCCGCGCGCGGTGCGGGGCGATGCTTTTTTCGTACGCTTCAGCGCTGGAATAGTCCCGCCGCCATCGCTCGTCGCGCAGCACGCGCGAGCCTTCGATCTCGCGCAGGGCGAAGGTGTGCAGCCCATCGAGCATCACTTCGTCGAGCGGCCGCTCGAGTCGCAACGGCTGCGTCCCCGGCAGCGTCGGCTCGGCCGAGGCCAGCGGCGACGCATCCGGCGCGAGGCAGAAGCAAACGAATCCGCACCAGGTCAGACGCATCATGAAATCGTGCTCCCACTGTTACGAGTGAAAAGTCCACGCGGGCCTCCCGTGAGCTTTGCCCGACAAGACCGCGGATCTGGTCGTCTCCGACGACCGCGTTCCAGTCTAACCAGGTCAAACAGTGATCGGTTATGCTGTCGCGAATCCTCTTTCGTTCGTCGGGGTTTCGATCGACTCCACGCCATGCCCCACCGCACACTCAAGGTCACGATCAACGGGACCAGCTTCGCCGCCGACTACACCGCCCGCGCCTACTCGATGATCCAGAAGACGCGTCCAATCGGTCTTCCGTTGCAGGTCCATCAGCTGCTGAGCCGCGGTGACGTCAGCCAGATCCATGAAGCCGATCGACTTCCGCATTCTTCTTCCGGCGACGGACCAACGCGGAATCCGCACACTGCAGGGCGTCCGTGCGTGCTGCCGCCGTCTGCGACACGCGCCGCCGCGGTGCGGTTCATTGGTCGGCCGAAACCGATTCGGATTCCCGGAACGCGTCGTGCGAACGCAGACAGGCGGCGGACCGCGCGACCGCCCGCCTCGCTCGGGCAAAGTGGAGGGCGCTTGCGCGCCCGCGTGGTGAGGTCGATTTCGAGTCGACCGTGGTGGTACGGGAGTCGAACCCGTGACAGCCAGATTACGAGTGCCGGGAGCGATTCCCGCAATGACAATCAGCACAACACGTTGCGGCATGACGCGAACGACGCTTGCACGAATGCTTGCACAGAAAATCAAGATGCATTGAGTCGGATCGCGACCGCATGGCCGCGGCTGTCCGCGCACGTGCAAGCGGCCATCATCACACTGATCGACGCCGACCTGAAACAGCAAGACGGGGAGGACGCCCCATGAGCGCCTCTCCGCGCCGTCCGCTCACGGTGTGGGACCTGCCGAAGCTGCTCGAACCGGTGCATCGGCATCGCCCGGCCGCGGTGAAGTCGCCGAAGGATCGCCCGCACTTCCCGGCGATCCTGGCGTTCGTGTATCGCAACCGCTTCGCGATCGTGCAGCAAATCCAGCGGCGGTTCGGGCTGTACCTTCCCTCCGACCGCACCGCCCGTCGGCAACTCGCCGAAATGGAAGCCCTCGGCTACCTCGACCTCGTGCCGACGCTCGGCGTTTCGCCGTTGTTCCCGAAGGTCTATTCGGTCAGCCGCAAGGGCCTCCGTCGCCTCCGCGAAGCCGTCGCGAAGAAAGGGAAGGAATGGCGGGAACCGATCAGCGACCGCCGCCGCGCGGAAGGCTACTCGGCGCTGCACGTCATGCACGAACTCTGCATCACCGAGTTTCTGCTGGAGAATTGGGAAGAATCCCAATCCCGCCCCGACTTCGATCTACTCCAAATCGAACGCCGCTCCCTGGCCCGCCATCCGGCCTTCGTCGTCACCGTCGCCGGCCACCGCCAGCGGCTCATCCCCGACGCGATGTACCTCTACCGCGAACCCCGCGGCATGATGTGCTGTTTTCTCGAAATCGACTTGGGCACCATGAGCATGCGGCAAATGGAGGAGAAGTTCCGCCGCTACTCCGCCTGGAGCCACACCGCACACGGGCGGGAATATTTGATGGAACTCTATCGGCGCCAATGGTGCGAAATCGCCCGCAGCACGGTTCCGAATCGTCTTGAATGCTGGTGCCGATTACAATCGGACCGCGATTCTGAAAAAGGTGGCCACAAGCATGCCGAGCTTCGTGGCCGTCACCACTACCGTCCAACCATAGACTGCAAGCAAGGCGTTCCGATTGCCGTCGTCCCACCATTCGTTTCACGCCGGAAGATAGGATGTGTCTCACCACTCGGCATTCAGTCCGCAGCGACTGTCACTCAGCGCCGCGGAAACAACGCGGTCCAACCGGGGCCGTCTTTGTAAAGTATTGGTAGCGTATTATGCCTCCTCATTATGCCTCCTCACCAGAATCTGTGGGTGAATTCGGGTTCGGGGAGGGCTGCGAGGTTGTGGTACAGCGAGATTTCGATGGCTTCCGCGGTGCGGAAGCCGTAGGACTTTCTCATGGTCAGTTTCACTTTGTTGTTCATGCCCTCGACGACGCCCGCCGAGATCGTGCCTTTGGCCCGGAACCAGTTCAGCAGCAGTTCACGGTGCGACCGCAGCGTGCGGGCCACCTTCTTCAGCGGCTCGATCCGGCTCCGCAGCGCCCGCGT